>JALYVS010000398.1 GCA_030853115.1 Actinomycetota bacterium
GGACCGCCGTCCAGTCCCGGACCCTGGCGCCGGCCGACGCGCTGGTCCCAGTCGGCGCGAGCCTGCGCGCGATGCTGGCCGGGAACCGTCATCCCCGGGACAGCGACATGGTCTCAAGCGACAAGTAGGTCCGCGCCGCCCAGGAAACCGGATCGCGCGCGAAGTCACGCTGGAGCGCGCGGTCGTGAAGCGCGTTATCCAGCGACGCCATGATCAGTGACTGGTCGAGCACCAGGTCGCGGTGGCCGACCGCGCCGGTGACCGGGCTCACCGCGTCGAAGAACCCGGCCGGCCCGTACAGTCCGGGATACAGCCTGCGCAGGGCCGCGATGTTGGTGTAAGCCTGCCGGGGCGCGACGTCCAGCGCGAGGAAGGACGCGTGCGGGCTGACGACATCTTCGGTAGCGCAGCCGTGGCATTGCGAGAGACCTTCGTTCGGATGGCTCGCATTGGCGCCCACCCCGAAATACGGGAACGTCAGGCCTTCGACGCCGTACCCACCGTAGCCGCCGGTATCGTCGGGCGTACTCGACGGCGACATCCCCCAGACCGGATAGTGCAGCTGCTGGGTGGCGTACTTGATCTGGACCTGGGCGGTACGGATGTCGGCGAGACCGAAGCTGCGGGTGCCCCAGCTGGTCTCAGGCACGATCTCGTTCGGCATCAGTCCTTCGAACATGCCACCGGAGTAGGTGGGGATGAAGGTCAGGTCCGAGCCCGGGTAGGTGTAGTGCCCCTCCCAGACCGGGAACTTCTGCCCGGACTGCGGGTCGGTGTAGGTCTGCCAGTAGCCGGCCATCGGCCACTGCCCCTGCCAGGAGAAGTCGGGGTCGGTGCTCTGGCAGTCCGCGAACGGAGCCGGCGGCGGCAGCTCCCGCCAGCTGCGCCACCACACGTCGCCCGGCAGCTGGTGCAGGCCCATGCCGACGTAGGCGGAAATGCGCGGATCGCTGTACAGGGCGCCGTTGTGGTAGTAGTGCGTGTAGTTGGTGCCCGCATCGGGCGGCAGCCCGGCGTAGTACCCGCCGTACATCTGGCCGGTCGGCTGGTTCCCGGTGATCGCCGGGTTGGTGTTGCAGTGCGTCTGCGCCCGGTTGTCGTAGAAAATCCCGAAGTTCATCGGCGCGATCAGGCTGTCCGCCAGGCTGGCCAGCTCCGGCATGGCCTGCCGGACCACGATGAGCCCCGAGGCGTACCAGCCGTTGTCCACGTTGGAAACGAAGAAGCAGTTGGTAAAGGCCGGGGCGGCCCCGGCCGGGCAGGCCGCCTGGCCGGGATTGCTCAGCACGCTGCCGTCGGTGGTGTCGTACCACTGGTAGAGGAAGCCGTCGTACCGCGGCAGCTGCTGCACCTCGGCGAGGGTGGCCTCCACCCGGGCGCGCGCCTGAGCCTCGCTGATCAGGCGCAGGTCCCGGGCTGAGATCACCGCCCACAGGTAAACCCCGATGTTGGCGGCGGAGGTGTACCGGCCGTAGCTGGTGGGGGCGGCCGAGCCGCCGGCGAAGGTGATGTTATCCATCGGCAGGTTCGTCGCCGGGTCGACGTCCAGGTCGTAGAACTTCCACGTGTCGCGGGCGATGGACAGCAGGTTCGCCCGCTGGGCCCGGCTCAGCCCGTCATAGCGGCTCACCCCGGCCGCCGGGACCCGGCTGCCGGCGTACGCCTGCTGCAGCGGGGCCAGCAGCGCGATGATGAGCACAACGGCAATCCACCAGTACCTCATGAACTTCATCGTTCCTCCTTACACCTCATGCGGCCCTCATGCGGCCCTCATGCGGCCCTTAGTGTGGGCAGCCGCAGCTGTCCCTGACCTCAAGGCGCACCGGCAGCTCCACCGTGCGCTGCGGCGGCGCGGCGCCGTCGATCCGGTCCGTGAGCATCGTCACCGCGGTGTCCCCGAGCGCTGCCATCGGCTGGACCACGGTGGTGAGACCGGGCCGCAGGTGGCGGCCGAGCTGGATGCCGTCGAAACCGGTGACCGCGACGTCACCCGGTACGGCCAGGCCCGTGTGCTGCAGGGCCGCGATGACCCCGATCGCCGTCTGGTCGTTGGCGCACACCAGGGCCCGGGGTACCTCTGCGGCGGCGATGATCTGCTCGCCGACCCGGCGGCCGCCCGCGGTGGTGAAATCACTGTGATAGGGGGGCCGGTCCGCCCCCCGGCCCGCCATGGCCCGGCGGAACCCGTCGAACCGGCTCGCGGAGTCCGGTGAGTCGGGCGGCCCGGCCACGAAGCCGATGCCGGTGTAGCCGTGCACGTCGGCCAGGTGCGAGGTCACCTGATAGGCCCCGGCTTCGTTGGCCACGGTCAGGTAGTCGATCCCGCGGTCGCCGTCGTCCGTGCCGCCGGTGACCGAGTCGCGCTGGGTTGCCATCAGCACGACCGGAATACGCGTCGCCACGTGCTCGATCATCGCGAACGGCGCGGTGCGGGCCAGCACGACCAGGCCGTCGCATCGCCCGGCGATGCTCAGCACCAGGCGGCCGTCGTCGCTGTGGTGACTGGCCGCGATGAGCATGGCGTATCCGTGGCGGCGGGCGGAGCGCTCCATCCCGCGGATCACTTCGTCGTACCAGTAACCGGAGTCGTTCTGGACGATGTCCTGGTCACCGACCAGGTCCGGGAAGCACAAGCCGAGCACCCCGGTGCGGCGGGCCGCGAGATCCTTCGCCGCGCCGCTCGGCACGTATCCGAGGTCGGCGACCGCGGTGAGCACCTTGTCCCTGGTGCCGGGCAGCACCCGCTCACGTCCGGCCAGCACCCGGGACACGGTAGCGGTCGATACCCCGGCCCGCCTGGCCACCGCGTAGACGTTAGGCCGACCGGAAACCGGCCGGTCCCCGCTGGGCCGGTCCCCGCTGGGCCTGTTCAGGCCGGGCCGCTCGTGCACCGGGGCGCCTTCCGTGTATGCGCATACGTACGCGCATACACGAGCATGACCGGCCAAACCGCCGCCGTGAAGTCCTCACGGCTCCCGTTACCAATCTGTTACTAAACGATGGACTGCCGCGCACGGCCAGCCGGGCGGCTACGCGTCGCGACGGAGCACCACCACCGCGGTCACGGCGACGAGGGCGGCGGCCAGCGCCGCGAACACGCCGAGCTCGATGCCCTGAAACGCCCAGTAGCGACTGGCGGGCTGGTAGGTGATGAACGCATGAAAGCCGTCCAGGGCCTGCCGGCAGGACGGGGTGGGGCGCACGGCCCCGGTCGCGGACGCCACGCACGCTCCCGGCAGGGAGCCGACGGGAATACCGTCGATAGCGAGTCCGTCCGCCACCGGCACGACCTGCCCCGCTGGGTTGAAGATGCCCTGCGTGAGCTGCCAGTACGACCCCGAAGGCGCGTACCCGCTGAGCAGCTTGTGGGTGACGGTGACCGCGCTCATGTAGTGCGGGCGGAGCCATAGCGTGATCACCGCGCGCACGGCGATGAACCCGCCGAGGGTCACGGCCAGCGCGGGCATCGTGCGGCGCAGCAGCGCGCCTGCGCACAATCCGAGCGCCATCGCGAACAGCGCGTAGCCCACCGGGACGATGCCCATGATGTCGAACCGGCCTGGCTTGAACTGATCGAGCTGCAAGGCGTTATCCGGGCCGGACCACCAGGTCACCAGGGCCGAAACGGCGCCGCCCCAGGCGGCCGCGGCCAGCAGCGTCCAGCCGGTCGTGACCGCGAGCCAGCGTTTGCGGGTGACGGTCTGCATCCAGGCGAACTGGCCGGTGCCGGTCTCGAACTCCGAGGCCACCAGCGGCGCGCCCCAGAACAGCCCGATCAGGGCCGGCACCCCCAGCGTCATGATTACGAGGAAGCCCACCGCGTGGCTGCCCAGGAACAGCGTGCCGGCTAGGTTCGCGCAGCTGTGGCTCGCGGCGCAGGCGGTAACGGCGGAGTGGTACTGCGAGGCCATCTGCAGGCCGGTGACCAGCAGCAGGACGGTGAACGCGGCCAGCAGCGCCGTGGCGATGTACAGCTGCGTGCGGTTCAGCCGCCACAGGAGCCAGGTCATTGGTTCTCTCCGATCGAGCTCAGGTGGGCCAGGGCCGGCGGTGCGTCCTGCCCCATGTAGGCGAGCACGACTTCTTCCAGGCTGACGTCGCTGGCCTGGAACGCGGGGTCGGTGACCGGACCGTTCCGCCGGACGAGCAGGGTGGTCTGGCGCGGTGTCCGCCTCGCCTGCACGACCCGGTGGTCGCGCTCGATCGCCGAGGTGTCCTTACGCGGGCCGACCAGGAGCTGGTGCTCGGCCAGCAGGTCCTCGATGTCGCCGCACAGCTGGACCCGCGACGCGGCCAGCATCACGATGTGGTCGCAGACCCGCTCCAGGTCGGCGACCAGGTGCGAGGACATCACCACGGTCAGGTCGCCCGCGGCGACCGCGTCGGCCAAGATGGCCAGGAAGTTCCGGCGGGCCAGCGGGTCGAGGGCGGCCACCGGCTCGTCGAGCAGCAGCAGCCTGGGCCGCTTGGCGAGCGTGAGCGCCAGCGCGACCTGCGAACGCTGGCCCCCGGACAGCGTTCCCACCGCGCGGTTCAGGGGGATGGTCAGCGCCGTCAGCCGCTCGCGCACCGACTCGCCGTCCCAGCGCGGGTTCAGGTGCGCCCCCGCCTGGATGTGAGCCTCGGCGGACAGCCGCCGGTACAGCGGGATCTCCTGGCCCAGGTATCCGATGCCGGCCAGGAAGGCTGGATCCTGGCGCGGGGTGCCGCCGTTCACGGTCACCTCGCCCGCGGTCGGCTTGGTCAGCCCGGCCAGCAGGCGCAGCAAGGTGGTCTTGCCGGCCCCGTTCGGGCCGATCAGCGCGGATATCCGGCCTTCGGGGACGGCGATGGTGCAGTCACTCAGGGCGCAGACCCGCCGGTAACGCTTGGACAGCTCGCTGGTCCGGACCGCGGCTGCGGCGGCGGGAATCGCTTTCTCGGTGATCATGCGATCTCCTCGTCGGTTTCGGCTCGCAGCGCCACCCGCAGCAGTGATTCCATCGATTCGTCGTCCAGCCCGGCCTTGCGGGCTTCGGTGACCCACCCAGCCAGGCTGCGGCCCAGCCGGGCGTGGATGCCGGGCGGCGGGCCGGCCGGCCGGTGCCGCACGAACGTGCCGTGACCGGCCCGGGCTTCGACCAGGCCCTCACGCTCCAGGTCGCGGTAGGCCTTCAGCACGGTGTTGGGGTTGACCGCGGTGGCCGCGACGGCCTCCCGCACGGTGGGGAGCTGGTCTCCTACATCCAGGATGCCCATCCGCAGCGCCTGCTTGACCTGCTGGACGATCTGCAGGTAAGGGGGCGTCACCGACCGGCTGTCCACCCGGAAGCTGATCACGTGACCGCGTGCCTTCCGCTCGCTTGCAACTTAAAGCACTAGCTAACTAAGACTTTAGAAGCAACGCTCTCCGCTGTCAAGGTCCGGCCCGCCGCTTCACCAGCCGCGCCGCTAGCCGCCAGCCGAGCAGGAACAGGCCCAGGAAAGCCAGCGCGACGACGACGAACGCGACCGCGGTGCCCTGCCCGGACACCACCCGGACCACCATGCCGACGGCGGCCGCGCCGAGCCAGGCGCCGACCCCCGCCGGGACCAGCCC
>JALYVS010000399.1 GCA_030853115.1 Actinomycetota bacterium
GGCCGGGTCCGTGGCGGTACCAGGGCCGAGCCGCTGTGCGCCACCTGCACTCGTTCCGACGCCGGCTTCTGGACCAGCTGCCCGGCCTGCGGCGAAGCCGGCCGGATCCACGCCGGGCGGTGCGCCCGGTGCGCCACCGACCGGCGGCTGCGTGAGCTGCTCGGCGACGAGACCGGCGAGATCCGCCCGCGCCTTCGCGCCCTCTACCAGGCACTCACGAGCACCGAACGGCCCGGCACGGTCACGGCCTGGCTGGACAAGAGCGCCGCCCCCTCGATCCTCCAGAACCTGGACGCCGAAAGCGAGCTCACCCACGCCACCCTCGACGCACTGCCTCCCGGCAAGCCGGTCGAGCACCTGCGCAGCGTCCTGGTCGCCATCGGGACGCTGCCCCGCCGCGATGAGCAGATGGCCCGGCTGGAACGCTGGATCACCACCGTGACCGGCGGCTGCGGCGACCCCGGCCAGCAGCACATGCTGCATCACTACGCCGTCTGGCACCTGCTGCGGCGCCTGCGCCGACGCACCGGAAGCGCCGACACCACCCACGACCAGCTGGTTGGCGTCCGCCAGCACGTCAAGGCCGCGATCGCGTTCCTGGACTGGCTCACCGCCCGGGATCTCACCCTGGCGGCCTGCAGGCAAAACGACCTGGATGCCTGGATCACCGGCGGCCAGGCCCGCTACCGCCGCGAGACCGGGCACTTCATCCGCTGGGCCACGAAACAGAAACTGACCAGCCTGGACTTCCCCGCCACCCGCTGGGGCGGCCCGTCCGGAGTCATTGACACCGAGGCACGCTGGGACCAGGCGCGACGGCTGCTCCACGACGACAGCCTCGATCCCGAAGACCGCGTGGCGGGGCTCCTCGTCCCTCCTCTACGCCCAGTGGCCCTCGGTCATCAGCCGCCTCACCCTCGGCCACGTCCACGCCGATGACCGGCGAGTACGGCTGAGCCTTGGCCGCGAGCCCGTCGTCCTGCCCGAGCCCCTCGCCGGCCTCGTCCGGCAGCTGCTCGCCTCCCGCCGGGGCCACGCCGCCATCGGCGATGACGGCACCTCGGCCTGGCTGTTCCCCGGCGGGCAGCCCGGACGCCCGATCAGTTCCTACCGCCTGGCCGAACGCCTCCGCGAGCACGGCATCCGCCCCGGCCAGGCCCGCTCCACCGCGTTGTTCCAGCTCGCCACCGACCTGCCCGCCGCCGTCCTGGCCCGTATGCTCGGCATCCACATCACAGTCGCCGTCGCCTGGCAGCGTGCCTCCGCCGGCGACTGGGCCGCCTACGCCGCCGACGTCAGCCGCCGAACCATGGCACCCTCGCCCACCAAATAGGAAGCTCAGCCAGCCATGCCATTCCCGGATCCCGAACTTGTCCCCGGAAAGTACGCCCGCATCGAACGGGAACGGCGGTTCCTGCTCACCGGCCTGCCCTCCGGGGAGCAGCCCGCCCACGGCCGCAACATCATCGATCACTACCTGATCGGCACCAGCCTGCGCCTGCGGTGCGTCCTCCGGCCCGGCGGCGACCAGTACAAGCTCACCCAGAAGATCCCCGCCGCGCAGCCCGGCCCGGTCCAGGGCCTGATCACCAGCATCTACCTGTCCAAGGCCGAGCACGACCAGCTGGTCGCCGCGCTGCCAGGACAGCGCCTCGCCAAGACCCGCTACAGCATCCCGCCGCTCGGCATCGACGTCTTCGACCCGCCGCTGCACGGCCTGGTCACCGGTGAGGCCGAGTTCGGCACCGATGCGGAGATGCTTGCCTTCCAGCCTCCGGACTATGTCCACGCCGAAGTAACCGACGACCCGCGATTCACCGGCGGACGCCTGGCCGTCACCCCCCGGGAGGACCTGATCTCCTGGCTGACCCAGTACGGCATCAGCCCAGACGACCCGGATCTCACCAGCGTGGCTGACCCGACGCAGAGGCATTCAGACAGTTGTGATATCTGACTCCGCCAGAGCGGATCGCCAACCGGGTCGTCGCCGACGAATACGCCGCGGTCAGCGCCAAGATCGACGCCCTCTACGGCCAGCCGCCCGCTCTGCCCGCCGACTACGAGACCACCGGCATGGCCCGCCTTCGCCGCGAAACCCACGCCCGCATGCTCGGCAACGGAATGTGCGGACGCCCCGCCGAACTCGAGTGCCGCATGGAATCCGCCTGCGAGACCTGCGCCTACTTCCGCACCGGACCCGAATTCCTGCCCATCCTCACCCGCCAGCGCGATCACGCCCGCGACCACGGGCAGACCGACCGGGCCGCCTTGTTCGACGGCCTCATCCAGCGCGCCGAATCTTAACCCGCCACCACCGGCACCGGACGGAGCTGACCCCCATGCCCGGCATCCCCGTCGATCCCGCCGACGCAGCCGAGCTCGCCGAGACGCTAGCCCTGCTCACCGAATGGCCTATCCGGCCGCCAGGAACACATCCTCGCCGACAGCTTCACCGCCTTCATCGGCCACCCCGCCTACAACACCAGCACCCTCCGCGCCGACCTGCACCGGTTTGCCTTCCTCCTCGGAGCCAGCGATGGCGAAGAACTCCTCGGGGCAACCGACACCATGATCAGCAAGACCGGCACCCTGAACTTGACAAAGATCACCCGTATAGCGCCGATTAAGTGCGGCCGGTAAGTCTCACTCATGACCGGCGCCCAACGGCCGATCGCCCTTATCTGTTCTATCGTGCTGCCCGGAACTACCTCTCGGTGCGCGCCGTAAAGGGATTAACTCAGTGCGCCAGATTGCGTTCGGTCTACCTGGTTGGGGGTGGTACCGGACGTTCACCGCAGCCGTGGGATCGCCTTCGCCGACCCGGTGCAGGCGGATGGGCTCACGGCCGGGGTTGTCGTAGAGGCGGATGCCCTGGCCGAGCAGGATCGGTGCGATGTGCAGGTCGATCTCGTCGATCAGCCCTTGTTCGAGGAGCTGACGGCCGATGGTCGGCGAGAACACTTCGAGGTTCTTGCCGCCGGCCGCCTCCAGCCCGATCCGCACCGCCTCTACCGGGCCGCAGTTGAGGAACGTGACATCGTCGGCGGGCGTTGCGTCCCCGGGGTGGTGGGTGAGCACGAAGATTGGCCCGTCCCAGGCGCCGCCGTACGGGCGAGCACCATCGAAGGCGTCCCAGCCGTCTCGTCCACCCAGCACGGCGCCAGTGGTCTGGACGTACTCCTCGATAAGGCCGGGGCGCACCGAGAATCCCGTCATCCAGTCCATCGCGTGGCCCGGCCCCGCTACGAACCCATCCAGCGACATCGTGAAGTGCCAAAGCACCTTGCCCGCGGCGGTCTGCCCTTCCGTGTCCGCCATGGGCGCGGCGATCGTACTGCCGGCGCTCGGCCAAGTCTCTGCGGTGGACATGATCAAATCCTCTCGGCAGTCCGTTCGTTCTGCTCATACCTGCACCGCCGGGTCGCGATCTCATCGGTAGACCCGAGCCGCCGCGGCCATCGCGGGTGTCTCAGCCGGGGAACGGTGAGCGGCACTCAGGACTACGCCACGGCGTCCCGCAAGCCGATCGCTAGCCGGGCGTCCCGTCGCGCTCTCTTCTTCGGGCGAGGCGCTGGAGTTGCCGTTCGTGCACGCCAGGCAGCCAATCCTTACCGTACGTGGCCGATGGGCCGACCCGCGGGTCGCTGGGAACATGGGCCTCACGCAAGGCGTGCACGTACGCGCGATCCTGGTCGATCCGTGCGTGTACCTGATCAGCTCCGCCGATGGACCCGTGGCCGGGGACGAGGACACCGACGTCGTCCGCCACGCCCTCGAGCAGCTGCAGCGCGGCGAGGTAGTCCTCGATCGGGTCGGCGGTGTCGTTCAGGTCGAGCATCGGAATCAGGGCATCAGAAAGCATGTCGCCGGCGACGAGAACCCCGCGCTCCTCGATCAGCAGCGCCGCATGGCCCGCGGCATGCGCCTGATGCTCGATAATCCGGGCTTGAGGGCCATCCCAGGGAATCCGCGCAGTTCCGGCGGGCAGACCGGTAATGAGGCCAAACAGGTCCCAAGATATCTGCCCGGCGATGTCCGGCGGTATCCACCCGGCGATGCTGTCCTTCCAATGCGGACCCGACAGCCGATCTCGGATAGTAGCCGCGCAGCGGGCTGTGCCGTAACGGGGGCGCGAGCCGAACCTGGCGTGCCAGAGCACATGATCCCAATGAGGATGCGTCGAGAAGCCCGCCACAACGGTCTGGCCCGCATCGGACAGGTCGTTCGCAAGGCAGGTCATCTCGGAGCCCTGTATCCCAGGGTCGATGAGCAACACGCCAGCCTGGCCTTGCACGACAACGGCGTTGCTCTGGCAGAACTCGCTCTGGTGGATCAGCACGCCCTCCGCGACCTGCCCCAGCACGGCGGCCCCTTCCGCTTGTGGTTTGCAACCGCTTGTCGAGACGCTAGTACCTAGCGGTGGTAGAATGCAAGCAGTATGGACGAAGCGAATCAGCCGCGGTCGGGGTGCCCGATCAACGCCACCATCGAGGTGTTCGGCGATCGCTGGAGCCTGCTCGTCCTCCGCGACATCGCCTTCGCAGACCGCCGCTATTTCCGGGAGCTGCAGGCCGGCTCAGAAGAGGGGATCGCCTCAAATATTCTCGCCGACCGACTCAAGCGACTCGTCAAGTCGGGATTGCTCAGCCGCGAGGACACGCGAGCCGGCCAGCGGGCGCGCTACAGCCTGACCGAACCCGCGATCCAGCTCGTACCCGTGTTCGCGCAGCTCGGCAGCTGGGGACTTCGTCACCGGCCCACGAGCCGCGCGCTGCGCGTTCGCGCCGAGCTGCTCGAACAAGGCGGCCCCGCGCTCTGGCAAGAGTTCATTGACGAGCTTCGCCGCTCGCACCTTGGCTCCGAATCCCCAGCGCGATCACCGGGCGTTCGCGAGCGCCTGAACGCGGCCTACCTCGCTGCTATCAACTCCTTGTAGCTGCCAGGCAGCCGGCCGTGTGCAGGGGCGCCGACGGACGCCGCCCGAGCTATCTCACATGTGAACCTTCTACGAGAACGGTGCAGCTCGGACCCGTGCCTGCTCAAGGGCGTCCGGCAAGAGCCGCCCGGTGAAGATTCCCGCAGACGTGCCCTATATGGGGTACCTGATCGACCTCACAGCCAAGATCACGGCAACCGAATCAGAACCCGCCACGGCCAGTAGCCAATCTCGTTCCCGGCCGCCCCCGCCAGGCGTTACCCCATGGCGGCCGCGATGACCGATCCCATCCGGAACAACCAGTTCGGGCGCAGCGCGGATGGCCATAGGGACCACTGATCGGTCGCGCCGAACGGCGGTTCCCGTGTCCGAGTGGTGAGGTTGGGTGCGCCTGCGGTCAGGTGGATGTCCGGATTCACTGATGTTCCGCGTCGGCCAGGTGCAACGCCAGGGCCTGACCGGGGCACGCGTGCCGCCCAGCGCCGAACGGCACCGTGGCCAGGTCGACAAGGATCTCATGCCCGTCCGGGGCGACACGGCGCGTTACCGGAACCGCCGGTTCGCCGTCTCCCGCCCGGAGCCGGGCGATCAGCGCCAGCGTGGCGG
>JALYVS010000400.1 GCA_030853115.1 Actinomycetota bacterium
CGGAGGGGCCCCCGCAAGGCACCTCCGTCGCCGCGTTACCGCGCCCCCCGCGGGACGGACGGCCGTGGTGGCCGTCCCCGCATCACTAAGGAGAGGCCGGTCCGGGTCCTGATACAGATCCAGGCGGGATTTCAGGTTGAATCATGGGATGGACGACATGCTGTCTCCGGCCGAGGACGCGGATATCCCGGCCTTCTGCCAGGCGCTCGGCCTGCCCGGGCTGGCCGATATCCACACGCACTTCCTGCCGCCGCGGATGCTGCGCCGGGTCTGGGAGTACTTCGACGCCGCCGGGCCGCTGGTCGGGGTCAGCTGGCCGATCCAGTACAAGTGGAGCGACGCCGACCGGGTCGCGCACCTGCGCGGCATGGGCGTACGGATGTTCAGCGCGCTGACCTACGCGCACAAGCCGGATATGGCCGCCGACCTGAACGAGTGGACGCTGGCCTTCGCGCGGGACACCCCGGAGTGCCTGCCGTCGGCCACGTTCTACCCCGAGCCGGGGGTGGAACAGTACGTTCGGCAGGCGCTGGATGCCGGAGCGCGCATCTTCAAGATTCACCTGCAGGTCGGGGGGTTCCCGCCCGACGACCCCCAGCTCGAGCCGGTCTGGGGCCTGCTCGCCGAGGCCGGGACGCCGGTAGTCGTGCACGCCGGGCACGCGCCGGTCGGGACGGAGCACACCGGGCCCGGACCGTTCGGCTCGGTGCTGGCGCGGCACCCCGGCCTGGCCGCGATCATCGCGCACATGGGCGCGCCGGACTACGAGGCATTCCTCCGGCTGGCCGCGGACTACGAGCGGGTGGCGCTGGACACAACGATGGTCTTCACCGAATTCTGGGACGCGATGGTGCCCTTCCCGGCCGCGGCGCTGCCGCGGGTACGCGAGCTCGGGCTGGCCGGCAAGATCGTGCTGGGCAGCGACTTCCCGAACATTCCTTATCCCTATGCGCGGCAGATCGCGGGGCTGACCCGGTTGGGCTTCGGCGAGGATTGGCTGCGCGCGGTCTGCTGGGAGAATCCGGTGGCGATGTTCGGCCGACCGGAGAATTCAGGACAGGGGGAAAGTTCAGGACAGGGGAAGGTTCAGGACGGGGGTATGTAGAACAGGGGTAGCTAGCTGGTATTCCAGCCACATTTCGTGATCTCGCTGCTGGGGGCCGGGGAGATGGCGACGGCTCCCGGGGGTCCTCGGGCTGGGCGTCAGCCCAGGTCGGGCCAGCTCAGGAGGTTCTGCGGGGTGGCGCGGTTACCCTCGCTTCGCAGGCTGTCCAGGGGGAGGCGGCGGTGCAGGGTGAGCAGGAGGTTGCTCGCCGATCCGTGCAGGCTGGCGGCGGTTTCGTGGGGATTGTCGATGATGCGTGATCCTGACGCTGTCAGGTCGACCAGCCAGGACTCGCCCTCGGCGGCGTGCAGGCCGATCCGGGTCGGTTCGTGCGGCCAGGGGCCGGCGGTGCCGTGGATGACGCCGATGAATTCGGCGATGCCGTCGAGTGCGACAGCCGCCGGGATGGACTGGGGGGTTCCGGTGGCCAGTTGGGCGTCGAAGGCAGGTGGCTGGGTCATCCCCCGGTTTCTATCACCTGGCACTGACAGCGACGATCCGGCTGCCGCGGCTCGTTGGTGCTCCAGCAGCGGTTTGATCGTGTTGCTGGGCCGGCGCGGGACGGGCCCGGGCCGGCACGATGAACCGTTGTGCCGGCGTGGGCCGGCACGATGGACCCTTAGGCCGGCCCGGGCCGGAGACCGCGCAGGCACGGGAGCCGCAAAGCTCGCGGGGGCCAGCGAGCCACCGGGGTGACCAACCCCCGACAAATGGACGAGGGACCACCTCGGACAGGGGGGAATTAGGACAGGCGAATTCGGGGTCCGGCCTGGGCTAGCAGCTCGGCGACCCGGTCGCGGGGCAACGCCGGGGTACGGTGACCGTTCCGGCCGGTCATCTCCTCGTTCGCGACCAGTGCGTTGGCGACGGCTTCCTCGGTGGCCTGAACCACGGCCTCGTAGAACGGATCGATGTTCTCCCACGGGATGAACGACAACTGGGAGAGTGTCTGGCGGCCAGGCTGAAAAGCCCCCTGATTGGCGGTGGAGAAGGCGAGGAACAGGTCGCCGGAGAAGTGAGATCCGCTGGTACCGGTACGGGCCAGGCCCATCGTGACCCGCCGGGCCAGCGCCCGGCACTGGTGCGGGAGCATCGGCGCGTTGGTCGCCACCACGGCGATGACCGAGCCGCCACCGGGCGGGGCGAGGAAATAGTCGAGCATCGGGTTGTCGGCGGCGAGTTCGGCGCCGAGCGGTACCCCAGCCAGCGTCAGCTCCCGGCGGGTCCCAAAGTTGGCCTGCACGAACACCCCGACGATGTACTGCTGACCGGGATAGGCGACGATCCGGGAGGACGTGCCTGAGCCGCCCTTGAACTGGTAGCAGTTCATCCCGGTGCCGCCGCCGACCGAGCCCTCCTCGACCGGCCCGGACCGGGCCGCGTCCAGCGCCGCGATCACGGTGTCCTCGGTGACATGATGACCGTTGATGTCGTTCAGGTACCCGTCCCAGGTCTCCGCGGCTACCGGGAGCAGCCAGGTGTCCGCGACCTCCGGGTGGTGCCTGATCATCCAGGCGACGATGCCCGCGTGCGCGACGCCGACCGCATGGGTGTTGGTGATCGCGACCGGGCCGGTGAACGTGCCCGACTCGTTGATCCAGGAGACGCCGGTCATCTCGCCATTGCCGTTCAGGGCTTCGAAGCCCGCCGCAACCGGGTCGCCGGTCCCGGCCGGACCGCGGGGATGAATAGCGGTGACGCCGGTCCGCACCGCGTCACCCTCGATCAGCGTGACGTAGCCGACTTCGGTGCCGGGCACATCGGTGATGGCGTTCCACGGGCCAGGGCGTCCCGCGAAGGGCACGCGCAGGGCCCGGGCGCGCGGCTTGCCCGCGGGAGTGGAGTCATGAGGGGTAACCATGAGGTTCAGGGTAAACGCGAGGTGGTGACTTTGCCGCCCGGGCGGTTCGGTGACGCGTCAGGCGATCGGGCGTTCGCTGGTTTCGGCCAGTTGCCGCAGCCTGAGCAGCAACTGATCACGGTCTGCCGCCGGCGGTCCGAAGATGGCCTCGTCGACCTCGGCGACGATCCGGACGGCCCGCCTGACGACCTCGCGTCCCGGCGGGGTGGGTTCCAGCTGCTTGGCCCGCGGGTCGGCCGGATGGGGGCGGCGGACGAGGAGCCCCCGCCGTTCCAGCCCAGCGACTACCTTGGAGGCCATCATCCGGTCCGCGCCGGCCAGGTCCGCCACCTGCTGCTGGGTCGGCAGGGACTGGCCGCGGGAAAGCCATCCGGCCGACGCCAGCAGATCGAATTGCGTGTGGGTCAGCCCGAGGTCCGCGAGACGGGCGTCAACCTCACGCCGCCAGGTGAGCGCGGCGTGATGGAGCCAGAATCCGGGGCTTTGCAGGGGGCCCCGTGGTTCAGCCACGGCGTGCCGTTTCGGTCTCGAGCGCGGCGAAGGTGGCGGGCATCGCGCGCCGCACCTTGGGCGCGTAATACAACCGGAAAAGCGCGGTCAGCGGACCGGTCACGTCGTACCGCTTCGTGACGGTCACCCTTCCCGGGCCCGCCGCGGTGATCGTGTGGTCGATGACGAGCTCGCCGCCGGGCAGCGGGCCAGACGCCGTCCACCGGCGGCGTTCTTGCACAGCGGTAATGGTTACCGTCCCGGCGGGGTTGCCCTTCTGCTTGGAATCGATCGTGCTGCCGACCGCGAAGGGCCCGTTCAGGCGGGTCCGCTCCTCGCGCGGGTCCCAGGCGGGAAAGCGGTCCGGATCGGCCCAGACGTTCCAGACGCGATCCACATCTCCGGCGATGGTCTGGCTAGTGGTGAACGAGTACATGTCTTGCCTCCTGAATTGTTGTCGTCGTGACTACAATAACAGGTGTCGCGACAACAATCAAGGAGGGGAGAAACGGGGTATACGCGTCGGGGTTGGCCAGGCGAAAAAGTAGCCAGGCGAAAAAGTAGCCGGGCGCGGCTGACGGGTCTAGGCCTCGGTATACAGGCAGAACGGGTGGCCCGCCGGGTCCAGGCAGACCCGCACGTCCTGCTGCGGCTGGAATCCGGCGAGGGTGGCGCCGAGAGCCACCGCCTGCGCGACGGCCGCGTCTAGGTCATCGACCCTGATCTCCAGGTGCATCATCATCTGCGGATCCCCGGCGCCGGCCGGCCAGGCCGGCCGGACGTAGCGTGACTCGGTCTGGAAATTCAGCGTATGGCCACCGGCCGCCGGCCGGAGCACCACCCATCCGGGGTCGTCCACCACCACGGTCCAGCCGAGCAGCTGGCGGTAGAAGCCGGCCAGCGCATTGGCGTCAGGCGAGTCCAGGTTCGTCCCGCTCAGCGTGAACATCTGCGACGGCTCCTAACACGCTAAGGCAGGGCGAGGAAGAGGGGGTGAGCACGCGGGGGGACCAGGACGGTGGCGGAGCTGGCCGACTCGCGGACCAGGGAGGTGAAGTGGCCGGGGTCGCCGGTGTTGCTGGCGATCGCCTCGTAGTGCATGGGGATGACGTAGGCGGGGTCGACCTGGGAGCACAGCCAGGCGGCCTCGGTCTCGTTCATGTTGCCGACGATGCCGTTGGCTTCGCGCATGTGGTCGCGGCCGTTGATGGGGATCATCAGCACGTCGGGAGCCAAGGCGGACACCGCGGCGGGCAGCTCGGGGTAGACCAGGCCGTCCCCGGCGTGGAAGAACCGGACGCCGCCGATGTCCACCGCGTAACCGAGGAACCGGACCGGGCCGCCGCCCGGGGAGAACTCGTACACGACCGGCTGGTCACCGCCCAGCCCGTGCAGCGCGGGCACCGGGTGCACGATCACGCCGCCGTCGGCCAGTTCCTCCCCCGGCACCGCGCCGACCAGGCGTTCGCGGTCCAGGCCGCCGCTGACCGCGACGTCGATGACCGGCGCGGGCACGACAATCCGGGCGCCGGAGTTGACCGCGCACAATTCCCGCAGGAACGGCAGGTCCATATGATCCACGTGCTCGTGCGTGCAGAGCACGAACGTGATGTCGGCGAACTGCGCCGCGGTGGCGGGCGGGGCGTAACAACGGTCGGCCCGGTCGGTCAGGAACGGGTCGATCAGGACGTGGCAGCCTGCCGCGTCGAGGCGAAAACCGGCCTGACCGTACCAGGTGACGGATACGTACGGGCCGGGCCGTTCGGCGAAATGGTCTGTGGTGTTCACGTTTTCAGCGGTCGTCGCTGAGGATGACGGGCTCGGGCAAGGTGCCCGCGTTGTGCTCGAGCAGCCGCCACCGGCCGTGCCGCTGGCCCAGAACCGACCACGAGCAGTTCGACAGCGGCCCGAGCGCGCCGAAGGTTTCTTCGGGCATGCCGAGCAGCCGCGACATGCCGAGCCGCAGCGCGGCGCCGTGGCTGACCACCACCGCCAGGCCGCTCCCCGGCCCGGTCAGCCCCGGCCCGGTCAGCCCCGGCCCGGTCAACGCCGACGCGTCGGGGCCGATCCCGTCGGGGC
>JALYVS010000401.1 GCA_030853115.1 Actinomycetota bacterium
GCGCGGCCGAGGCCACCGCCCCCAGCGAGCCGCGCAGCATCATGGCCCGCCGCACCTCCGCGACCGGCACCGAAGCGGCCCGGGCGACGGCCTCGGTCATCACGCCCTCCAGCGCGCCCTGTCTGAGCTCACCGGACAGCAGCCCGTAAAGGAACTGCTGCTCGTCCGCGGTCGCCCGGCCGAACAGCTCGCTGACCAGCGCCTTACGCGCGGCGGTCGAGCCCTGGCCGGAAACCGCGCCGATGGCGGAGAAGCCGGAGTCCACGTCGCTGAGGGTGAGGGCGGGGGTGGCCGCGGCCGGGAAGCCGCCCTTCAGCACGGCCCAGCCGACGCCGATCTGGCGCTGCGGCAGCTCGCCGGACAGGTAGGCGACGGCGATCGGTACCTCCAGCGGGCCGGCCTGGCGCAGCGCCTCCGCGAGCGCGGCGATCTTGGCGAGCCGGGCGCTCGTGGCGGCCACGGTCCGCGATACCCCGGCGATGTCAGCGAGCAGCACCCGTTCATTCTCGCGTCCGCCGCCGCATCCCCGGCGGCCGGGCCGGCCCGCCTCCGCGCAGGCCGCGCGTCAGCTGAAGATCAGCCGATCAGCCGGGCTGTCCGGTACGGCGGCGGAGTCCCCGGCGCCCTGCGCTGCCGGGCGCCCAGAGCCAGTATCCGACCGGGAACAGCCGGACGTGCAGGTGATCGTCGACGAGGCCCCACAGGCCGCGGCGGGCGAACAGCGCGACGATAATCGCCACCAGCCCGAGAATGATCAGGTACCAGGCGTTGTAGGACTGCAGCGTCTGCTGCAGGACCATGTACACCAGGGTGCCCAGGATCGGCCCTTCGATCGTGCCGAGCCCGCCGATGATCACCGCGAACGCCATCTCCGCGGTCCACTGCACGCTGAACACCGATCCTGGCTGCACCTGGAGCTGGCTGATCGCGAGCACTCCGCCGGCCGCCCCGCAGCCGATCCCGGCGATGACGAACACGAGCATCCGGGCCACGCCGATCCGGGCGCCGGAGCTGCGGGCGGCCACTTCGTCGTCCCGGATGGCGGTGAGCACCAGGCCCAGCCGGCCGCGCAGCAACCCGTAGGTGGCGGCCAGTGCGAGGACCGTCACGGCCAGCCCGGCCCAGTAGGTGTCGGCCGTGAGCAAGGTCGGGTCGTAGCCGGACAAGCCAGGCAGCGGCATGCCGGTCCCGCCGCCGATCGAGGGGAACTTCTCGATGACGAGCATGACGGTGGCGGCCAGCACCCAGGTGGCGATGGCGAAGTACCCGCTGCGCAGCCGGGAGACCAGCCACCACAGCGGCACCGCGGCGATACCGCAGCCGATCGCCGCGACCGGCAGCGCGGCGAACGGCGACACGCCGTGGATGGCCACGATCAGCACGAAGTAAGCGCCAAGCCCCACGAACGCCTGCTGTCCCACCGACACCAGACCTGCGTAGCCGGCCAGCAGGTTCCACATGCACGCCAGCGTGAGCACGATGAAGCCCTGCACCATGATCGTGGTGGTGCCGGCGTACACGATGTAGGGGAACAGCGCCAGTACCACGACGACGACCAGCGCGCCGAGCCCAGTCCAGGCGACATTCCGCCGTGACCTGGTGACCCGTATTTTTCCTTCCGAACGGGCCGTGGTTCCCGTCACCACGCTCATACCTGCGCCTTTCGTGTCGTCAGCCCCTGGGGCCGCACCACCAGGACCACCAGGAAGACGATGTACCCGGCCAGCACCTCGTCGGAGATGTTGATCTGCGCGCCGATCTGCTGGGCCACGCCGAGGACCACGCCGCCGACCAGCGTGCCCCACAGCGAGCCGAGCCCGCCGATGACCACCGCGGCAAACGCGAACAGCAGGATCGTGTCGGTGCCCGTCGTCGGCGCGAACTGCGAGTACATGCCGTAGCCGATCCCGGCCAGCGCCACCGTGGCGAACGCGATCGCCGCCGCGATGCCGAATACGTGCCGGTAATCCACCCCGCAGAGCTGGGCCGCCTCCCGGTCGTCGGCGACCGCCCGGATCATCCGCCCGTACCGCGAGGAGGACAGGAAGTACTGCAGCCCGAGCAGCACCACCACGGCGACCGCGAAGATCAGTACCAGCAGGTAGGCGATCTGGATATGCGAGCCGACCGAGAACGAGCTGGTGATGATGGCGTTGCCGGTCCCGAGCGAGTGGCTGTTGGCGTTGACGAACTGCAGCAGCGCGTTCTCGATCACCACCGAGAGCCCGAACGTCACGATCAGCGTAGTGAGCACGCCGCGGTCCAGGGCCGCCTGGATGAGCGTGCGCTGCAGCACATAGCCGAGCGCGGCCATGACCGGCACCACGATCACGAACGACCAGAGCACCGGGATATGGGTGACCGCGATGACGCCAAGCGCCACGTAGCCGCCGACGATCGCGAGGTCGCCGTGGGCCAGGTTGACCACCTTCATGACCCCGAACATCAGTGACAGCCCGCAGGCGAACAGCGCGTAGAGCCCGCCGGTCAAAATCCCCTGGATGATGTCGTTGACCCACAACATAACGGGGACTCCTTTTTCTTGGCCGGAGCGCTGGCCGTGGTCAGGCCGAAGTAGGCCGCCTCGACCTGCTCGGCGGTGACCTCAGCGGGACGACCTTCCAACGTCGTGTGGCCCTCCAGCAGGCACTGAATGCGGGAGGCGACCCGCAGCGCCTGGCTGACGTCCTGTTCCACGAGCAGGACGGTGAGGCCGGTGGCCAGGATCTGCGGCAGCATGGCGTAGATGCGCTGGACCACCACCGGCGCCAGGCCGAGGGACAGCTCGTCGAGCAGCAGCACGCGGGGATTGGCGACCAGGGCCCGGCCGATGGCCACCGATTGCTGCTCACCACCCGACAGCTGCGCCGTGCGCTGGGACCGGCGGTCCTTCATCCAGCCGAACAGCTCGTAGACGCGCTCGATCGTCCACGGGCCCTTCCGCGCGTAGGTCGCACCGACCTGCAGGTTCTCCTCCACGCTGAGCGACCCGAACAGGCGCCGTCCTTCCGGCACCAAGGTGATCCCGCCGGTGGCCCGGCGTTCGGGCCGGACCCTGGTCACGTCCGTGCCGTCGAACCGGATCGAGCCTTCGGTCGGGGCGTGCAGGCCGGCGATCGTGCGCAGCAGCGTCGACTTGCCCGCGCCGTTCGCGCCGATGATCGCGTAGACCTCGCCGGGCAGCACCCGCAGCGATATATGGTCAAGCGCCCGCAGCTGCCCGTGATGCACCGTCAGATCCCGCACCTCCAAGATCGGCTCGCTCACGAGGGATCCCCCTGGCTCGCGTCCTCGGTCAGGGTGCCGCCGCTGAGGGAGGCGGTGACGGCGGTGCCGAGGAAGACCTCGCGGACGGCGGGGTTGGCCAGCACGGTGGCCGGGTCGCCGTCGCCGACAAACGCACCTCCGGCCAGGCAGATCAGCCGGCTCACCACGGCCGTCAGCGCGCGCACCACGTGCTCGATCCAGATCACCGCGGTGCCGTCGGCGTTGATGCCGCGGACGATCTCCACCAGCTGGGCGACCTCGGGGTCGGTGAGGCCGCCCGCCACCTCGTCCAGCAGCAGCAGCTTGGGCTGCGAGGCCAGGGCGCGAGCCAGCTCCAGCCGCTTGCGCGGTAGCAGGCCGAGCCGGGCGGCGGGTACGTTGGGCTGGTCGGCCATGCCGGTCCGCTCGAGCGCCTGGGCGGCCGAATCGTAGCTGGCCTGGCGCCGCAGCCCGGCGCCTTGCTGCGCGGCCACGAGCACGTTCTCGAACACGGTCATGTCGGTGAACGGGCGCGGCACCTGGTAGGTACGCCCGATGCCGAGCCGGCAGCGGGCGGCCGCGTCCAGCTTGGTGATCGGGCGCCCGGCGAAGGAGATGCTCCCGGCGCCCGGCGACAGGTCCCCGGAGATCAGGCCGAACAGGCTGGTCTTACCCGCTCCGTTCGGCCCCACGATCCCGACCGTATCGCCAGCTCCGACGCTAAAGGAGAGCTGCTCGGCGATGACGACCTGGCCGAACCGTTTCGTCACGCCGTCGAGCTCAAGCAGCGGACTGGTCATCCCGTCACGCGTTTGTCGGCTTCAGCTCTGACGTGGTGGTCGCACTCGGCAGCAGCGTATTGTCGACGACCTCCATCTGCAGCTGGTACTTAGTCCCCTTCTGCCACTGCACCCCGACCGGCGGGGTGATCGCGACGCCCGGCGCGGGCGCCTTGCTCGAGGTGAAGTCCAGCGGGCCGGCCAGGCCGTTGACGTTCACGTGGTGAATCGCGTCGGCGACCTCGGTCTTGTCGTGCGGGTTGTTCACCGACATGAACGCGGCGTGCGCGACCTCGAAGAGGCTGTAATTGCTGATGTTGGAGTTCCACTGGCCGTGGGAGGTCTCGTACTCGGCCGCCATCTGCTGGCACGTCTCGCCGGTGAACGAGGAGGTCCAGGGCATCGTCGGCGCCCACCAGGTGTCGGTAGCGACGTTCTCCACCAGGGAGCCGAGCGCGTAGGCGTCGGGCGGGAAAAGCAGCACCTTGGCCACGGTGGCCAGCTTCGGCTTGAAGCCCTGCTGGGCCGACTGCTTCCACATGGTGGCGAAGTCCGGCGGCAGCGGCACGTTGGTGAAAAAGTCGGCCTGCTCCGACTTGAACGCGGAGATCATCGACGAGTAGTTCGCGGTCCCGTCGGTGTAGGCCGAGGAGATGTCGAGGGTATAGCCGGCCTGCTTGGCGAAGATCGGGAATACCGCCCGGAAGGCGTTGCCGTCGGAGTCGTTCGGGAAGGCCGCGCCGACCACCTTGTTGGTGCCCAGCTGGCTGTGGATCTTGTTCCACATCGGGATGAAGCACTGGACCAGGTGCTCGGCGCCGAAGAAGAACATCACCACGTACTTGGGCTTGAGCGTGGGCTTCTGCGGGTTGCCGTGCAGGTTGACGTACCACGACTCCCAGGGAATGTTCGCGCAGATCAAGGGGGTGCCGAGGGCTTCCGCCGTGCTGGCGACCGCGTTCACGGTCTCCGGCGTACTCGACGCGAGCAGCATGTCGACCTGGTCGGAGTTGATGGCCTGCTGGGCCAGCTGGCCGGCCTTGGTCGGGCTGGACTCGGTGTCATAGGACTTGATGTTGACCTTGTAGGTCTTGCCGCCGATCTTGAACCCGTTCTTGTACGGCGCGGTCTGCTGGATCTTCGAGATAACGAAGCCGTCCGGCGCGCCGAAGCCGGCCAGCGCCCCGGTCACCGGGTGAATCCAGCCGATGGTGATTTCCCCGCTTGAACCTGAGCTCGAGCTGGCGGTCGACGTCGAGCCGGCCCCCTTGATGCTGGAGCTGCAGGCCTGGAGTAGTCCGCCGCCCCCGACCACGGCCGCCCCCGCCCCGGCCGCGCGCAGCAGGTTGCGCCGGCTGAGCTGGGTTAGCCGGGGGGACGACCCCCCAAGACCCCCCCGCTCATGGGGGGGCTGCCCGCCCCCCCATACCCCCCGGGCCCCCCGCTCACGGGGGGGCTGCCCGCCCCCCCATACCCCCTGGGCC
>JALYVS010000402.1 GCA_030853115.1 Actinomycetota bacterium
GCGCGCCACCGACCGCGGTGGCGCGCCACGAGATCCTGCCGAAAACTAGAGGAAGAACGTATTCGGCTCCAGGCCGCACAGGACCCGTCCGTAGAGCTCATAGTTCTTAATCGGCATGTTCACGGCGTGCATGCTGATGGCCTGGAGGTCACGCTGAATTCGCTGGACCGGCATGGAACTGTAGATGCCGCTCGCGCCGCCGTTCATGTTGTAGATGTTGACGGCGTCCAGGCAGAGCTGCGAGACCCGGCCCACCGCGACCCGGCAGTACGCGCGCTCAGGCAGCGTGTACGGCTCGTTGCTGATGTTCTTGTCGTCCACCAGGGCCGCGAGCCTGCGGGCGTGGTACTCAGCCTCGTCGATCTTCAGGTCGGCCTCGGCCACCTGAATGTGCGTGATCGGCCACTCGGCCTGCGTCATGTAGTTGGTGTGCTGGATCGTCCGGCTGTGGATCCGGTCGAGGAACGCTTCCCGGGCGGCCTGCGCCAGCCCGATCTGCTTGCCGGTGTTGATGTTCGAGAGCACCCCGACCATCGGACCGCGATAACAGGGCACGTCCGAGGTCCGGCTGTCGCCGTAGTCCTGGCGGGCGACGTCGCTCATCCACTGGTAGCGCTCCCGCGGGATGAACAAGTTCTTGGCCACCAAGGTGACGCTGCCGGTGCCGCGCAGGGCTACGACGTCCCAGTCGTCGATGAGCTCCAGGTCGCCGATCGGCACGACCGCCGCGACCGGCTCGATCTCGCCGGCCGCGTTCAGCGCAAACGTCGAGAGAAACTTCCACTGGCTATGCCAGGCGCCGCTGTTGAAACTCCACTCGCCCGACACGATGACGCCGTCTTTGGTGATCTCACCCTTGCCGTTCGGCACCAGGGTCCCGCAGATCCGCACGTCCGGATCGGCGAAGATCTCGTCCTGGACCGAGTCGGGAAAATGCGCCGTCGCCCAGCACTGCGCCCACCATGCGGTCGCGCAGAAGGCCGGCGCCCCGTCGCCGCGGCCGAGTTCAATGCCCACGTCCACGAGGGTCTGCATGTCGACTTCGTAGCCGCCGTAATAAGCGGGAACCAGCATGCGCAGAACGCCGGCGCCGATCATCGCGTCGACCACCTCATCAGGCAGGCGCCGGTTCAGCTCCCCCGCGCGGGAATTCGCCCGCAGGACGGGCACGATGTCCGCCACGCGCTGAACGAGCTCAGTTCGCGACGGGATTATTACGGCTTCCACAGACTTCTCCTTGGTAACCCGGTCACCGGCGTAATCCGGCGAAACCTGCTACTGGACGGCATTAGCACCCGCGGCGGTCCACTCGCTCACCCACTTACGTTGCGGCGACGCCGCGTGGCCGCACACCTTCGAGGTTGCCCGGCCCCGGGCCGCCAGCGGCGAATCCTCTCCACGCATGCGCCGAACGACGTTAGCGGCGCGGCGCCTTAGCCGCCTCTCCCGGATTGCCCGCGGCGCTGCTGCGACGCAATGGGGGAGATGCGCCGCCGGGACCCGGGTGGCACCGTTGAGAATGGACAACCGGCGAAAGCGATAACGCCTGCCCCGAAAACGGGCTGACCTCTCAACGGCGGAGCCGGAATCTTGCCAGTCTCACTTCCACGGCTCGTTAGAAATGTATTGGAGGGAATAGGACATGAGTGGCGGCGGATTTTCTAAATCGCGGCTCGCGCGCATGCGCGACGTGATGACGGGTTACGTCGAGCGCGGCGAGGTGCCCGGCATGGTGCTGGCGGTAAGCCGGCGAGGCGAGGAGGTGATCGAGCCGATCGGCACCACCGACACCGATGGCACGCCCATCCACGGCGACACGATCTTCCGCATCTCCTCGATGACCAAGCCGGTCACGGCCGCCGCGGCGATGATCTGCGTGGAGGAGTGCAGGCTGCGACTGGATGAGCCGGTGGACCGGCTGCTGCCCGAACTGGCCGACCGGGTGGTGCTGCGGCGTCCGGAGAGCCCGCTAGATGACACGGTGCCGGCCTGCCGGCCGGTCACCCTGCGTGACCTGCTCACGTTCGTCTGGGGTCTCGGCATGGTCATCGCACCGCCCGGCACCTACCCGATCCAGCGGGCGATGGACGAATTGCGACTGGGGCAGGGCGCGCCAGACCCGCCGGTGCCGCCCGCGCCTGAGGAGTGGATCCGCCGCCTCGGCACGCTGCCGCTGATGCACCAGCCTGGCGCCGGCTGGATGTACAACACCGGCTCGGACGTGCTGGGCGTGCTGATAGCGCGCGCTACCGGCCAGCCGTTCGATGAGTTCCTGCGCGAGCGGGTATTCGAGCCGCTGCGGATGGCGGACACCGGCTTCAGCGTGCCCGCCGCGAGCCTGCCCCGGCTGGCCCCCGGATACCACGACAACGGGGTTGACGTCTACGATGCCGTCGCTGACAGCAAGTGGCGCCAGCCGCCGGCGTTCCCGTCCGGTGCGGGCGGCCTGGTCTCGACGGTGCGGGACTACCTGGCCTTCGGGCAGATGATGCTGCGTGAGGGCAAGTATGACGGCGGGCGGCTGCTGTCCCGGGCGTCGGTCCAGATGATGACCACCGACCAGCTCACGCCGGAGCAGAAACAGGAATCCGGCCCGTTCGCCCCCTACTTCGCTCATCACGGCTGGGGATTCGGCATGTCGGTGGCCACCCAGCGGGACGGCCTCGGCGAGCCGGCCGGGCGGTACGGCTGGAACGGCGGGCTCGGCTCGGTCTGGTACGCCGACCCCGACGAGGACCTGGACATGATCTTGATGACCGGCTGTGCCAAGTTCGTCTTCACGCCGCCGAACATCTACCGCGACTTCTGGACCCTGGCCTATCAGGCGATCGACGACTGACCCTTTGGAGCCGGGCTACCGATAGGGCCCGGGCTGGCGTAGGCGAGCCAGCCCGGGCCCTATCGCTCAGCTGAGCTGGAGCGGTGCGTCCGGCGACGGCAGGACCTGGCGCAGCACCTGCGAGAACTCCTCCGCCATCGTGTCGATGGTCTCATCTCCGAAGATGTTGCGCTTGAACGTGATCGCCCCGATCATGTCGCCCGACGGGGCGGTGCTCAGCGTCCACAGCACCCCGTCCGGCATGGCCGAGGTCCGCTCCTGGCCCTGCGGCTCCCGCGATATCTCGACGAACTTCAGGTCGCCAGGGGTGTTGTCGGCGAGCATGACCGGGTCGGGGAACACCTGGAAGACAGCGGCGGCCGCGTGGTCGGACATGGCGGGCCCCATCAGCTGGGGCGCCAGCCCGAAGATGTGCAGGCTCGGGATGTCACGAGAGTAGGCGTCCAGGCAGGTCCGGCGGGTCCGCTCGAGTACCTCGCGGAACGTCGTGCATCCGGTGAGGTCGGTGCGCAGCGGGATGAAGTTGAAGAACGACCCGACGGTGTCCTGAAATAGCCGGCCGCCGCGGCCAGGGGTGAAGGTCGCGACGATGATGTCCTCGGACCTGAGCTTTCGCTGCATGACAATCTGATACGCGGCGAGCAGCACGATCGCCGTCGTGCTCCGGCTCGCGCTGGCCAGCTTCGCGGCCGCCGAGGCCAGGTCGGCGGGGATCGAGAAACGGTACGCGCCGGTCGTCGCGGGCACGCCGGCCGAACGGGCGAAATCGGTGGGCAGCGCGCTGATCAGGGCGTCGGACAATGTCTTGCGCCAGTACTCGATGGCGCCGGCCGGCTGGGCCTCGGGCGCCTCGCGGCTCCAGGCGGCGAACTCCCGGTATTGCGGTGCCTTCGGCAGCTCGGGCACGTCGAAGCCCTTCTGGGCCGCGTAGCGGTTGACCAGGTCGCGGATGATCACCCGCACCGACCAGCCGTCCGTGGCAAGGTGATGGGTGATCAGGGCGAGCACCGAATCGGAGTCGTCGAACCTGGCCAGCACGGCCCTGATCAGCGGCGGCTGCGCCGCGTCGATCGTTCCGTGCTCAAGCTCCCTGATCAGCTCCTGGGCCTGCTGATCGCGGGACCTCCCCGGCTCGGCGGGTAGCTCGCGCACCGCGAGCTCAGGCGTCGA
This sequence comes from Actinomycetota bacterium, assembly GCA_030853115.1. GTDB lineage: Bacteria > Actinomycetota > Actinomycetes > Streptosporangiales > Streptosporangiaceae > Palsa-504. The sequence continues at coordinate 4,010 of JALYVS010000402.1, forward strand.
AGCCGGATATATCTCCTGGTACTTGTCGTCGCCGTCGCGCACGATCACGGTGCGCAGCGCCTCGTGCCGCTTTACCACATCATGCAGCGCACGCTGCATCGCGGCGACATCGACCGGCCCGCTGACGCGCCAGGCCTCGACAATGTGGTAGTGCGGACCGAACGGCCCGTCCTCGCCGCCGGAGTCGAAAAGGCAGACGAATTCCTGGTTTAGCGACAACGGGACCCGCTCGGTCTGAGTCACCGCTGGCTGTCCAGCGCTGGTGGTACTCATGGTTCACGCTCCTTCTTGGGAATTCCCCTGGTGACCGGCGGATGCCTGCCACGATGGTGAGCTGGTCAGCGCCTCGCCCGCAGGCGGGTGATCGGCATGGCCCCGTCATCGCCCTACAACCCCCCGGCGCGGATGTGGCCGCCCAGGTCCGACAGGTATTTGGCGACCACGTCGGGCACGACTTTGCAGTCGAGCAGGTACGTGCCGTGGCAGCCCGCCGCGTGCCAGGCGCGCAACCCGGCCAGATCGGCGACGCCGCGCACCGTCGCCGCCGTGGCGCCGAACGAGCGGGCCACGGCGGCGAAGTCGGTGTCGCCGAAGGTGACGGGACTGGTGTCGGTGACGAGCGGGCGGTACATGTGGACCTCCGCGCCGTAGGCAGCATCGTTGAAGATCACCACGAGCGCTGAGTGCGAGACGCGGATGAGGGTCTCGAGCTCAGGCAGCCCCATCAGCGCGCCGCCGTCGCCAAGGGCCACCACCGTCGTCCGGTCCGTCCTGCCGATCGCCGCACCAACCGCGCCCGCGAAGCCGAGGCCGATCGTCTGGAACGCCGCGCCGGTGAACACCAGCGCGGACGGGTCGGCGGACGGCCAGTACATGGCTGGCCATCCGACGAAGTGACCGCCGTCCATGACCAGCGTCCTTTTCGCCGGCAGCAGGCCGGCCAGCGCTAGCGCCAGGCGCTTCGGGTCGATGCGGCTGACCGTGCTCGCGTCGTCGTACGGCTCGTGTTCCCAGCCGGCCAGGCCGATGTCAGCTGCCACCTCGCCGCGCCAGCTGGCTGCCACCAGGCCGCGGGCGTGCGCCCCGTCCAGCAGGGCGCTGGCGACCTGCGCCGCGTCGCCCGCGACGCAAAGGTCGACCCGGCTCACGGTCGGGGCGGCGTGCAGGTCGACCTGCACGAGCGTGGCGCCGGGATCGAGCAACATGCCGCCGTGCAGCGTGAAGTCGTTCAGGCTCGCCCCGAACGCGACGACCGCGTCGGCGTCGCCCATGATCCGGGCCGCCCGCGGCGAGGCGAAGCCACCGCAGATCCCGAGCGACCACGGGCTGTCGCGGTACAGGCCGTCGGCCATCACGGTGGTCGTGAGCAGCGCGCCGAGCCGGTCAGCGAGCTCGGCAATCGGCTTGGCGGCGCCGGAACGGTACGCTCCGAGTCCGGCGAGCAGCAGCGGGCGGCGCGCGGCGGCCAGGACGTCAAGCGCCGCGTCGACC
>JALYVS010000403.1 GCA_030853115.1 Actinomycetota bacterium
GCTGCGGCCGGTCCTGCGGGCTGGTCTGGTCGCGCGGGCTGGCCAGCCAGCACTCGAAGAGCGACGGCCGGGCGGCGTTGTCCGGAAAGCAGCCATCGGGCTGGGCGGCCTCTGGGTAACAGGGATGCGCTCGGTTACGGAACATCTGGTCCGGCTCCTCTCGCGGGTGGTACAACGCGGCGACAAAAGATATATCGTGACCACTCTACCCGTTTGGCCATCCGCGGGCCAGCGGCGCGGCCTGGCGAGAAAGAGCGGCCCGGCGTGAAATAGCGGAGACCGGCGCGGGGTTTCACCCATGGTGCCCCGTACCCGCAACCAGCGGGTGGGCGCTGGTGAAGGAGCTAACGTGCCGGATAACTACCGCAAGGACCCCGAGGCCATCTCGCGGCTGAGCCAAGAGCAGTACCGGGTCACCCAGAAGAGCGGCACCGAGCCCGCGTTCAGGAACGAGTTCTGGGATAATAAGGAACCCGGCCTCTACGTCGACGTCGTGTCCGGCGAGCCGCTGTTCGCCTCGGTGCACAAGTACGACAGCCAATCCGGATGGCCAAGCTTCACGGCGCCGGTCGATCCGGGCAATGTGGTGGAGAAGCGGGACCGCGGCCTGTTCATGGTCCGGACCGAGGTTCGCTCGGCACACGGGGACAGTCATCTGGGTCACGTGTTCCCCGACGGGCCGGCCGAGGCGGGCGGGCTGCGCTACTGCATCAACTCCGCTGCCCTGCGCTTCGTGCCGCTCGATGACCTTGAGCGTGAGGGTTACGGCGATTACCGCAAGCTGTTCAATGACACCGGGAGCGCGTCATGACCAATTCCAGTGAGAAGGCCATCCTGGCCGGCGGCTGCTTCTGGGGCGTGCAGGACCTGGTCCGCAAGCTCCCGGGCGTGCTGTCCACCCGGGTCGGCTACACCGGCGGGGACGTGCCCAACGCGACCTACCGGAATCACGGTTCGCACGCCGAGGCCATCGAGATCATCTTCGACCCGGAGCAGATCTCCTACCGGGACCTGCTCGAGTTCTTCTTCCAGATCCACGACCCGTCCACCCGGAACCGGCAAGGTAACGACATGGGGGCCAGCTACCGCTCGGCCATCTTCTACACCAGCGACGCGCAGAAGCAGGTCGCCGAGGACACCATCGCCGACGTCGATGCCTCCGGCCTCTGGCCGGGCAAGGTCGTCACCGAGGTCACGCCCGCCGGGCCGTTCTGGGAGGCCGAGCCGGAACACCAGGACTACCTCCAGCACTACCCCGACGGTTACACCTGCCACTTCGTCCGGCCGGGCTGGAAGCTGCCGCACCGCGCGGACCAGGTGACCCAGGCCTGATGCACGCGGACCGGGTGACCCAGGCCTGAAGCCTGTTAACGCCGCCGACGAGCTAACGGAAAACTCCGCCAGCTCGCCGGCGACCACTCCGGGCGCGGGCCTCGCGGGTCAGGCCGTCAGAACCGGGTACGCCTGACCAGTGGCCACGTCCGCCGGCGTCACCATGCCGTCGGTATAACTGATGAGGTTCGTCCGCAGCGCCGGTACCCGCGGGCCGGGGAGCACGATGCCGATCAGGTTCAGCGGGTCGGCGGCGGACAACTGGATCGTCTCACCGTTCAGCGGCCGCTTCCTGATCTCGCGGAGCATGCCCACCGCGTCCGGATGGGCGAACTGCTCGCCGCTGAACCCGTTGACGAAACGTCCGCCGCTGATGGTCCCGCGGGCTTCCATCCGTCGCAGCGCCCACAGCACCTCCCGCCAGGGGACGGCCAGGTTCTCCCGGACCAGCAGGTCGCGGAAGACCACGCCCCACCGCACCGCCAGCTGCTCTGCGACCGCCTCGGCCAGCTCGTCCGGGTCGCAGTCAGGCGCCGAGCCGGGCAGCAGCGACCACCGGCCCGACGTCCTCGCGCTGAGCTGGCTGCCGCGGCGCAGCCGGTGCCTGCCCGGAGCGTTGTGCAGGGCCCGGCGCGCGAACAGCGACCGGACGGCGCGGAAACCGTCCGCGGTGATCAGCCCCCGGGCCACCCCGTCCCACAGCGCCTCTTCGATCTGGGTGGGCAGCTGCCCGGTCGCGGAGGCCAGGTCCGGCGGGAAGAGGGCACCGCGCTCCCTGAGCGCCTCGATCACGTCACTGGTCCGGCCGGGCCCCGGCTCGGCCGGGCAGCGGTCCCCCCGCGCCGCCCGCAGCAGCCACGCCAGGTCATCACGGATCGTCAGCGTGATCGGGGTGGCCCGGGACGGGGCCAGCCCGCCGCGGCGGGGCAGTTCGTCGCTCTCACCGCGGACCGACAGCCGGCCCCAGGCGATGCCGCCGTCCAGGCACGCCTCGTCCAGCCATTCCCGGCGGTAACCGGTCACCCGGGCGGGAAAGATGGCCTTCTCCCAGGCGCCGGCCGCGAGCTCGAAGCCTTGCAGCTGCTCGACGACGGCCAGCACGCCCCGGCTGCCCTCTCTTTTGGTATCCGGCGTGACATGCTGCCAGCGAAGCAGGAACCGGATGAAATCCTGGGCCGTGACCGGCTCGGCGTCTCGCCGTTTGCGCTGCCTGGTGTAGCCGTGGATCCGGGTCAGCAGCCTCCGCGCGCAGAATTCCTCGGCTCCGCCGGGATCGGTGAAACGGCCCCGCAGCGCGAAACCTTCCTCCTCCACGCGGATGAGAGCGAGCGTGACGTCCGGCAGCCGCAGCGCGGTGGCCCGCACCAGCTCGGCCGCCGTGACCGGTCCGAGCACATCGAGGTGGCCGCGGAGCAGCTCGGCCGCGACGGCTTCTGGCTCCATCGGCTTAGACAGCGGCCCCTTCGTCGGGACCGGCGCGTCAGGGAACAGCGGCGGCAGGACCGCCTGCCGTTCCGCGGCGCACCACAGCGGCCCGTCGCAGGCCGCGAACTCGGCCGCGCGGCCTGTCCCGGCCAGGTCGTCGAACCAGGGGCGCCACGGCGGGTGCGGCCGCATGACGAACAGCGTCATCAGCAGGTCGTGCAGCTCGTCGGCGTCCCGAGGCTGCGGCCTGACCTGCTCCCGGACCCGCTCGATCGCACCGGGGTCGAGGCGGGCCAGGTCGCGGGCGTCCACCGGCAGCCCGCGGGGGATCTGCACCTGCCGGCTCCGGCGGTTCGCGGCTTCGGTCTCGTCGTCCAGGTAGGTGAAGGCCTTGCCGTTCAGAATTTCGTGGGCGAGCACCGAGGGCTCGACGGTGTCGCGGGTGAGCACCGTGATCCGGCCGGCTTCGATCCCCGCGATCAGCTCCCGCAGCCCGTCGATGTCCATCGCCTCGTGCAGGCAGTCCTCCAGGGTCTGCCGGACCAGCGGATGGTCCGGAATCTCCATCGGGCCCGGTGCCACGTTCTCCTGGCAGGCGGCCAGCGTGGGGAACACCGCGGCCATCAGGTCGTCGGACTCCATCCGCTGGATGGCCGGCGGGTTCTTCCGGCCGCCCCGCATCCTGAGCACCGTCAGCGACGTATTCAGGTTCCACCGCCAGCGGGACTGGAACAACGGCGAGGTCAGCACCGCCTGCCGGAGTACCTGCTCCACCGTCGCCGAGGCCAGGAATTTCGGCACCCGGTCTAGTGCGAAGCTGTGCTGCGGCCCGAGCGACAGCAAGATCGCGTTATCGCTGGCCGCCGCCTGCAGCTCGAAGTCGAACGTCACGCAGAACCGCTTGCGCAGCGCCAGCCCGAACGCCCGGTTCACCCGGGCGCCGAACGGGGCGTGACCGACGAGCTGCATCCCGCCGGCTTCGTCGAAGAACCGCTCCAAGATGATGGTGTCCATGGTCGGCAGCGCCCCGAGCGCGGCCAGCCCGGCCCGCAGGTAAGCGACGATGATGTCGGCCGCGGCCCGGCCGATCCCGCATTCGGCCTCCAGCCAGCGCCGGGCCTGTTCGGGCTCGCGCTCCGCGACGGCCTGGCGCAGCGCCGAGACCTCCTCGGAAAGCTCCCGGGTGCGGCCGGGCGCTTCCCCTTGCCAGTGCGGCACCGAGGGAGGGGCCCCCTGCGCGTCCACCACCCGGACCGTTCCCGGCTCCACCCGGCGGATCCGCCAGGAATGGGTGCCGAGCAGGAAGACATCACCCGGGGTGCTCTCCACCGCCCACTCCTCGTGGACCGTGCCGATCTGGACCTCGCCGGGCTCGGCGATGACCCGGAAGTCGCCCAGCTCGGGGATGGCCCCGCCCGAGGTCAGCGCGGCCAGCCGGGCGCCGCGGCGGGCCTTCACCGTCCCGTTGACCTGGTCCCGGTGCAGGTAATACGCACGGCGGCCGCGGCCGGTGCGGATCCCTTCGGCCAGCAGGTCGGCAATGTCCTCGAAGTCCTGCCCGGACAGGTCCCGGAACGGCGCGGCGTGCCGGGCCAGCTCGAGCAGCTCGCCTTCGGCCCAGGTCTCGGCGGCCGACTCGGCCACCATCTGCTGCGCCAGGATGTCCAGCGGCCGCACCGGGACATGGATGACGTCGAGGCGGCCGTGACGGACCCCGCGCAGCAGCGCGGCGCATTCCACCAGCTCGTCCCGGGTCGTCGGGTACACCCGTCCGCAGGGCGTCCCGGTGCGGGTGTGATTCGAACGGCCGACCCGCTGCAGGAAGGTGGCGAGGCTGCGCGGTGAGCCGATCTGGCAGACCAGCTCGACCGGCCCAATGTCGATGCCGAGCTCCAGGGAGGCCGTGGCCACCAGCGCCCGCAGGTCCCCGGCGCGCAGCCGGGCCTCGACTCGCTGCCTGCGGCCCCGGGACAGGGAGCCGTGATGAGCCGCCACCTGAGCCCCGAGCTCCTCGCCCAGGAGTTCGCCCAGCTGGTGGGCGACCCGCTCGGCCATGCTCCTGGTGTTGACGAACACCAGCGTGGTCCGGTGGCTGCTCACGTGCCCGGCGATCAGCTCCAGGATCTGTGCCATCTGCCCGCTGGTGGTGACCGCTCCGAGCTCGTCGTCGGGAAGTTCCAGGGCCAGGTCCAGCTCCCGGCGGTGCCCGGAATCCACGATCGCGCACCGCGGCGTCCCGTCGGCATGGTCACGGTCCTGACCCGAGCCGACCAGCAGCCGGGCGACCGTCTCGATCGGGCGCTGGGTGGCGGAAAGGCCCACCCGCTGTACCGGCTCGTCCGCGACGTGCCCGAGCCGCTCCAGGGTCAAGGCCAGGTGCGAGCCGCGCTTGTTCGAGGCAACGGCGTGGATCTCGTCCACGATCACCGTGGTCGTGCTGCGCAGCATGGCCCGGCTTCGCTCCGCGGTGACCAGCAGGTACAGCGATTCCGGCGTCGTGATCAAGATGTCCGGGGGGTGCTTGAGCATGGCCGCGCGCTCAGCCGGGGCCGTATCCCCGGTCCGGACCGCGACCCGGATGGCGGGCGAACTGAGCCCCAGCTCAGTGGCCATCGCGGCGATCTCGCGCAGCGGTGCTTCCAGGTTCTGCTGGATATCTGTCGCCAGCGCCTTCAGCGGCGACACGTAGATGACCTGGGGCCCGGTGCCGGGCGGCGCGGCGGGCGGCGGCGCGGCTACCGGC
>JALYVS010000073.1 GCA_030853115.1 Actinomycetota bacterium
GGCCGCGGCGCCGCGGCGCGGCTGGACGTCGCCGGCGCGGTCGCCGTCACGGCCGGGCTGGGAACGCTGATCTACGCGATCATCGGCACCGACACGCACCCGTGGGGCAGCACGCGGACGCTGTCGCTGCTCGGGGTGGCGGTGGTGCTGCTCGCGGCGTTCGCGATCATCGAGCTGCGGCTGGCCGCCACGCCGCTGATGCCGTTCAGGCTGTTCCGGTCCCGGTCGCTATCGGGGGCGAACATCGTCATGTTCCTGGTCGGGGCGGCCTTCTTCTCGATGTGGTACTTCCTCTCGCTGTACCTGCAGAACGTGCTGGGCGACAGCGCCCTGAAGACGGGCCTGGCCTTCCTGCCCATGGGCGTCACCATCATGATCGGGGCGCAGGCCAGCTCGCGCATCCTGCCGCGCCTCGGGGTCCGTCCGCTGCTGCAGGCCGGCACGCTGGTCGCGGCCGGCGGGTTCGCCTGGCTGTCCGCCATCAGCCCGCACGCCTCCTACTGGACTCACGTGTTCGGGCCCGGATGCCTGATCTCGCTGGCCCTGGGCCTGCTGTTCACCCCGCTGGCGGCGGCGGCCACCGCGGGCATCGCGGTCCGCGAGGCCGGGCTGGCCTCGGGCGTGCTCAACACCGCCCGGCAGGTAGGCGGTTCCCTCGGCCTGGCCGTGCTGGCCACTATCGCCACCGACCGGACCCACGCCGTCCTCGCGGGCAGCCGGGCCGTGGTGGCGGGCAGCCGGGCCGTGGTGTCGCAGGCCGCGGCCCTGAACGACGGGTACTCGCGGGCCTTCGAGGTGGCTACGGGGCTGACCCTGGCGGCGTTCGCGGCATCGTTCGTGGTTCCGGCTATCCGGACCCGGACCACCCCCGCGGCTGGCGTCACGCCGAAGAGCGAGGTCAGGACCGACGCCGACGCCGCGACCTAGAGCACTGGGACCTAGAACACCGGGACCTAGACCACTGGGACCTAGAGCACTGGGTCATGGTCCGCCCTGATCACCTGATGATCCCGCGGCACGGTGCTGCGCGGTGCTGGCCGCCGGACCCTCGTGCAGGGTCAGCGGGCAGTTCCTGACCAGCGTGGCGGCCGCGGCGGAGCCGGCCCGGCTGGGCACGGAGCAGGCTTGCGGTGTGACCGGGGCGCGCAAGATGGCCACGACGAGCAAGAGCGCCGCGGTCACGCCGACGGCCGACACGATCAGCCGCCTGCGTCGCCGCGGCCTGCGGACCAGGATCAGCAGGCCGCCGCGTGAGAGCGGCACCATGAATCGTGTCAGCATGCGCGCGAGCCGCCGATCCGAACGGCGCAGCGAATCTTCGATCTCGTTCAGGGCGCGCCGCTCGGCGGGCGCCAGGCTCATAGCCGGCCCCGTCCGGGCGCGGCGGCCAGGTCCGGCTTGCGGTCAGTGGTGGTTGTCATACCTGCCCTTACGCACCGCACGGAGGTTCGCGATGCGGTGCGCTGACTACCTGGCCTCGAGCGCGGTAAACCTGCGAGGGTTCGATCCGGTGAGGTGAACGGGGCCAGAGCACCGGCCAGGCTGCGGGCACGAGATCAGGGGTTCACCGTTTAACGGCCGCGGACCGGGTAGCAGGGCGGCCGAGCTTGTGGAGGTCCCTGATGTCCGTTCGGCCAGCGGCACAGACATCGCAGCGGTGGCCGCGGCCGCCGTCATGATCGGCGTATCCGGTCACCTGCGGGCCCGGCGGGTCCTCACCTGGGTGCCGCTGCTGATCTCGACCGCTTGCTTCGCGGTCTCCTGCCTCACTCAAGGTGGCGCGTTCACCACCTCGTTCATCTTGCTGGTCATCGCCGCCGCCAGCATGTACGCGCCGTACGGCCCTTATCTCGCCGCCATCATCAAGCCGCACCCGGTCTCCCGCGCCGCCCCCGGCACCGGCTTGATCAACGCCTTGGGCGGCTTGGCCGGGTTCGTCGGCACGTACATCGTGGGGACGCTGGGAGGCACGTTCACCATGCCGTACGTCTTCCTGGCCGCGTGCCTGTTCGTGGCCGCCCTGCTGATGTTCGCCATCCGCCCACCTGGCCTGGCCGCTCATCCCTCCCCCGCCGCCGGCCGCGGTGATACGGACCAGGACCGGGAGACGGCAGGGCAGTAAAACCAGCCTTGACCAGCTAGATCGAGCTTTCGGATGGCGTCCGTCCAGCTGCGCCTCGCCGCTGGTGCTAACGTGCGCTGAGCAGAGAAATCAAAGGTTCAGGCCGGGCCAGCTGAGGATGTGATAGATGCCTGGAGACGAGTTCGCGCCCGGCGGGGTGCTGGCGGCCGCGGAAGATGTTGAGCCAGCGGCGTCGGTCGACGTGGTGGCACGCCGCCTGCGTGAGCGGTTCGAAGCCCGGTCGGTGTCGTTCTTGTTCATCGACCTGGTCAGGCGGGAGCTGGTGCGGCTGACCGAGCAGGGCAAGACCCAGAGCGCATACAGGGCCGAACGGGTCAAGCTGGAGGGCAGTTACTACGACACGGTACTGCGCACCCAGGAACTGTGCCGGGTGCCGGCAGGGACGGCGGCGAGCGGGTGATCGCCCCGGTCACCAACCGCGGTGACACCATCGGCGTGCTGGAGCTGACCCTGCCGTACGCTGAGGACAAGGACGACGCTGGCGTGCTGGAAGAGACCCGGCAGGTGGCGCATACGCTGGCTTACATCATTATCGCCGACCGGCGTTTCACCGACCTGTACCTGTGGGGCCGGCGCACCACCCCGGTGAGCCTGGCCGCCGAGATCCAGCATCAGCTGCTGCCGTCCGCGTCCTGCTGCGAGGCACCCCAGTTCACCCTGGCCGGGACGCTCCTCCCCGCCGACACCGTCGCCGGGGACACCTACGACTACACCCTGGACCGCGAGACCCTCCACCTGTCCGTCACCGACGCCATGGGCCACGACCTCAACGCCGCCCTGCTGGCCACACTGGCGGTCAACGCGCTGCGCCGGGCGCGACGCACCGGATGCGATCCGGCCGGGCAAGCGGGCCAGGCCCACCAGGCCATGGTCGATCACGGGCATGGCGAGTTCGTCACCGGGCTGCTGCTGCGCATCAGCCTGGTCGGCTGTTGCACCCAGATCGTCAACGCCGGCCATCCCTGGCCGCTGCGGCTCCGCGACGGCACCGTGCACGAGGTGCAGGTGGCCGTCGATCCGCCCTTCGGGATGCCCGATCCCTCGGCCGCCGCCTACCGCGTGCAGGAATTCGACCTGCGCCCCGGTGACCGGCTGATGCTCTACACCGACGGCATGCAAGACCGCGGCGCCCAGAGGGTTGACCTGGCCGCGCTCCTGCGCGACACCCGTGACCTGCATCCCAGGGAAGCCGCCCGGCTGATGGCCGAAGCGGTCGTGGACGCCTGCCAGGGGAAGCTCGCCGACGACGCCACCGTCCTGTGCCTGGACTGGCACGGCGACCGGCCTAACCGCCGCCGCCACCCCACGTCCGTACGCAGCTGGAGCTCCGCGGTGTCACCGGCGCCGGGCGCGATGGCTTATCGAGCTTCTGGCCTGGAAATGGCATGACCGAGGTGCAGGCGGGCAGGGATGCAGCCCGACCCGGCAGCCGGGCAGTCTGCCGGCGTGGAACAGGAGGCTGGTCATGGGGGACGCTCTGGCCATCACGGTCCGCACCGAACGCGGCGTCGTGATCGCGGCGGTCACCGGGGAGATCGACTTTTCCACCGTGGCCCCGCTGCGGGAGCGGCTGTTCGAACTGGCGAACAGCGGGGGGACGCTGATCATCGACCTGAACCGGGTCACGTTCATCGATTCGGCCGGTCTCGGAGTGCTGGTCGGCACAGCTCGCCGCGCCGCCGAGCACGGCGGCAGCCTGCATGCCGTCTGCGCCCAGCCGCAGACCCGCAGGCTGCTGTGGATGACCGGAGTGGACCGGCGGATCCCGCTGGCGGCCACGGTGGACGGGGCGCTGATGTTCCAGGCGGCGTCCCGTGACAACTCCGATCCCGGCACCTGATCGGGCGGCAAAGACATGGGCCGCCGGTAGCGGCGGCCCATGCCAGTGATGTCGAGGAGAGGGGCTAGGCGGTAACGGCTTGCTTGTGGTCGTGGCTGGTGACCTGGATGCTGCGGGGCTTGGCGGCCTCGCGCACGGGGATGGTCAGGGTCAGCACGCCGGCGGTGTAGTCCGCGCCGATGTTCTCGGCGTCCAGGGTCTCGCCCAGGAAGACCTGCCGGGTGAAGGTGCCGTAGGGCCGCTCGGAGACGATCAGCTCGGCATCTTCGGGTTGCGCGGGCGTCCGCTCGGCGCGGACGGTGAGCACGTTCTGCTCGGCGGTCAGGTCGATGGACTCGGCCCGGATGCCGGGCAGGTCGAAGCAGATGTAGAAGTCGTCACCCTGGCGGTACGCGTCCATCGGCATCGCGGCCGGGCGGGCGGCGGTGCCGAGTACCTGCTGGGTGAGCCGGTCGAGTTCGCGGAACGGGTCGGTGCGCATGAGCATGATGGTGCCTCCTTGCCGTGTCGTCGTGTCATGTCACGCTCACGGGATTTATCTATCACGCCTCCGGTTTACCTGACAAGCGTTGACTAAGATTTTGTCATGCGGCATCCTGGAGAAGGGTGGCGGAGCCCGACCCCGGGCGAGAGAAGGTGATGGTCATGGCCGCAGCGGGTTACGGCGGGCCGGACCCGGACCTGTACCAGCTGCTCGGGGTGTACCGGGAGGCCTCCCGGGAGGAGATCGCCCAGGGGTGGCGGCGCCGGGCCCGGGCTGAGCACCCCGATGCCCGGCCGCATGACGCCGCCGCGCCAGGTCGGTTCCGCGTCCTGGCGCAGGCCTACCAGGTCCTGGGCGACCCGGCCCGGCGGGCCGCCTACGACCGGGCGCGGAGGTCCGGGGCAGCCGGTCCTGATGGGGCCGTTCCTGATGCGGCCGGTCCTGATGCAGAGGTCCCCGTGGTCCGGGTGAGGCCGCCGCAGCCAGCCGGGCCGGGGGCGCGGCCGGATAGGCCACCGCTATGGGTGAGCCCGGTCCGGGTGGAGGGCTCGGCGCGGGCGCCGGCCGGCTGGGATGAAGAACAGGCCAGGCTGGCCCTGTGGTACCTGGCCGGGGAGCGGTACCGGCCGTGGTGAGCCCGGGGTGGGCGGACCTGGACCGGGGCCTGTTCTCCATCTCGGTGGCCGCCGAGCTGGCTGGGCTGCACCCGCAGACACTGCGGATTTACGAGCGGGAAGGGCTACTGGATCCGGCGCGCAGCCCGGGCGGCACCCGCCGGTACTCCCGGCGGGACATCGACCGGCTGGCGCATATCTGCGCGCTGACCGCGGACGGCCTGAACCTGGCCGGCATCCGCCGTGTCCTGCAAATGCAGGAGGAGACCCGGCAGCTTCAGGCCGAGCTGGCCAGGCTGCGCGACCTGGCCGCCGGACCTGCCGCCCGCATACCCAAGGGACCCGCGACTACCTCCGCAGATCGGGACACTTAACCGCCTGGATTTCATGGGGTCTTGACAGGTTCATGCCGTCCGCGCTATATAAAAAGCGTATCGGTCATTGACCTGGCACGCTACCAAAGGTTCCCGGGAGTGTGATCGGCATGAATGTGCCTACCCGTGATATGGACGCCGCGTTCACGGAGTTGATTTGCGCTGACCCGCAATGGGTGCGCGAGGAATTCGACGCGTTGATCTCGGCCTCCTTCGGCGAGCCTCCGGCGCCGCCTCCGCCCGCGCCGCCACGAGTCCCGCCGCGCCCCGGCCATCCGGGTCCGCCATCCTGGCGGTCCGCGCCGGGCCCGGTCGCCACTACACGCCCCGTCGCCAGGCCGGCCCACGGCCGGCAGCGGTCACCTCCGGCGTCCCCAGCCGTCCTCACAATCACCTGACCGGGCCCCCAGGCGCGGCCGTCGTCCGGACCTGGGCACCGGCCCGAGCACTCTAGAAGGAGAAAAGGACAGAGACTGTTGAGCTAGAACCGGTCGGTTCGCGGCGGTGCTCCCCCAGCCGGGGGGCACCGCCGCGGCCATTCCTGGAAATCGGGGTAAGAACCGCGCTGGCGCAGATCGACTCCTGTTAGCCGCAGCGGACAGAGTTCTTGCACACAGCCAGGCATGCGCAGAGTAGGACTAGATCACTGGTGGCGGGGCACGCTCCAGATTTCAGGGAACACGGCATCCGCGACGTCAACTGAAGCACGCTGGGCACGCGGCGGGTCAGGGAAGGGGCTGGTTACGGCGTCTGGTGAGGGTGGTTACGATCCGATGCGGCAGTTCGCCGAGCTGGCCGGGGACGTGCGGGACCCGTATCCGATGTTCGCTGGGATCCGGGCACAGACCCCGGTGCTGCACGTCGAGATGGGCAGCGGGCCGGGGCGGGACCGGCACGACGAGAGGGCGCCGCTGATCACCTCGCTGTTCACCGTAACCAGCTACGAGCTCGCGCAACAGGTGCTGACCGACCACGTGCGGTTCTCCTCGGCCGCCAACGCGATAACCGTCGGGCCGGTCACCGGGCACACGATCCTGGAGATGGACCCGCCGGAGCATCAACGGCACCGGGCGCTGGTAGCCAGGGCGTTCCGGGCTCGGGTGCTGGACCAGTGGGACGACGCGATCATCGGAACGACCGTCCAGGAACTGATCGACGCGTTCGCCCGGGACGGGCACGCCGACCTGGTCCCGCAGCTGACCTTGCCGTTTCCGGTCCAGGTCATCGCCCGGATCCTGGGCCTGCCCGAGGCCGACTGGCCTCACTTCATGCGGCTGTCGACGCAGCTGATCGCGGTTATGCGGAACTGGGAGGGCGCCGTGGCGGCCGGCCAGGAGCTGCGCGGGTACTTCGCTGAGATCATCGCCGACCGGCGGCGGCATACCCGTGACGACCTGGTGAGCCAACTGGTCTCGGCCGAGGTGGACGGGCGCAGGCTCAGTGACGACGAGATCTACCCGTTCCTGCTGCTGCTCCTGCCGGCCGGGGCCGAGACCACGTACCGGTCGGCGGGCAACCTGCTGTTCGGGTTGCTGTCCGACCCGGGACAGCTGGACATGGTCCGGGCCGACCGGGAGCTGGTGCCGCAGGCCATCGAGGAGGCGCTGCGCTGGGAGACGCCGCTGCTGACCGTCGCGCGGCTGGCTACCGAGGACGTGGAACTGGGCGGCGTGCGCATCCCCGCGGGGAGCTTCGTGGCGGTGTCACTGGGGGCAGCCAACCGGGATCCCGGCCGGTACGCCGACCCGGATGCCTTCAACATCGCGCGGGAGGGCGGGCAGGCTATCTCGTTCGGCGGCGGGATCCATAAGTGCCTGGGGATGCACCTGGCGCGGATGGAGATGCGGGTCCTGCTGAACGCGGTACTCGACCGGCTGCCGGAGTTGCGGCTGGACCCGGCGGCGGAGGACGTGCACATTCACGGGCTGATTTTCCGGTCGCCGCCGAATCTGCCGGTACGATTCGGTCGCTAATATGCGGGAGATGTCGAAGCACATATGCGTGTCACGTAGATGCTAGGCTGCGTATCATGTAGAAACACGTGACGGAGTGATGCCAGGTGGCATATCGCAGCCGATTGCTTGACGGTCTTCTCGACGAGCTGATGGCGGACCTGCCCGCGATCTTGCTCGTCGGTCCGCGCGCGGCAGGCAAGTCCACCACGGCGCTGCAGCGGGCGGCATCGGTAGTCCGGCTCGACGTGCCAGGCGAAGCGCTGGCGTTCCGCGCTGATCCCGATGCCATCATCCGCGGGGCCAGCGAGCCGGTGCTGCTCGACGAGTGGCAGGCAGTACCGGAGACCTTCCCGGCCGTCAAGCGCGCGATCGACACCGTGGCCCGTCCGGGCCGGTTCCTGCTGACCGGATCTGCTTACGGCGATCTCGAGGGGATGACCGCGGCAGGCACCGGGCGCATTGTCAGGCTCCGTCTCCTGGGGATGACCGTCCGGGAGCAGAACGGCCAGCTGGCGAGGGAATCCGTCATCGACCGAATGGCCAGGGGTGAGTCCATCGCGACGCCTGGCGAGCGGCTCGATATCCGCGACTATCTCGACCTGGCGCTGCGCAGCGGCTTCCCCGAGGCGCTGTCCATCTCTAGTACCTTGGCCAGGCAACGCTGGCTTGAAGGGTACGTGGCGCAGATCGTCACCCGGGACCCCACCGGCACCGTCGGGGTACGTGACCCGCTGCGGCTTTCACGCTACCTCGAGGCGTACGCGCTCAATTCAGCCGGGATCACCGAAGCCAAGAGCATCTACCAGGCGGCTGGGATCGACCGGGGAACAGCGCTTTCCTATGAACGGGTTCTCGAGAACGTCTTCGTGGTCGAGGCACTTCCCGCCTGGCGGACCAGCCGGCTCAAGCGGCTCGCGCTCGCGCCTAAGCGCTACGTCATGGACGCCGGGCTGATGGCCGCTATCCTGCGGACGGATATGCAGGCGATCTTGCACGACGGAAAGCTGCTTGGCCGGATCATTGACACGTTCGTGACTCAGCAGCTGCGCGGCGACCTTGAGGTAAGTCCCGCCCGGCCTCGCCTTTACCATCTTCGCGATCAGGACGGCAGGCGCGAGGTAGACATTATCGCCGAACTGGGCGGAGAGCGTGTCCTCGGCTTTGAGATCAAGGCGGGCACATCGGTAACCACGGGCGACGCGCGGCACCTGGCCTGGCTGCGCGACGAACTAGGAGACCGCTTTGTCGCCGGGGCGGTCTTCCATACCGGTCCGCACGCCTTCCCGCTCGGAGACAGGATCACCGCTCTCCCGATCAGCGCCATCTGGGCCGGCTTATCCTTGAGCCCGCGGGAGTGCCTGCCGCCGGAGCGATCCGGCGCCGCGCGTCAGGCGGACCTGGCCAACCGCGGTGACGGAAATTAAACTGCTGGTTATGGAGGATCCGGAGGTCTACCTTCGGGCCATTGCGGCTTCGCGGGCCGGTGCCCGCAAAGGCAGCCCGGCCGCGCGGCTCAGCCTGGAGGCCGTGGCCAATGCGTTCGTGGTGCTCGGCTTGCTGCCCGCGGTGCGAGCCGAGGAGATCCTCAGCGCGCAGCAGCCAGTGCTGGAGGCGGCCGGCGTGCGGGTCGGCCGGGAGATCGGGGAACTGAGCGTTAGTCCGGGCGCGCGCAGCTTCCAGCAGACGCGGGCCGCCGCCCTGGACCAGCCGCGGCAGATCCCGCTGGCGGTCGCCGCTGGTCCCGTGCGCTGCCGGCTCCGGCGCCACGACGTCGCCATCACGTGGGCCACGCTGACCCCGGAAGGCATCCGGCTGCGTTATCACGGCGAAGCGGTGGACGGCGACACGAACCTGGCCCGCGTTCTGGCCGGGGAGATCACCGAGGACATCACGGAGCTGTCGATCACCGACGACGAGGGCGGAACGTACCGCATGCCTGCGGCCAGCGTGCCCGGCGGCATCTCCGGGCAGTGTTCCGCGTCCGGCCAGACGCGATGGATTCCCGAAGGCGAGTTCCTGGCCGTGCCTGTCCGCGGCGGGGGCTCCGCCGTCCGGTGGCTCGAGCTTTCGGCCGGTTCCGGCCTGCCCGTGCGGGTCGAGATCCCGTCGCCCGCCGTGGTGCCTACAGGTACCAGCGAGCCGCCCTGGCCGACCCCGGCGGAGTGCTACCTGGACCGGCTCGCACCCCCGGACCACGACTGGTCAGTCGGCTCCTTCGAGACCGGCACGGTGGAACTCGACACCGCGGCCATCATGGCCGCCGTCGCCGCCGCGCTGCTCGCCGTCGGCGCCCTGCCGCCGGACAGCGTCGTGCTCCCGGGCATCACGGACCGGGTGCGCCCGGACTGGCCTCTGGCGCTGAGCGACCATCAGCGCGCCCTGATGGAACCGTGGGCCAGCCGCGGGCAGGCGAGCGGCACGGACCTGGCGATCCGCCTCCCGCTCAAGCGGGCCACCGCCGTGCTCGAGGGCATCACGGCCCGCGAGGACATGGTGTCCGTGCGACTGTACGGGCACCCGTGGATCTTTCCGGAGGACTGGCCGTTGATCGTGCCGTGCTTCCAGGTCATCGCGATCGACGACACCGGCGCGGCGCACGAGGGCGGCTCGGACAGCAGCACCGGGTCACCCGCGCACGAGGGCCGCAGCGCCTTCTGGTTCTGGCCTCCGGTAGACCCGCAGGCCAGACAGCTCCGGGTGATCGTCAGCACCTTGTGGGAAGCCGCCTGGGCCCTCGTCGACATCCCCGGCCGCTAACGGCGTGGCGCCGGCGGTATCACCTGTCAGCTTGATCTAGCCGGCGCTGACCTCGGTGCCGAGGACGCCGGCGGGCGCGAGGGCCCTAGCCCGGGCCGTGGCGGCGCGGGCCTTGACCGCCAGGATGCCGGTACGGCCGAGCAGCATGGCGATGGACACGAAGATGAGGCTGTCGGTCAGGGCACCGACAGTGACCTGGTTGGCCACCATCCAGCTGCCCAGCTGATCGCTGAAGACATGGCTGGCGCCATAGGTGAAGTAGATGCGGCCGGCCACGACCACGATCCAGATCAGGGCGTACGGCATGCCGGCCCAGGAGACGGCACGTCCCGCCGCTGCGTCATAGTCCACGTGCAGCGCCGCCCCGGCCAGAGCGCCGAGGACCACTCCGGCCGCCAGCCCGGCGATCTCCAGGAGCAGGCCGTGTCCGGAGGAAGCCGCGCCTTTGAAGAAGAACGGGATGATGACGGCCGCCGCGATGACCGGACGCAGCAGCCGCATCGGGGTCACCTTGCGGCGGCCCAGGTCAGCGGTCAGCACGATGGCCAGGATGACGAGGTTGAGGATCCACACGCTGGCGTCCACGCAGAACTCCCTAGTCAGGCCCCCAGTGAGGCGCGGCCCCGTCCGGTCACGCCCCGCGGTGCGACACTAGACTATAAGTCGAATCGACTCATTGGAAGAGGGTAATGGCGTCTTCCCACCCGGCAGCTCCCGGCGCGGCGGGGCGTCCGCTGACCGACTTCGAGCAGGTGCTGCTGGGCGTCATCGCCGACGAGCCGCGTTCGGGGTACGGGCTGAAGAAGATGTTCAGCGCCTCACCTGCGAGCGTGTACCAGCCCAGCCCGGGCGCGTTGTACCCGGCGCTTCGGCGGCTGGAGGAGCGTGGCCTGCTGCACGCCGAGAAGCAGGTGTCCAGCGGGCGCCGCGCGCTGCGCCTCTACGAGGTGACAAAAGCCGGCCTGGCGGTGTACCTGGAGTGGCTCCGTATGCCGGTCGTCCCGGAGACGGTGGGAACGGATCTGGGGCAGCACCTGATGCGCTTCTCGCTGATGGAAAACTACCTGGAGCGCGCCGAGGTGATCGCGTTCCTGGCGGATCTGGGCGACGCGCTGGACGGGTTCGTCCGGGGGATGGAGCAGTTCGCCGCCGCGCGGCAGGGGACGCTGCGGCGGCATGCGCTGCTGGCGGTAGAGCACGGGATTGCCATCCACCGGGCCAGCCTGGAGTGGGTCCGATCGGCGGCGGCCGCGCTCGGCGAGACGCAGCCGACACGCCTTTTAGTCACCACCGACGACTTCTTCCGGATGGACCGGATTCCCCCCGGCCACTCGACCCAGACGCCACGGAGCCCATTGCGGGTGTAACGACGATTGGACGCCTACGATCTACCTGAAGGAGGCGAGCTTAGTGGCTGGAACCGGCGTTATCGATGACCCTCATTACACGATGCCCATCTACCACAAGGCCGAGGCGGCCCACGTCATCGCTGTCCCCGCTCAGACCTTCCGGAACTGGTCGGTCGGGTACGCCTACAAGCGGCTGGACGGCTCGCAGGTCGTCTCCGCTCCCATCGTCACGACGCTGGAACCCGGCCGTCCGCATGGTGTCAGCGTGCCCTTCGTGGGTCTTGCTGAGGCGTACATCGTCGCCGCGTTCACCAAGGCCGGATTGCCCATGCAGCGTATCCGGCCTGCTGTCCTGTGGCTGCAAGACCATATTGGCCTGGCCCAGGCGCTCGCGAGCGAACGCCTCCAGACTGATGGCGCGGAGGTGCTGTGGGATTTTGGCAGGCAATCAGTGGATCCCGCCGACCAGGACATGGTCGAAGGCCTGGTGGTGGTCCGCAGCGGCCAGCAGGTTTTTCGGCCCGTCGTCCGCGATTACCTGACTCGCGTCACTTACGAGAACGGCTGGACCCGGAGCATTCAGCTTCCTCAGTACAGAGGCGTCGACGTCCTCGTCGACCCCTGGCTGAATGGCGGCCAGCCAACCGTAGCCGAGCGTGGCGTTCGCGTCGCAGACATCGTTAACCGGCTTAAAGCTCAGGAGTCGGCGAAAAATGTGGCCGGCGACTACGACTTGACATTGCGAGAGGTCCAAGAGATCCGCAGGGTGGCCTGAACGGTGACGGGAGAGGCGGCAGCGTCAGGGCTCCGTTTCTTCCTAGACCACGGTCTAGGCTCCCGGATCGTTCCCGACGCACTCCGGCGGGCGGCATGGGTACTTGAGACAATGGACGAGCGGTACGGTAAGGCTGAATCGCAGAAGATCAAGGACATCCAGTGGGTCGAGGAGGCGTCCCTGGCCGGCGACATCCTTCTGTGTAAGGATCTCGCGGTCGCGCACAACGCACTTGAAGCGCAAGTGATTTACATGAGCAGCGCGCGCGTGTTTGGCCTCTCCAATGCAAGCCTGACTGGGCCGATCATGGCTCAGTGGTATTTAGGCAATGAGGCAAAAATCGTAGCGGCGGCAACTAAAGCTCGCGGCCCGTATGTCATGTCAGTGAACCCATCGTACGGTCTGCGCCGGGTCAAGCTCGCCTACCCGCCTGAATGAACGGGAGGTGAGGCCGCGGATTCACCTAATCAGGCCGAACGAATCAGCCGGCCGAGCTCGCCCCCGGGCCTGGTTTAGACCGGTCCTGACGGGGGACTTGGGGGCCGGAGGTGACCGGACATGTCGGTTATAGGTAGACGGCGAAGCTCTTACCGCAGGGATAACCGGCGCGGCGGAGGTCGCGGGACGCGGCGGGTCGCCGGGTCCAATGCGATCGACTTGCTGGCCCGGCTAGGGTTCGTCGTTCGCGGCATTATTTACATCGTCATCGGGGCGTTCGCTGTCATGCTGGCGGTCGGCGTCGCGCGGCACACCCCGGACCGGGGCGGGGCACTGGGGGCGATCGCCACTAAGCCGTTCGGCTATATCTTGCTGTGGATCATCACGATCGGCCTGGCCGGGCTCGCGCTGTGGCGGTTCGTGCAGGCCGCTGTCGCCCGGCTGAATCCTACCGAGGCCCACCGGCTCAAGGCGGCCGGCTGCGCCGTCGGCTACGCCATCGCGTTCGTCACGACCTACTGGTTCGTACGGGACGGGCGGGTCCCCGCCTCCAGCGACACCACGTCGCGGGACCTCACCGCGACGATCATGTCCCATGACGGCGGCCAGGTCATCATGGTCGTCGCCGGCCTGATCATCGCCGCGGCCGGGATCTACATGGTGGTGAAGGCGTTCGGTCTCGACTTCACCCGTGATCTGCGGATGGGCTGGATGAATCGCCGCACCCGGGACACCGTAGTAAAGCTGGGCCGGGCCGGTTACGCCGCGCGGGGCGTCATCGTATTCCTGGTCGGCGTGGCCGCCTTCGACGCGGCCGTGACCTACAACCCGGCCCGGGCCAAGGGCCTGGACGGGGCACTGCACACGGTGGCCGGAGAGCCGTTCGGCCCCATCTTGCTCATCCTGGTCGCGCTGGGCCTCATAGCGTTCGGCGTGCTGTCGTTCTTCGAAGCCAAGTGGCGGCGCACCTACGGCGGCGTCCCGGTGTGACGCGCTCGCCCAGCCTGCAGCGTCTGCCGAGGTAGGGAGCACGGCCCGCTCGTCAGGCCGGGGCGCTCATCAGGTGTGTCCCGGTGGGCGGCCGCCGGTGACCAGCGGAAGGAAGATCGTGTCGACGATCTCCTCGATGGTCGCGTTCGGCACTGGCTTGAGGGTCATGAGGAACTCCTGCTGCAATATCGTGTAGGGGACTGCGGCGATGCGGTCCATCGCTCGGACAGATACACGCGTGTATCCCGGAGGGCGGTTGCGGTGAGCAGAGCTGTGATGATGGACTCGTTCGGCGGACCGGAAGTCCTTGACCTGCGAGAGGTCACAGAGCCGCAGGCCGGCCCGGGACAGGTCCGGGTGCGGGTGACCGCGGCCGGCCTGAACCCGATGGACTGGGTCATGACTGCCGACGACCAGGCGGCCTCCAGGTTCGGCCTGAGCCTGCCGTGCGGGTTCGGCACGGACTACGCCGGGGTCGTGGACCAGGTCGGCGACGGGGTGAGCGGGTTCGCGGCCGGCGACCGCGTGTTCGGGTGCGCCCTGTCGCGGGCGGTCGCCGATTACGTGGTCGTCGACCCGCACGGGACCGTCGGCGACGGGGCGCATCACACCCCGGACGGGCTGGGTGACCTCACCGCCGCCACTCTCGACATAGCCGCCCGCACGGCTTCGGCGGCACTGGCCGTCATCGGCGCGGGCCACGGCGACACCGTGCTGATCGGCGGGGCCGCGGGCGGGGTCGGCGTCTTCGCGGTCCAGCTGGCCCGCCTCGCCGGGGCGGCGGTGATCGGCACGGCATCGGGGAAGTCGTTCGGCTACCTCCGCGAGCTGGGCGCCGAACCGGTCACCTACGGCGACGGCCTGGCCGGGCGAGTGCGAGACCTCGCCCCCAAGGGGGTCACCGTGGCCATGGACCTGTTCGGGACGGAGACCGCCCAGGCCGCGCTTGAGCTGGGCGTCCCGGCCGGGCGCATCTGCACCATCGCTAGCCAGGTTCCCGGGGTGACAGCGGTCAGCGGCGCCAGTGCCGCCCCGGGCACCCTCGAACACGTCGCGGAACTGGCCGCGACCGGCCGCCTCACGGTCCCTATCGCGGCGGCCTACCCGATCGAGCAGATCCGCGACGCGGTCAGCTTCCAGGCCGGCCGCCACGCCAACGGCAAGGTAGTCGTCACGCTCTGACGCGCATGGCCGGAGCGCATCACGGTGTCTTGCGAGTGTCGAGCCGAAAGTCGCTGGGAAAGCTCAGTGGGTCGCTAGCATCGGACCGTGAACGGGCTCTCAGCGCAGCATTTCCCGGGCCGCGATGGCGTCCTGCTGGCCTACCGGGAGACCGGGGCCGGCCGTCCCCTCATCCTCATCCACGGGTTCACCGCCAGCGGGCTGCTCATGCTGGAACACGGCCCGGCCGCCGCACTCGCCGAGCACGGCTACCGGGTGATCGCCCCGGACCTGCGCGGGCACGGCGACAGCGCGCGGCCGCACGACCCGGCCGCCTACCCGCCCGACGTCTTCGCCGACGACGGCCTGGCCCTGATCGACTGGCTCGGCCTGAGCCCGGGCTCCTTCGACCTGGCCGGCTACTCCCTCGGCGGGAAGGTGGTCCTGCGGCTGCTGGCCCGGGGGACGCAGCCGGCCCACGCGGTCGTGGCCGGCCAGGGTCTCGATGCCCTCGACGCCGAGAGCAGCCGCACCGGCGGGCACCGCCAGCTGCTCGCCCGGATGATCAGCGGGGAAGCCTTCGAGCCCGGAACCCCGGACGCGCTCGGAGCGCAGTGGATCACCGAACGGGGCGGTGACCCGCTGGCACTGTCTCTCGTCCTGGACTCGTTCACCCCGACGCCGGCCGCCGCACTGCGATCGGTCACGGCTCCGACGCTCGTCGTGGTGGGTGACCAGGACATCCGGGGGGACACCGCCGAGGAACTGGCCGCCAGCCTCGGGAACGGCCACGTCGTCCGCGTGCCGGGTGACCACGGCGGCGCGCTGCTGGCCCCCGAGCTGACCACCGCGATCCTGGACTTCCTCGGCCGCGGCCCGCGGCACCCGTAACATCAGCCGAACCGGAGGATGCCCATGATCAGCATCGGCAGGCTGGAGCCGAACGACCGGGCGGCCTGGGAGGCCCTGTTCCGCGGGTATATCGACTTCTACCAGCGGACCGAGCCACCCGAGATGTACGACCGGGCCTGGCGCGAATTCCAGGCTGATACCCGACTGCACGCTCTGGGGGCGCGGCTGGATGGCAGGCTGATTGGCATCACGCACTTCTTCGTCCACCCCAGCACGTCGGGTCCGGACGTCTGCTATCTGCAGGACCTGTTCACCGCCCCCCAAGCGCGCGGGCAGGGCGCGGCCAGGGCGCTGATCGACGCCGTGGCCGACTGGGCCCGCGAGCGCGGCTGCGACCGGGTCTACTGGCACACCCAGGCATCCAACACCACAGCCCGGCACCTCTACGACAAGGTGGCCGAGAACCGGGGCTTCATCACCTACGTGATGGCGCTCCCCACCTCTTTATCACCCCTAGCGATATCGGATTCACCTTCTCCGCCCCCGGTTCGCCGTCGCCGGCCGTCGCCGAGTTCGCCATCGGCGAGCGTGACGGAATCGCCTTGCACCTCGCCCTCAAACCGGAACACGACCCGGCCACGACCGCCACCTGGGCGTTCATCGGAGTCGAGGACGCCGACGAACTGGGCGCGGAACTCACCGCGGCCGGCCTGGACCAGGGGCGCCAGGTACGCACCACTGGCTACAAGATGCGCCAGATCGCTCACATCGACCCCGATGGCAACCTGCTGCTGTTCGGATCGCCGCGGCCCGAACCGCAAGATCCCGGCGGTGAGGCGGCCGCGGGGGTGGCCCGGCCGACGACAGGGCCGCGCACACTCCCCGACAGCGACCGGGCCGCCTTCGAACTGCTGCGCGCCGTCAAGCTGGGCGACTCCGGGCAGCTGACCCAGATCCTGGCCGCGGATCCCGGTCTTGCTTCCTGCTGGATCGGCGGCGTCACGCCGCTGCATCACTTCGCCGATGCGCCCGGCCACCGCCCGAACGCTTCCGCGGTGGTGAACGCGCTGGTCGCAGCGGGGGCCGACCTTGACGCTCATGCCCCGGACACCTGGCACCATGAGACGGCGCTGCACTGGGCGGCCAGCAATGATGACGTCGAGCTGATCGATGCGCTCCTCGACGCCGGGGCCGACATCGGGCACCCCGGATCATCCATCGACGGCGGCTCGCCGATACAGTCCGCGCTCGGGTACGCGCAGTGGGCCGCCGCCCGGCGGCTCTGGGAACGGGGCGCTAAGACCGGGCTTTCGCACGCGGCCGCCCTGGGGCTGACGGACACAGTGACCTCCGTAGTCGAGGCGGACCCGTCGCCTGACCGGGACGAGATCTCGATGGCGTTCTGGAACGCCTGCCGCGCCGGGCAGCTCCCAGTCGCCCGCTACCTGCTCGCCCATGGCACCCCCCTTGACTGGACGGCCCCCTGGGACGGCAGCACCCCGCTCGACGCCGCCACCGCCGAGCACCAGCGCGCCACCATCACCTGGCTACGGGACAACGAGGCATTCCGACACCCAGGAATAGCCCCCCCGCGACACGATCCCGCGCCGGTAGGAAGGCGTTCCTACCGCGAGCTATGATGACAGCATGACCGTAAGGAAGCTATCGATCTCAGTCCCTCCCGAGATCGAGGAAACGATTAAGGCCGCCGCAGCCCAGGAAGGCAAGCCAGTATCCGCATGGCTGGCCGAAGCCGCCACCGAGAAGGCCCAGGCCGCCGCTCGGCACGCCGCCGGCCGGGCCGCCGCCCGTGAACTGGTAGCGGAGTACGAAAGCGAGCACGGCCCGCTTCCCGTAGCATCCCGCCAGCGCGCCCGCGAGTTCCTGGTCGAGACCGGGCTGATCGACGACGGGCCGCAGCGGGCCGCGGGGTAATGCCTGCCATCGTCTACGACACGGGCGCTCTGCTGGCCGCCGAACGGCGTTACCCGGACTTCCTCGCCCTGCACGATGAACTAACCAGTGCGCATATCCGTCCGCTCGTCCCGGTCGTCGTCCTGGCTCAGGCCTGGCGCGGCGGTCCCCAGCACCAGATCTCCCGGCTACTCAAGGCCTGCGACATCTTGCCCGAAGACGAGCGGACCGGTCGCGCCGCGGGCGTCGCCTGCGCCGCCGCCGGGACCGCCGACGTCGTCGACGCGATCATCATCGTGACCGCCGTCCGCCACCAGGCCCCGATCGTCACCAGCGACCCCGGCGACCTGACCCGCATCGCTGACTCGATCGGCGTTAAGATCCGCTTGTTCCGAACCTGACCGGCAGCAGCCGACCGTGCCGGCCGAGCCCAAGGTAGTAACCGCCGCCCAGTTGATTTCTTGACAACCATTATTCATCTCTTCAGGCAGATCATGATAATCCCGCAGCTCGGTCGACCCGGCGAAGGCTTGTGCTACGACCAGCTTGGAAGATCGGTGGCGCCACATCAGGTGCCATCAGGCCAGATGGTGCCGCAGCTATCGGGGGCCTAGCGCGCGTGGGTGACCGTCGCTTGCCGATCATCGCCCTGGCGCATGGCCGGTGCGTTGCCCGTCTGGCGTATTGGCTGCACTGTGGCTGCGGGAGCTGTCGGCCTTCCAGGTCGGGGATTATGCTGCGCGTTTCTGCCGCGCGAGATGTATCAACGAT
>JALYVS010000404.1 GCA_030853115.1 Actinomycetota bacterium
GGCGGCTCCTGCCGGGCAGTGACGCCGGTAGTCACACCATCCGCAGGACGGGCCCGGACGTGGCGGGAACACCTCGTCGTAGGCGCCGGGCTGCAGCCCGTCGCGCATCCGCTCGTCGGCGGCGGCGGCCTCAGCGGCGATGTCCTCGGCCCGGCGCAGCTGCCGGGCCAGCGACTCATCGGTGTGGGACCAGACCAGGACCTCGCCGGTGGGCAGATGGTGCAGCTCCACCCGGTGGCACGGCCGCCTGAGCACCCGCCCGGCGGCGAGCGCGTACAGCGCCAGGGCCATCGAGCTGCGCGCGTCGTCTACCGTCAGCACATGCCGGCCGGTCTTGTAGTCGACGACCACGAGTTCGGTCCCGGCGTCCCCGGCCGGCCGGGAATCGAGCCGGTCGATCCGCCCCGAGACGGCGATCTTGTCGGTCCGGGTGGCCACCGTCCGTTCCACCCCGGCCGGCTCGTCGGACGGGTCGAGCCCGGCGACATAGCCCTGGACCATGCCGATCGCGCGTTCCCGCTGCCGCACCGACTGGGTCTCGTCCGCGAAACCCTCGTTGATCCAGCCGCGGTCAACGAGCGTGCCCGCGGCCGCCACGGTCCGCTGCGGCAGCGGGAGCCGCCACCATCCGGCCAGCGCGTTGTGGATGCTGGCGCCGATGCTGTTGTGCCCCCACGGCGGACCCTTCGGCGGGGTGGGCCGGTCCAGGTAGCTCATCCGGTACCGGCGGGGACAGTCGAGCCAGGCGGCCAGCCGCGTCGGCGTGCACGAGTAGAGCCGGCGCGGCATGCCCTCGAAACCCAGCTGCTCCATCTAGAGCAGCGAAGGGTCCGCGCCCGCGGAGACCCAGGAATCAAATTGCTTCTCGGCCGCCGCGATCGTGGTTTCCTGGCCCTCGCCGGGCAGCACGCGGGTTTCCGGCGGCAAGGTCAGCAGGTGCTCGCCAATGGCGGTGAGCTGGCGGGCGAAGTCAGGAAACTCACCGTCATCGGGAACCGGGCCCTGCGCCCGCAGGGCATGACCGGTGAACACCACGCCGAGGTCCTCGCAGTACAGGCACACCGAGCCGTCCGTGTGTCCGGGCGCGTAGATCACCTCGAGACGGACGTCGGCGACCTCGAAGATACCGCCGTCCTCCATCTCGATATCGGGCTGGTCCTCCGGATGGGCTTCGCGCCACAGCAGCCGGTCCTTGCGGTGCAGCGCCACCGCCGCCTCGTCCCGCTCAGCCACCTCGATCGCCGCGGCCACATGGCTGGCGTGACCATGGGTGCAGATGACCGCGAGCACCTCACGCTCACCCACCACGTCAAGCACCGGTGCCGCGTCGCGGCCCGGATCGATGATGATGACCTCGTCGTCATCACCGATGATCCAGCTGTTGGTCCGCTGGCCGTCGGCCGTCGCGGCCGGCGGCACCTGGTCAATCCGTACGCTCATCCGAGTGGTTCCTTTTTCGGGACGATGAGATGGCCGTTCCAGGCACAATACCCAATGCTCAGCCTCGCGTCGGCCGGGCGCCGGTCGTCATCGACACCAGGGACTGGTAAACGCCGTCGGCCGCGATATCGCAGCCGACCCGGTGACCGCTCAGGTGGCCGTGATCGTCGCTGCCGCCACCGGCCAGCAGGCCGAGATCGCGGGCCAGGGCAAGCAGGCGGGCCCGTTCGGAAGCTGAGTGGTCGGGATGGAAGACCTCCACTCCGGCCAGGCCAGCGGCGGCCAGCCCGGCGATCTGCTCATCGGAGGTCAGCCACGGCCGGCCGGCCCTCGGATGAGCCAGCACCGCGGCGCCCCCCGCGGCGCGGACCAGCCCGATCGCGCGGACGGGGTCGAGCGCGTAACGGCTCACGTAGGCCCGGCCCCCCTCGCCGATCCAGTCGGCGGTGAAGGCTTCGCCGGGTGCGGCGATGGCGCCGCTGGCCGTCATCGCCCGGGCGATATGCGGCCGCCCGATCACGGCCGGACCGGCGAGAGCGGCCACCTGATCCCAGCTCACGTCCACCCCGAGCTCCGTCAGACGCCCCACCATGGCGCGGGCCCGCAGCACGCGGTCGTCGCGGATCCGGCCGAGCTCAGCGGCGAGCTCGGCGTGGTCCGGGTCGAACAGATACGCCAGCAGGTGCAGGCTGCGTCCGTCCATCTGGCAGGACAGCTCCAGGCCGGGCACCAGGATCAGGCCGCCGTTCCCGGCCAGGGCCTGCCGAGCCTCGGCGTGACCCGCGACCGTGTCGTGGTCGGTCAGCGCCAGCACGTCGAGCCCGGCCCGCACGGCGCGCCGGATCACCTCGGCCGGGGGGTCCGTTCCGTCGGAGGCATTGCTGTGCACATGCAGGTCGGCCCGCACCGGTCAGCGAGCCGGCAGGCGGGGCGAGGGGGCGCCGAACGGCGGGTCCATATCCTGGCCGGGATCCCGTAGGTCGCGCAGCC
Organism: Actinomycetota bacterium; assembly: GCA_030853115.1. Classification (GTDB taxonomy): domain Bacteria; phylum Actinomycetota; class Actinomycetes; order Streptosporangiales; family Streptosporangiaceae; genus Palsa-504. Next base: position 2,431 of record JALYVS010000404.1, read on the forward strand.
CGAGCGACTCGATAAGCAGGACACCCGCGGTATCTGGCCACAGCACCAGCCATAGCCAGTGACCCTTGATCTCGCCGGCGAACACCGCGCGGTCCGGCGAATCCACCCGCCAGAGCGGAAAGTCGTGATTTCCGAACGAAACCGTGGCAACCGACGGCGCGGTCGCGAATCCCGCGCCCGGGTCGACGCCGTCCAGGCCGGACAGCGCCGCGCCGAGGCCGACGCCCGGTGCCTCGGCCACGACCAGCATGTCGGCCGGACCGCCGAGCGGGTTCGGGCCGGACAGCGCGACCGCGCAGGCGCGGACGCCGGTACGCTCGTCGCCCGCGCCCGCGAAGCCCGCGGCCAGCCAGCCGGCCGGCAGCGGCCAGGGCAGCCAGACCGGGACACCCGCGGTGCGCAGCAGCCCGGTGAGGCCGTCCCGGGACGGCCGGAAGGCCGGGAACAGGGGATCGACGTCACCGTGCCGGTCGCAACGCCAGGCGCTTGACCATGCGGTCGGCTGGTGGACGGGCTGACGACAGCGCGGGCAGGTGACGGCCGCACGGCGATGACTGTCCAGAACCACGCCTGCCCCCTATCACGACAGAAAGTAGCTGTCATAATACAAGACGGTGCTGCCATCGGGGCTGGTCATGGCGGTGGCGAGGCTTGTTCGTCGCTTTCGGGCACCTTATCCCCGGAAACAACAGTGACGCCGGCCCTCCCCAGCGGGGAGAGCCGGCGCCACGTGGTGATTCAGGGTAAGACTGGTCCTACTTACCGCAGGGTGCCGAAGTTCTCCGAGAACTCCTGGGTGTCCTGAACGATCTGGTTGTGCGAGTTCAGCTGAAGCTCATTGGTGATGAGCTGCGCCCGCGGCGAGTCGGTCGGGAAGGCGTTGTGCGGGTAGTCCAGCACGTACGGGTGGGAGAAGTTGGTGTCCGACCCGTTGATGAACGGGGTGTAGCTGTCCACGAAGCCCGTCGCGTTGTCGACGTCCTGGATCCAGACCGTCTTGGCGGTCGCGCCACACGGCTCGAGCGCGACGGGGGTGCCTTGCGTTGCAGTGGTGCCCACACCGACGCACAGGCCGCTGTTCACGCCGTAAGGCGAGTACTCCACCTCGAACGCGAAGTCGTCCGGGTAGTAGGTCAGGCAATGCCCCGGGTTGGTGGTCGAGCCGCGGTGCGGCGTCTTGTAAACCTCGCAACCGCCGCCGTAGTGCAGGTCGAGGCTGGCCGACACCAGGTTGGCGGCGTAGAAGTCCGACACCTGGCCCTGGTAGGAGACAGTGAAGTCTTCCGCCGGGTCGGAGTTGCTCTGGCGGAACAGGATGATCGGCTGGCCGACCCGCTCGCCCTGGCGATATACGTCCTGCACGAAGGCGGGGTTCTCGTGGGTGGCGAAGGCCCGGTCGAACACGTCGATGCAGCTGTGGCCACACGACGGGGTGGCCGCGGTCGCGGACAGCGTGCTCGCCGCGCCCACGCCGCCGACCAGGGTCAGCGCCGCCGCAGTGGCGAAGACCTTGCTCTTGATAGACATCAAATTCCTCCTTGAAACCGGCAGCCGTGCCCTGCGCACGGCTGTCGAAGCTACCGCCGCCGTGAGCCGGGCGGCGAAGCCGTCCGGTACCCGGTGAGACGATATGAGCGGAACGGGAACCGCAGTTTCCGTCCGCGTTCACTAAGAAGGACGCAGCTAAGGCCCGAGTGGTTGACACGTTCTGTAATTGATCTTGCACAATTTGTTACGCATTTGTGGTAAGCGGACAGGAAAGTGGCGCCGGTCCCGATAACGGGACCGACGCCATTTTGCGGCTCAATTCGCGGAAAGTCCCTGGTGGCGGCGAGCCGCCAGGGCGGCGCGAGCAGGGAGGTACGAGCAAGGAGGTCCGAGCACGGCGGCATGAGCAGGGCGGCTAGACGTGACAGTGGCGCCGACCCCATCGGGGGCGGCGCCACTGTCTTACTCAGGTGGTGAAACTAAGGCGTGCTTCAGGGGGCGAGGACGCCCAGGTTCCAGCCGAAGAGCTGGCTGGAGTTGATGGTCCCGGTCGGGAAGCCGTTGGCGCCCTGGGAGCCGGTCAGGTTGCTGACGTACAGCGACGGCCGCGGGTTGTCGGTCGGGTAAGCGCTACTGGGGTAGGTGAGCACGAACGGCTGGGAGAAGTTGGAGTCCGAGCCGTTGATGAACGGCACGTAGCCAGCGCCAGCGAAGTCCGCCGAGTCAACAGCCCAGACGGTCTTGGAGGAAACGCCACAGGGCTGCAGGGTGACCTTCTCGCCGGCCACCGCAGTGCTGGCGAGACCGGAGCACAGGCCGCTGTCCACGCCGTAAGGCGAGTACTGCAGCTCGAACGCGGCGTCGTCGTTGCCCGCGGAGGCGCTGCCGTTGCCGTAGTGCAGGTTGAAGGCCGCGGAAACGAGGTTGGCCGCGAAGAAGTCCGACACCAGGCCCTGGTAGGAGAAGGTGTAGTCCTCCGCCGGGTCGAAGTTGGCCACGCGGAACAGGATCTGCGGCTGGCCGACCTTCTCGCCCTGACGGTACGTGTCCTGCACGAAGGCCGGGTGCGCGTGCGTGCCGAAGTCGTGGTTGAAGATGTCGATGCAGTAGCTGCCACAGGACGGGGTGGCCGCGTTGGCCGCCGTGGCGGTGGCGGCGACTGCGCCGGCCCCGCCGACCAGGGTCAGCGCCGCCGCGGCGGCGAAGACCTTGCTCTTAATGGACATTAAGTTCCTCTCGTGAAACACCAGCCATGCCCTGCGCACGACTGTTAACGCCCCACAAGATCGGGAACGGCCGACCCGGCGGATTACAGCTTCGGGGGAGGGAAAGCCCCGGCCGGCAAGCGGCCGGAAGTTTACGAGCGGCAGCGCCGACCCCCATCCTGACCTCTCCTGCGGAGGGGGGCCGACGCCACTGCCTTACTCACATGGTGAAGCTAGGCGTACTTCAGGGGGCGAGGACGCCCAGGTTCCAGCCGAAGAGCTGGCTGGAGTTGATGGTCCCGGTCGGGAAGCCGTTGGCGCCCTGGGAGCCGGTCAGGTTGCTGACGTACAGCGACGGCCGCGGGTTGT
>JALYVS010000405.1 GCA_030853115.1 Actinomycetota bacterium
GCCCTGGCCGCCGCCTCCGACGCGCCGGGGTACCCGGCGACCTGGGGGACGGCGCGGCTGCGCACCGCTGCCGCCGGGTGGCTGGCGCGTGACCTCGGCGTTCGCGTCGAACCGGACGACGTGCTGCCGGTCGTCGGGACCAAGGAGTTCATCGCGTGGCTCCCGGTCATGCTGGGGCTAGGACCCGGCGACGTGATGGTGCACCCGGAGCTGGCGTACCCGACTTACGACATCGGCGCGCGGCTGGCCGGAGCGACAACGCGGGCGTCGGACGAGCCGCTGGGGGCGGACGGGGGCCCTGGGCCGGACCAGTCGCCGGGGGCGGAGGGGGGCCCGGTCCGGCTGGTGTGGCTGAATTCACCCGCCAATCCGACCGGGCGGGTCCGCAGCGTCGCGGACATGCGCGCGGGCGTGGCGTGGGCCCGGGCGCACGGCGCGGTGCTGGCCTCCGACGAGTGCTACATCACGCTGGGCTGGGACGCCTCCCCCGTCTCGGTGCTGCACCCCGAGGTGTGCGGCTCGTCGCACGACGGCCTGCTCGCCGTCCATTCGCTGTCCAAGCGCTCCAACCTGGCCGGTTACCGGGCCGGCTTCGTGACCGGTGACCCGGCCCTGATCGCGGACCTGCTGGCGATCAGGAAGCAGGCCGGCATGATCATGCCCGGGCCCGTGCAGGCAGCGATGGCGGCCGCGCTCGACGACGACGCGCATGCTGGAGCGCAGCGTCAGCGGTACCGCGACCGGCGTTCGGTGCTGCGGGCGGCGTTTGTTTCGGCCGGCTTCACCATCGACCACTCCGAGGCCGGGCTGTACCTGTGGGCCCGGCACCCGGCGCATGACTGCTGGTCAGCGGCTGAGCTGCTGGCGGGCCAGGGCGGCATTCTCGTCGCGCCCGGCGAACTCTACGGGTCCGCGGGGACGCGGCACGTGCGGGTCGCCCTGACCGCCAGCGACGAGCGGATCGCGGCCGCCGCCCAGCGGCTGACCGAACTGGGCCGCGCCTGACCAAACCGCCGAGCGTGGTCGTCGGGCGGGCCCGTCCAGTTAGCCGGCGGTGGCTTCCTGGTACGGACGAGCGCCGGACCCGACCAGGGCGTCGATGGCGGCGAAGGCGGCGGACAGGCTCTGGTCCTCGGCGGCGCCGAGGTCGAGCGGGATCATCGTCGGCGACTCCCGGGCCAGCGTCAGCTCCGTGTCGACGAAGGCCACGTCGCTGACGCCCAGGGGGGTGAGCGCGTGCCGCAGCCACGCCTCGCGGTGGTCCCAGCCATGGCGCGGGGTACCCGGCTGGTAGCCGCCGCCGCGCGCCGTCACGATCACGAACTCCTTGCCGCCGAGCTGTCCCATGGTTTCGGGCGAGACGATCCGGTCGAACCAGGCCTTGAACGTACTGGGCGGCCCGAAGTTGTACAGCGGCATCCCGATCAGGACAGTGTCGGCCGCCAGGATCTCCCCGATGAGCGGTTCGGCTAGGGCGCGGGCCGCGACCTGCTCCGGCGTGCGGTCGGCGGCGGGAACGAACCCGGCCAGGAAGGCCGCGTGATCCAGGTGGGGCACCGGGTTCGCGGCCAGGTCGCGGTAGGTGACGGTGCCATCGGGGTGGCTGGCCCGCCAGCGCTCGGCGTAATGGGCGGATAGCCGGCGGCTGCGGGATCCCTCGGTGCGCAGGGACGAATCGATATGCAGAAGGTGGCTCATAGATAGAAGGTATACCATCAATCATTAGCGATACACAAATTATTGACAGTAAGGTAGTATCTTGCTATGGCGAGGGCGGAACCGGTAGCGGAGCAACGGGCCGAGGAGCAGCTGCTGCCGCTCCTGGACCACCTGGCCCGCGTCGGGCGCCGGGCCGCCGAGACCTCGATGTCGCCGGGCGGCCTTCGTCCCCGCCACCTCATCGCGCTGAAGCTGCTCAGCGAGCACGGGCCAGCAGGCCAGCAGGGGCTGGCGGACGCCCTGAGCCTGGATCCGAGCAACGTCGTCGGGCTGCTCAACGAGCTCGAGGAGCGCGGGCTGATTACCCGCCGCCGCGATCCCGCCGACCGCCGGCGCCACATCGTCGAGTTGTCGCAGGCCGGTTCAGGCGAGCTGTGCCTGGCTCAGACCAGGCTGACCCGGGTCGAGGACGAGCTGCTCAAGGTGCTGTCCGGACAGGAGCGGGCGACGCTGTACCGGTTGCTCGCCCGGGTGGTCGACGCGGTCGGGGGCACCGGCGGGACCGCGTCCGCGTGTGCGGGTGAGGAACCACCGCCCTGTTAGGCGTCCAGGTCTCCGCGGTGGTACCTCTCGTGACGCGCGGGTCGATGAACAACGAATCGCCGCATGACGACGGTATTGCGCAATGATTCTCCGCTAACACGCATGACCACCGCATGTTTTCCGGTGCGGCCAGCCCCTACCCTTAGCTCATGATTACTACCGGCGGCAGGCCAGCGGGACGGCGCCAGCGGCAGGCGGCCGCACACGGATACTTGATGTGCCCGCCGGAACATTTTGCCGTCAGCTACGCCATCAACCCGTGGATGGACCCGGACCAGCCGACTGACTCCAGCCAGGCCATGCGGCAGTGGGCCGGGCTCCGCCAGGCCTACCTCGACCTCGGCCACGACGTGCGGACGATCGAGCCGGTGGCAGGCCTGCCCGACATGGTGTTCGCTGCCAACGGCGCCACCGTGATCGGCGGCCGGGTGCTGGGCGCGCGGTTCCTGTATCCGCAGCGCGCCCGGGAAGCCGACGCCTACCTGGACTGGTTCCGCGGTAGCGGCTACCCCGACGTGCGGATACCCGATCATGTCAACGAAGGTGAAGGAGACATCCTGTTCACCGGGCGCACGCTGATGGCCGGGTACGGTTTCCGCAGCGACCAGGGCACCGCGGCCGAACTCGCCCGGGTCTTCGGCCTGCCCGTGGTCAGCCTTCGCCTGGTTGACCCGCGCTACTACCACCTGGACACCGCGCTGTGCGTGCTGGACTCTGATACTGCCATGTACTACCCGGCGGCGTTCGACGACGCCGGGCGGGCGGCCATCGCCGAGCAGTTCGCCGAACTGATCGAGGCCAAAGACGAAGACGCCGAGGTGCTCGGCCTGAACGCGGTCAGCGACGGACGGCACGTCGTCCTGCCGGTCCAGGCGCGAGGCCTGGCCGCCCAACTGAGCGAGCACGGCTTCGTCCCGGTCGGCGTCGACCTGTCCGAGCTGCTCAAGGGCGGCGGCGGACCCAAGTGCTGCACGCTGGAGCTCCGCCCCTGAAACAGTTCAGGTACGGCGTCATGAGGGGAACACGATGACCGAAACGATGACCGCCTTCCTGGAGTTGACCAGCGAGTACGGCGCGCACAACTACCACCCGCTACCGATCGTCGCCGCCGAGGCCGAGGGTGCCTGGGTCACCGACGTGGAAGGCCGCCGCTACCTGGACCTGCTCGCCGCGTACTCGGCGCTGAACTTCGGTCACCGGCACCCGCGGCTGATCGCCGCCGCGCAACGCCAGCTCGAGCACCTCACGCTGGTCAGCCGGGCGTTCGATCACGACCAGTTCGGGCCGTTCTGCGCCGAGTTGGCCGAGCTGGCGGGCATGGACGTCGTGCTGCCGATGAACACCGGCGCGGAAGCGGTCGAGACCGCGATCAAGGTCGCGCGCAAGTGGGGTTACACGGTCAAGGGGGTCCCCGCGGACCAGGCGGTGATCATCGTGTTCAGCGGAAACTTCCACGGCCGCACCACCACGATCATCAGCTTCTCCACCGACGAGGACTCGCGGGCCGACTTCGGGCCGTACACGCCGGGGTTCCGCATCGTCCCCTACGGCGACCTGGACGCGCTGACCGCGACCATCGACGAGCTCGGCGAACGAGTCGTCGCGGTGCTCGTCGAGCCGATCCAGGGTGAGGCCGGAGTGGTCGTGCCGCCGGCCGGCTTCCTCACCGGGATCAGGGAACTGTGCACCACGCACGGCATCTTGATGATCGCCGACGAGATCCAGTCCGGCCTGGGGCGCACCGGCTTCACGTTCGCCTGCACGGCGGAGGCTGTCGCGCCCGACGCGTACCTGCTCGGCAAAGCCCTGGGCGGCGGCATCGTGCCGGTCTCGGCGATGGTGTCGACGTGGCCGGTGCTCGGCGTGCTGCAGCCCGGGCAGCACGGGTCCACGTTCGCCGGCAACCCGCTGGCTTGCGCAGTGGCCCGGGAGGTCATCGCGATGCTGCGTACCGGTGAGTACCAGGCCCGGGCGGCGGTGCTGGGAACGCGGATGCACGCGCGGCTCGGCGCCCTGCCGCCTGCCGTCGTGCGCAGCGTGAGCGGCCGCGGGCTGTGGGCGGGCATCGAGTTCGCCTCGCGGCCCGGCCGCGAGGTCTGCGAACGGCTCGCCGCGCACGGCGTGCTGGCCAAGGAAACACACGGGAACGTGATCCGGCTAGCGCCGCCGCTGGTCATCAGCGAGGAAGACCTCGACTGGGGGCTCGACCGGATCGAGGACGTGGTGTGCTAGCCGTCTAGGCCGCCTGGCCGCCTAGGTGCCTGGTCGCAGGCGGCGGTAGGCGCCCGCGTAGTGCACCAGCGGGCTGCGCAACGCCGGGCCGGCTGGTCCGGCCGGGTCGGCTGGCCCGCTCACCGCGACGACCTGGCCGACAATGATGCTGTGATCGCCGCCGTCGTACACGGCGGCGGTCCGGCATTCCAGGGTGGCCAGCGCACCGTCGAGCAGCGGCGCGCCGGTGACCGGGCCCGGGTGCTGAGCCACCCCGTCCAGTTGTCCGTCCAGCGGGCGACCCCGGGTGGCCAGCCAGCGGGCGGTCTTCTCCGCGTCCTCGGCCAGGATGGACACCGCCCACGATCCGGCCGCGAGAACCTTGTCGTGAAGGCGGGCGATTTTCTCCGCGCAGAACAGCACGAGCGGCGGCTCCAGCGACACCGACGCGAAGGCGCTGACCGTCATCGCATGGCCGGCGCTGGTCGTGACCACCACGATGCCGCCGGCGAACTGGCCGGCCGCCTGCCGGTACGAGGCCGGGTCGAGGTCGCTCACCGCGGTCGGGCCGTCCGGATCCAGCGGCCGAACGAGGCACCGACCCCGGTCAATGCGCTCAGCGTGCCGCCGTACAGGTACCACTCGCCCGGGGTCGACGCGGTGATGATGACGCTGCCGCTCCTGACCGGCATGGACAGCAGGAAGGACGTGATGAGCCAGCCGATAGCAGGTACCAGAGCGCCGCTGACCGAACGCATGCCCCATCCCGCCAGCACGCACGTCACCAGCAGCGTCAGGCAGAACGCGATCGCGGCGAGCGGCACGGACCCGGCGGTCCTGAGATACTGAAAGCTGCCGACCAGGCCCTCCGCTGCGCCGAGCAGGAAAAGCACGAGGTAAACACTGCCGGTGAGAACCGGTGGCGTTCCGTGCTGGGCCGTCGGGACATTCATGACAGCAGGCTACTGGCTGAACAAATCTGTCTCCCGGCCCGTAGGGCCGGAAGCCGGGCCGCGCGG
>JALYVS010000074.1 GCA_030853115.1 Actinomycetota bacterium
GAGGTGCACCTGCCTCAGCTTGATCGCGATCCTAGACAAATCGCATTCTGGCTGTTCAGGTGCACCTCGCTCTCGTTTGAGCCGTTCACACCCGGCGTGTCGCCAATCCCGGTGAAAGACGGAGGCCGGCGCGAGGTCGGTGCCCGGGCCCAGCTGCAAGTAAGCATGCTGGTCATTGAGCTCAGTCAGCCGGCTCCCGGACAGGTCAGCCCGGCCCCCTACGTCGCGGCTGCCCCCTCCGGTTACCCCGGCCGCTGCGGTATGGCCGCGCCGGACGACGCGCAGTGGCACCGGCAGCCCCTGGTCGAAGCCGGCGTCACGGCGGCCCGCCCCCAGCAGGGCCAGCCCGGCCTCGGGCCGGGACAGCACCTGCGCCCACAGCTCGAGCGCGGGCCGCAGCCGGGGCGCGGGTGCCGATCCTCGGGCGGCGGGGGAGAGCGCCGCGTAGAAGCCGTGATCGTGGGTGAGATAAGCGCCACTGCGCAGGATCGCCGTGATCCCGGTGCGGTCGCCGGCGGTCAGCTCCCGCGTCACCACGTCGAAGAACGCGCTGCCCCCCGCCGTGACGATGAACTCGTCGTCCCCGCCGCCCAGCTGGCCCGTCCTCAGCTGGCCCGTCCTCAGCTGGCCCGCCAGGGCCCGGAGCCGACGGCAGAACGAGGTGACTCTTTCCAGCGTCCCGGCTTCGCTGCCCTGGTCTGCGGCCGAGGCGCCGATGCTTCCCTCGTACCCGGCCACGCCGGCCAGCCTGAGCGTATTAGTCGCGGTCGCGGCCCGCGCCACGGTGAGCGCGCCGGCGTCGGTCCGGCAGCCGGTACGCTCGCCGTCGGCCCCGATTTCCACCAGGACGGGGAGCCGTCGCCCGGCCGGATGCCGGCTGAGCACCCGGTCCAGGATGGTCACGCCCGCGACGCTATCGACGTAGCAGTAGGCCTCGAAACCGGGGTCGGCGGCCAGTTCGGCGGCCAGCCAGGCGATGCCCGCCTCGTCCACGAGCTCGTTGGCCAGCAGCAGCCGGGAGAAGCCGAAGGCCCGGTACGTTCGCAGCTGCCCGATCGTGGCTACGGTGATGCCCCAGGCGCCGTGGGCGAGCTGGCGGGCCGCGAGCTCGGGAGACATGGCGGTCTTGCCGTGCGGCGCGAGCGCTACCCCCGCCTCGGCGCAGTAGCCGGCCATCGCGGCGATGTTCCCCGCGAGCGCCGTCTCGCGCAAGGTGAGCAGCGGGTAGGTGAATCCCGCCTCGTGCAGCTCGGCCCGGGCGGCTGCCAGCTCAGCGGCGGTCGGCCCCGAGAAAGCCAGCCCGCCAGCAGCCAGCCCGCCGCAACCCTTCTCGACTAGCTCGACTGGGCGCTCGCGCAGTGCGCGGAGTCGCTCCGCGACGAGCGGCGGCAGCGGATGTGTCACCTGGCCTCCGAGCTCTCGCCTAGCGCCGGGCCTTCACCCGCCGCGGACTGCCACCATCGCACGACCCTACCGATACCACGCCGGACGGCCGCGAAACCGGCCCGGTTCAGCTTAATGCCTATTCGTCGGTGCTGGTAATAGCTTCCAAAGCGCTGCTATTGTGCCTTTCTCTTTTGATATTCCGGTTCATATTTATAAGCTATAAGAAAGATGCCGATAGCCAGCTCGCTCGGCCAGCGGATCCCAAGCTCATGCCTAACCGGTACGCGAGTGGGGCGGGAGCCGCTAGAGCCCGGTCCACGTCGGCGTCAGCCGCGGTCACGCGCGCCAGGAATTCTAGGTCCTTGGAAACCAGGGGTGACCGATTCGGAACTACTTGTTGCGGTATACGCCCGCCCTGGGTCATGATGAAGACCTGAGTGACCATGACCGACGGCGGGTGACGGGCTGACAGAAGGGTCACAGTGACAGGTGCTGTGCCGCCGCGGGCCACCTTCCGAGACGTATTCGCGGTGCGCGAATTCCGGGCCCTGTGGTTTTCCGAGGTACTATCCGTGGCGGGCGACCGCCTGGCCCTGGTCGCCCTTACCCTGCTGGTCTATGACCGGACTAAGTCGCCGCTGCTCACCGCTCTGACGTACGCGGCCGGGTACCTGCCCTGGGTAATCGGCGGATTGTTCCTGGCCGACCTGGCCGACCGGCGGCCGCGCCGTTCGGTGATGGTCGTGTGCGACGTGGTCCGGATGGTCCTGGTGGCCGCCATGGTAATTCCGCGGGTGCCGATGATAGCCCTGGTCGGGCTGTTGTTCGCGGCCACCATGTTCGCGCCCCCGTTCGAATCGGCCCGGGCCTCCGTCACCCCCGACATCTTGCCCGGCGAGTACTACGCCCTGGGTACCGCGGTGATCCAGACAACGTTCCTGGCTGGCCAGGTCGTCGGCGCGGCCGGCGCGGGAGTGGCGGTGGCCTCCATCGGCGTGCGGCCCTCGCTGGTCATCGACGCCGGAACGTTCGCGCTGTCCGGTTTGTTAATCGCGCTCGGTACCCGCGCCCGGCCCGCCGCCGCCCGGCCCGATACCGCCCGGCCGTCCCCGCTGGGGCGGATGCGAGAAGGATTCCAGCTCGTCTTCGGCGACCAGGCGCGGCGCGTCCTGTTGCTGTTCGGCTGGCTGGTGGCGTTCTATACGATTCCCGAGGGGGTCGCCGCTCCCTACGCGACCAAACTCGGCGGCGGGTCCATCGCGATCGGCTTGGTTCTGGCGTCCACGGCGCTGAGCACCGCGATCGCCACGCCGCTGTTCACCCGGTTCGTCCGGCCGCGGCGGCGGAGCGAGTGGATGGGGCCGTTCGCCGTGCTGACCTGCGCCACCCTGATGCTGACGGCCCTGCACCCCGATCTCGCCGTCTCACTGGTGGTCTTTTCCATCTCGGCCGCATTCGGTGTTTACCAGCTCGCGGCCAACACCGCCTTCGTCGTCAGGGTGCCGAACGAACGACGGGCTCAGGCCTTCGGGCTAGCCAACATGGGGGTGATCGTCGGCCAGGGCGCCGCTTTCGTCGTGGCCGGCGCCGCTGCGCAGCTGTTCAGCCCGGCGGCGGTCATTGCTGTCGCAGGGGGTATCGGCGCCGTCGTCGCCCTGGCGCTGACGTTCAGGTGGCGTCACGTGTCGCCGCCCGGCGGGCGTCATGCCGCGGGACGGCGTCCTGACCGCGCCCCGACGACAAGCTCGGTGCCGTTGCGCGAGTCTCGATAACAGTGGCCGCTGGCTTCTCTCAAGTCCATGTGTCACGCATTGTGAATTCCCCTCTGGAGTCGTGCTTTCGGCTGCGGTCGCGTGTTCAGGACCAGGTGACGTGCATGGTCTGCCCTCCCTCTGGCCGCTATATGCAGGGTGCGAAACCTGCCGGGGAAACACGTACGCGGGGTAATCATGGCTTGTCAATCACCATTTAGCTCTTCTTTACCGGGCGATGTATGCGAATCAGCCGCAATAATGCCCAAGATGGCCATAGATGAGTTAAGGTAGCTATACGGAGCTAGTCCTTTACGGTGAGCTGCCGGCTAGACAGGAGCCTGTCGAGTCCCATCCGGAACGGTGGACTATGGATGCCTCGTCCGTATCCCGCCGCTCGCTGACCCGAGCGGTCACCAAGAGCTGGGCCTGGTGGCGTCTTCCCGTGCTGCTCCGCTGCTACGTCGGGGCGCTCGTGCTGTCGGCGCTGGTGCTGACCTGCTTCGCGGCGTCTCAGACGGACTGGCATACGGCGGATTTGTGGAAGTACCTCTTGCTGCTGGGCTGCGGGCTGGTGTCCGTGGCGGCCACGCCGCGGATGGCTTACCTCCAGGGCGGGATGACCAGAGACTTCCTCACCGTATGGGTGCTGCCGGTGGCGATCTTGCTGCCGCCCGTCTACGCCATGATGACGCCGATCCCGCTCTACGTGCTGACCCAATGGCGCGTGCACCGGGGCGTGGTGTACCGCCGGGTGTTCAGCGGCGCGGGCATCAGCCTGGCGTACGGGGCCGCGGCCCTGGTGTTCCGCGCTTTCCCCTCCTCTTTCGCCGGCGGCCATATCGGCACCGGCCTGCACGCGCTGAGCTGGACCGCGGCCGTCGCCGCGTGCGAGATCATCGGCGGCCGGGGCAACCATTACCTGATCGTGGTGGCCATCAAGCTGACCGATCCCAGCATCCGGCTCGCTGACCTGGAATTGAACCGCGAAGCCCTGCAAGGCGACTTCGCCGAGTTCGATCTTGGCGTCCTGATCACCGTGGTGGTCGCCGTGAACGCGGTGCTGGCCGTGTTCGCCGTGCCGACCGTCCTGCTGGCCAGGCGATTCATCATGCACGCCCAGCTCGTCGCTCAGTCCCGGATCGACACCAAGACCGGCCTGCTCAACTCCTCGACCTGGGAACTGGAGGCGGCGGTGGAGATCACCCGCGCCGTCCGGACCGAGACCCCGCTGGCTCTCGCGCTGGTGGACATCGACCACTTCAAGTTGGTCAACGATACCCATGGTCACCTGGTCGGGGATAAGGCGCTGCGCGCCGTCGCCGACGGATTGCGCAGCCAGTTGCGCGTCTATGACCTGGCCGGCCGCTTTGGCGGCGAGGAGTTCGTGGTCCTGCTGCCGCACGCCGGCGGGATAGACGGGCTGAACATCGCCGAGCGGCTCCGCGCGCACATCGCCGCGCTGTCCATCCCGGTCGACGACGCGGACGAGTCCGGACCGTGCGTCAAGCTCACCATCTCGGTCGGTGTCGCCGCCCTGGACGGCGACACCCGTGAGCTCACCGACCTGCTCGCCGCCGCCGACGCGGCTCTGTACCACGCCAAGGACACCGGCCGTAACCGGACCCACGTGATCAGCTCCGCCGCGCGGGCGTCCAGCCCGTAGCCTGGCTGTCCTAGAACGTACTCCTCGCCCCGGTCCGCGTCGTCGGCCCGGTCTGCTGGTCGACTACTCTATGTGCATGAATAAGTACACAATGTTAATAAACTAAGACCATGCGTTGAGCGGACGCCCGGCGCGCTATTTTGACAAATATCAGAATCCTGCCCGGAATCGGGCAGGATTTTTGCTAAAATCGTCGGCCAGCGGATAAGAAGTAGGCATGCCTGACCCTTTCCCGCAGGACCTCGTGCGCTATCTAGCTGCTTCGACGGGGCTGCCGCAGCCTACCGCGGTCCGGGTCATCGCGGACGTCGCGACTTACTTCAACGAAACGGTCGAGGAGTTCGTACGCAGGCGCCACGCCGAGCTGCACCAGCGCCAGCGCAAGAACGAGGAGATCTGGCCGATGATCACAGCCGAGCTCGGACAGCGCCGGTTCGCGGCGCCTGGGCTGTCGGAGCGCCAGCTCCGGCGCCTCGTCTACGGCTAACCGACAACGGACAAGCGCGCAGCCGAACGCCAAATTCGACAGGAGACCTTTGACGTGTGCGGAATCGTGGGATACATCGGCCGCCGGGAAGCGGTCCCGGTCCTGCTCGAAGGACTCAGGAGCCTGGAGTACCGCGGCTACGACTCCGCGGGCCTAGCCGTCATTCACCGGAACAAGCTGCAGGTCACCAAGACCGCGGGCCGGGTTCAGGACCTCAGGGACCGGATCAGCGACCGGACCCGGGCCACGGTCGGCATCGGGCACACCAGGTGGGCCACCCACGGTGAGCCGAACGAGGTCAATGCTCATCCGCATATGGACACCGGTGGTCGCATCGCCGTGGTGCACAACGGCATCATAGAGAACGCCGAGCAGCTCAGGGACTCCCTGTCGGCCCGGGGGGTCAAGCTGGTCAGCGACACCGACACCGAAGCGCTGGCCCACCTGATCGCCGCCGAGTCAGACGACGACGCCAACCCAGGCAGCCTGGAGGACGCGGTCCGCCGGGCCATGCGCCACGTGGAAGGCACTTACGGCCTGGTCGTGCTGGACATCAGGCATCCGAACGAGCTGGTGGTGGCCCGCAATGGCAGCCCCATCGTGCTGGGCATCGGCGAGGCCGAGATGTTCGTCGCCTCCGACGTCGCCGCCCTGGTGCGCTACACCAAGCAGGTGGTCTACCTGGACGACGCCGAGGTGGCCACGGTGCACGCCGCGGACTACACGACGGCGGCGCTCGATGACCGGGACCGGCGCGGCCCAGGCGGCCTGAAGGTACCCACCACCGTGGAGGCCGAAGCCGGCGACTATGAGCTCGGCGCGTACTCGGATTACATGCGCAAGGAGATCCACGATCAGCCAGAGGCGCTGCGCCGGGCCCTGCGCGGCCGGCTCGACGAGCGGTTCTCGACCGCCAGGCTGGGCGGGATCAACCTGGACCCCAGGCAGCTAAGGTCGATCAGGCAGGTGAAGTTCCTCGGCTGCGGCTCGGCGTATTACGCCGGCCAGATGGGCGCGGTCCTGATCGAGGAGCTGGCCCGGATCCCGTCCGACGCCGAGCCGGCCTCAGAGTTCAGGTACCGCAACCCGGTGGTGGACCCCGACACGCTCTACGTGGCGGTCAGCCAGTCCGGCGAGACGCTGGACACGCTGATGGCGGTGCAGGAGCTGCGCCGCAAGGGCGGCCAGGTCATCGGGGCGGTCAACGTAGTGGGCAGCGCGATCGGGCGGGAGTGCGGCAGCGGGGTCTTCCTGCACGCCGGCCCGGAGATCGCGGTCGCGTCCACCAAGGCGCTGACCAACATGGCGGCCTCGTTCGCGCTGTTCGCCCTGCTGCTGGGCCGGGTCCGTGACCTATCCTCGGCGTCCGGCCAGCGAATCGTGGCCGGCCTGCGCGCGCTGCCCGGGCAGATCCAGCAGGTACTGGATGAGGAGGAGCACGTCGCCGACGTCGCCCGCCGCTTCGCCGACGCCGAGCACATGTTTTTCATCGGCCGGGTCCGGGGCTGGCCGGTGGCCCGCGAGGGAGCCCAGAAGCTCAAGGAGGTCTCCTATGTCCACGCCGAGGCCTACCAGGCGGCCGAGCTCAAGCACGGCCCGCTCGCGTTGATCAACCAGTCCATGCCGAGCGTGGTCATCGTCCCGGCGGACGAGCTGCTGGCCAAGAACATCTCCACGATCGAGCAGATCAAGGCCCGTGGCGGCCCGGTCATCGCGGTCACCAGCGCCGAGCTGCCGGCGGGCCTGGCCGACGCGGTGATCCGCGTTCCGCGCAGCGAACCAGAGCTCGGCCCCCTGCTGCTGAACGTCCCGCTGCAGCTGTTCGCCTACCATGTCGCGGCCAAGCTGAACCGGGACATCGACAAGCCCCGTAACCTGGCTAAAAGCGTCACCGTGGAGTAGGCCCCGATCATCGCCCGCGCCACCTGGCACCGCGACGGCTCAGGGCGGCTCCGACCGCATTGGTCTGGAGCCGACCTGGGACGTCGTGGTCACGGGCGGCCCGTGCTGGTCCATTTAGGTGATCTTCAGCGCTGGTCCGTTAGATGATTTTCAGCCCCAAGTCGTCAGCATGTTCCGCCACTCCTCTCGCCCGGGGGTGCAGATGGACGACCACCTTACGCATAAGTACGTCACGTAATCGTGGTGGTCAGTCACCATTTAGCGCCTTTTTTAGGAAGAATGCCGCCAAATCACCGTTAATTACTCACTGAATAGCTATAGGTAAGTTAAAGTAGCTATGCGGTACTAGTCTTTTACGGTGGGCTTCCGGTCCGTGCTTCGACTCGTCGCGTCTCATCCGGAACGGTGGAACATGCGAGCCTCGTCCGTCACACGCCGTCTATTTGCGGGCGCAAGCGTCCGTGAATGGGCATGGTGGCGGCTGCCGGCCTGGCCGCGCATCTTCGTCGGCGCCGTCCCCCTGGCCGCGCTGGTCCTGATCGGCCTGACCGCGTCCCAGACGTCGTGGCGGGCCGCCGACCTGGCGAAGTTCGGTCTGCTGCTGAGCTGCGGCATGATCTCGGTCGTGGCGACCCCGCGGATCGCCTACGGCCAGGGCAGCATGGTACGGGACTTCCTCACGGTGTGGGTGCTGCCGGTCGCGATTCTGCTTCCGCCCCTCTACGCCATCGTGACACCCATCCCGCTGCTGGTGCTGACCCAGTGGCGAATGCACCGCGGGTTCATCTATCGCCGGGTCTTCACCGGCGCGGCCATCGGCCTGGCCTACGGTACGGCGTCGCTGGTCTTCCACGTCATCCCGGCCTCCCTGGCGGGAGGCGCGCCCGGCGTCGGGGGCCACGCGCTCACCTGGACCGCGGCCGTCGCCGGCTGCGAGGTCATCGGCTGGCTGGGGCACCACGTCCCGCTGGTCATCGCGGTCAAGCTGTCCGATCCCACGGCGCGGCTGGCCGACCTGGAACTGAACCGCGAGGCTTTGCAGTTCGACTTCGCGCAGATCGACCTGGGTATCGTGATCACGGTGGTGGTGGCGGTCAACCCGGTGCTCGCGGTTTTCTCCGTCCCCACGGTGCTGCTGGCCCGGCGCTTCATGATGCACGCGCAGCTTCTCGCCAAGACCCGGGTCGACTCCAAGACCGGCCTGCTCAACGCCGCCACCTGGGAGAGCGAAGCGGCAACGGAGATCTCCCGGGCCGTCAGGACCCGCAGCCCGGTATCGGTGGCCCTGATCGACATCGACCACTTCAAGGTAGTGAACGATACCTACGGTCACCTGGCCGGAGATAAGGTCCTGCGAGCGCTTAGTGACGAGCTCCGCGAGCAGCTTCGCGATTACGACCTGATCGGAAGGTTTGGCGGTGAGGAGTTCGTCGTCCTGCTGCCGCAGATCGATGAGGCGGATGCCCTTACGTTCGCGGAACGGCTCCGCGCGGACGTCGCCGCGATGGCGATCCCTGTGGGGGCCGACACCAGGTCGGGAGCCCGAGTCAGGCTGACGATCTCCATTGGCGTCGCCGCGCTCGGTGCCGCGGGTCACGAACTGACCGATCTGCTCACCGCGGCCGACGCCGCTCTCTATCACGCCAAGCAAACCGGACGTAACAAAATTCACGCGGCTACTGCTAATGTCCCGCTAGCTCAGATGGTCCCGATAGCCAGGCAAGGCTCAGTGTAGGGGCTGGATGTCATCTAGGTAACCGGCGCCTGGCAGCAGCTGCTCGCACCAGACGACCTTGCCGGTCGCAGTCCGGCGGGCACCCCAGCGGTGCGAGAGCTGGCGGACGACCTGCAGGCCGCGGCCGTTCTCGTCGTCGCTGCTGGCCTGGCGCAACCTGGGCAATGCCGCCGAGGTATCGAGAACCTCGCAGACCAGCGCCTTCTCGTTGACGAGCCGGAGGGTCACGTCGCCGCGGGAATACCTGACCGCGTTGGTCACCAGCTCCGAGACCAGCAGCTCGGTGGTCGGGATCAGGTCTTCGAGATCCCAGCGCTTCATCGGCTCGGCCAGCACCGCACGGGCCTCGCGTACCGAGGTCAGCTTGGGCGCGAACGTCCACGAGGCGTAGCAGTCCTCGGACAGCCGCCCGAGCCTGGCGATGAGCACGGCGATGTCATCACGCTGCTCATCGCCGTATACCCCGTCCAGCGTGGCCTTGCACAGGTCCTCGAGCGGCCGGGTCGGCGAACCCGGACCGAAGATGTCGGTCAGCCGCCCCATCCCGTCGCTGATGTCCCGGCCCTTGTTTTCCACCAGGCCGTCGGTGTACAGGACGAACAGGCTGCCGTCTTCGATCTTGAACAGACGGCTTTCCACTTCGCCGTCGCCGATGCCCAGCGGCGGCGCCGGTGGCACGTCGAGGAATTCGTTGCTGCCGTCCGGGTGCACGAGCAGTGGCGGCAGATGCCCGGCCACGGCGATCTCGCATTCGCCGCTGACCGCGTCGTAGACGGCGTACGCGCAGGTGGCGAAGTGCGGTTCGCGCTCGCCCAGGGTGTGCATGAGCTCGTCGAGCTGCTGCAGCGACTCGGCCGGGGCCAGCTCGAGCATGGCCAGGGTGTGAATGGCGGTGCGCAGCCGTCCCATGGTCACGGCGGCACGCACACCGTGCCCGGCCACGTCGCCGACCACGAGCGCGACCCGGCCGCCGGGCAGCGCGATGGACTCGTACCAGTCACCGCCGACCTCGATGAGCTTGCTGCCCGGCAAGTAGCGGTGCTTGACCTCGACGGAAGACGGATAGGAGAGCCCGGTCGGCAGCATGCTGCGCTGCAGGGTCAGCGCGGTCGCGTGCTCCCGGCTGTAGCGGCGCGCGTTGTCGATGAAGACCGCGGCGCGGGAAGCGAAATCCATCCCGATCTCGACATCGTAGGCGTCGAACCGGCGGAACCCCTCCTGCCTGGTGCAGGAGACGAAGCCCAGCATGGTGCCCCGGGCGATAAGCGGGAGCATCAGCATGGAGGCACCGGCCAGCAGTCTCGCGACCGGCTTGCGCCGCCACGCCTTGGCGATCTTGGCCGCCTGATCACGGCTCACGGTCGCCTCGAGCACCGGCGCGCCGGTATCCATGCACTGGAAGTACGGTGAGGGCGCCGGGTAGCGCAGGATCTCCCCGGTGGGGAACGCCGCCTCCCAGGCGGGATCCTTCCGGTCGTGCAGGAGCGCGATCCGTCGCAGCGGGAGCGACCCGTCGGGCCCGTGCGAGGGCAACTCGTCCTCGCCGATCAGGCTCTCGAGCAGCAGCAAGTCACCGACGTTGCAGAAGTGCGGAACGAGCGCGTCGATCAGCTCCCGGGCCAGGTGATCGATATCGAGCGCGTCGCCGATCTTGGTAAAGGTGTCGTCGAGCATCTGCCTGCGCATCAGCGCGGGGTCGACGAACCTCTCGGCCCGCGGGGCGGGGATGCGCAGCAGGGCCAGCGCGGCCAGGCTGGTCCCGCCCGCGCGCATCGGGTGGACGGTTACCACGGCCTCGGTCCGGTGCCCGTCTCGGGTGTCGATGGTTAGCATCGCGCTGCCCTCGCGATCGGAGCGGATCGCTTCGAGCAGCCCGCTGACCGCAGCGACCCCGTCGGCCATCCGGACGCCATTGTCCTGCGCGGCAGGCCCTGGGGTCATCCCCGCCGTCAGGTCACTCAGCTGCATCCCGAGGAGTTCATCTGGTTCGCGGGCCAGGATCTGCGGCGCGTTCCTGTCGTGCTGGACGATGCGTCCGTCGTAGTCGATCCCCAGGATAATGGTCCGCACGGACGAGGCCAGGGCCAGGTGAGGACTCTCAACGGCGAGATTCCCGGCGGGGGTCCCCGGGGTGTCCGCGATCCCGGCCTCCTGAGCGTTCACGTCGGCCTTCAATTCGCCGTTTTGCCTGGTCCCGCCGCCTACGGCCCCTGGAGTCCGAGGCGCCGGGGCGCGGCTCGACGGAACATCGCTCTCGGGAACACTGGACCCGAAGGCGCTGCCCTTTGCCGACATGCCGGATGTCACGTGCTGTCTCCTGATGGCATCGCAGGCTGCACTCGTGTCAAGTATGGGCCACTGACGGCGCGTTCAGACAGGAGTTCCGATGACTCACCTTTATCCCAATCATCACTTATGTACGTCGGTGGCGTAATTCCAGTCAAGAATAGTGACTGGAGTGACTGCTGAATCGACTGAAACAGGGATGATCCCGGCGTAAGCCCCATCTAGGCCCAATCTTTTTAACTGACAGAAAACGTCCGGCTACCCAAAGATTCCATGGAGTCGCCCCTTGAGGGGTGATACCCGGCGATTCCTAACTGTCGCGGCCGCTGGCTTCGGGCAGGGCGGCGCGGATCTTCGCCGCGTAGGACTCGGCCGGGTGGACGGAATCGTAGCGAAGCCTCGGGCCGAGCCAGAATCGCAACCCGTCCTTGACCTTCCTGGGGATCACGTGCAGGTGCACGTGCGGGACCGACTGGCTGACGACGTTGTTGACCAGGATCATCGAGCCGTCCGCGCCGAGGCCGTCTTCGACCGCGCGCTCGAGGCGCTGCGCCGTGGCGAAGAACTCCGGCCCCCAGTCGGCGGGCAGGTCGCTCAGCAGGCGCACGTGCTGCTTGGGCGCCAGCAGCGTATGACCCCGGAAAAGCGGCCGGTGATCGAGAAAGGCGATCAGCCGCTCGGTCTCGAGCACGGTCACCGCCTCCTGCTGGCCGCTGATGATGGCGCAGAAGGCACACGTTGCTGGCATCAGGCGAGAGCCTACTGCCAGTCGAGCTCGAACCACACGCAGGTGCCCGCCCGCTCGCGGCGGAAGCCCCAGCACTGCGCGATCTCGTTGACGAGCTGGAACCCGCGTCCGCTCTCGTCGTACCCGTCGGCTTCGCGCCAGTAGGGGAGCCCGCTGCGCCCGTCGTCGATCACGTCCACGTGCACCACCGGGCCGCGGTAGGTCACCGCGACGGTTACCCCCGCGGCGTCAGTCGCATGCTGGACCGCATTGGTCACCAGCTCGCAGGCCAGCAGTTCGGCGTCCAGTGAGGCAGGATGGCCAGCCAGCGCGTCCCTGATGAATCTGCGGGCCATAGGTACCTCTTCGGCGCGCCGGGAGAAGGTCCTGGTGGCCGTCGAGGGCGCCGTAGCTGCCGCGTTTCGCAGATCCCGTGGATCGGAGACAGTAAAGGGCGCACCGGGCATATTGGCCTCCGCAAGCTGCGTGACTACTGTCAGTACCACCAATGTAACTCTCAGCTGACAGTAGTTCACCCGAGGCGCAGTTCATAGCGGCTAAAACATTGGCCACATGTGCCCTAGTTGCAGGCCGACGGACCCGGAAGGGGCCGGTTCGCGGCAAACCGCCGCAGGCTACTGACTAAGGGTGACGTTACGGCCGGTCACGGCGATCTGCAGCCCCTGCTGGGTGACGCTGACGTTCTGGATCGATACCCCGGCCGGGAGCTTGGGGATGCTGACGTTGAAGTTCGCCAGCGAGCCGAGAACGGACGAAGGTATCTCGCCCGTGTGGATGATCTTGATGTTGATCTGGCTGGCTCCCGATTTGGTGACCTGGGCGACCGCCGTATCGCTGAGGGGGCCGATGCTGATGTCCGCCTTCACCTGGTTCGGGCCATCGGCCGACAGCGTGATGCCCTGCGGGATGCCGCCCACCTTCCCCAGCGCGCTGAACGTGATGAGAGCCGAAGCGCTGAACTGATCGACTGTCGTGCTGTTGAGCCCGTGGATGTGCATCCCGCGCAGCGTGGCGGTCAGGCTCCCGATCTCGAGCTGGCCGCCGGTGCCCGCGGTCTCGTTGCTCGCGCTGACGTTCACGGTGCGGAAGTCGCGGGCCGCCAGCTGGGTCAGGAACGGGAACCCCTGAATGGTCACCGTCGGCTTACCGGATAGATCCAGAGACGACTTGACCTGGCTAGCCATCTGGTTCTCGGTGTACGCGTTGGCCACCCGGTCCCCGACTACGAGGATCAGGAGAATCACGATCAAGCTGACAAACGGCCACCGCCGGCGGCGTCGTCTGCGGTACCGAGCTGGCGGACCCTGATAGCCCTGAGCCCCTTGATAGCCCTGCTCATACCCCGTCCCAGCGGGAAACCTCTGTGTCCCCTGAGGTCCCTGGTAACCCTGAGCTTCACGAGGGTCCTGATACCCCTGGTTACCTTGCGGATTTTGCTGCCGCCACCACTCAGGGTTGGGCCGGGTCGGGTCGGAGCTCATGACAGGCCCGTCCGCGCGCGGCCTGTGATCGTTATATCCCCGCAATTCGTATCAGCGATAAACATCCTCAACCCCTGAGCTCTCACTTAGTAACGGGGGATAGCGTTGAGTCACAGTTCACGTACAGCGTAGCTGCGGCTCGGTATTTGAACGAACGGCCAGACGCTCCAGTATCAGGGTGTCCGCTACTTAATATGTCAAAACACGTGGTCAACCTGAATGGTTCTGCCGATTCCTGTTTAGGGTCATCGGCTCTACACTTTGTAACCATGCCACCCGAGCGTTTCGACTGGTCTGACCGGCAACCGCCGCAGGCTGGTCCGGTCCAGGCCGGGTTCGCCCTGGCCGGCCTGGCCGAGGCCACGCCGCCCCAGGTCAGCGCCCCTGCGAGCGGGTCTCCCGCGATGCCCGATCTCGTCGTGCGCACCCGGCGCTCAGTACACCAGTTCCAGGGCGGCATCACCTACCGTATCGGCCGGGACCCGCAATCGGACATTGTCATGACCGACTCGCGCGTGTCCTGGGAGCACGGGGTTCTGCGCGTCGACGGGGGTGCCTGGATCCTGGAGGATCTCGGCAGCACGAACGGGACATTCCTCGGCCCCCGGCGGGTCGAACGGGTCGAAATCAGCAACGATTGCGTGGTGCACCTGGGCCATCCGGAGGATGGCCCCATCCTGCGCTGTTTGCCCCAGTCTCTGGTCAAGCCAGCTCCCGCTCCGTCGGCCCAGCCGATCCCATCGCCCCCCGCACCCCCGGCTCATGTGGCCCCGGCCCCGGCCCCGGCTCCGGCCCCGGCACCGGCACCGGCTCATGTGGCCCCGGCCCCGGCCCCGGCCCCGGATCGTGTGGCCCCGCCTCCGCCTCCGCCTCCGGCTCGTGTGGCCCCGCCTCCGGCCGGCCCGGCGGTCAATCCGTCCATGCTGCCGAGCGTGGACCGCCGCCCCACAGCGCGGATGCCGCTGCCCGCCAAGGCCATGCGCATCGGCCGTATTCCCGGTAACGACCTGGTGCTTTCCGACCTCGACGTGTCGCGGAACCACGCCGAATTGCGCAAATCACCCACCGGTAGCTACGAAATCGTCGACCTTGGCAGCCACAACGGCACTTATGTCAACGGCCAGCGGGTGACCTCCAAGCTGCTCACCGAGAAGGACCTCGTCAGCATCGGGCACTCGACGTTCCGGCTCACGAACGGCGAGCTCATTCAGTTCGTCGACGACGGGGAGGTCACCTTCACCGCCCAGGATCTTGTCGTGAAGCTATCGGGCGGCAAGGTGCTGCTCGACCACGTGTCGTTCCCGATCCCGGAGAAATGCCTGCTCGGCGTCATCGGCCCCAGCGGCGCGGGTAAGTCGACGCTGCTCGGCGCGCTGACCGGCATGCGCCCTGCGACCACCGGCACCGTGCTCTACGACAACCGGGATCTATATCAGGATTACGCCGAACTCCGTTTCCGCATCGGCTTGGTCCCGCAGGAAAGCGTGCTGCACACTCAGCTGACCGCCCGCCGGGCGCTGCAGTACTCCGCCGAGCTCCGGTTCCCCGCGGACACCAAGGCCGCCGAGCGGGACGTGCGGGTCGACGAGGTAATGAGCGAGCTCGGCCTGACCAAGCACGCCAACACTCGCGCCGACCGGCTGTCCGGCGGGCAGCTCAAGCGGGTCAACGTCGCGCAGGAACTGCTGACCAAGCCGTCCCTGCTGTTTCTCGACGAGCCCACCTCGGGCCTGGACCCGGGCCTGGACAAGTCGGTCATGGAGCAGATGCGGGACCTGGCTCACGACGGCCGGACGGTCATCGTGGTCACGCACAGTGTGGACAACCTGGACACCTGCGACCGGCTGCTCGTCCTGGTTCCCGGCGGTCGGATCGCCTATTACGGGCCACCCGAGGAAGGCCTGCTCTACTTCGGCCAGGCCCGCTGGGCGGAGGTTTTCCAGGCTTTCGAGCGCTACCCGGACCGTGACTGGGCCGCCGAGTACGCTGCGTCACCCTCCCATGCTCAGTACGTCATGGGCCAGCGGCCGCGGCCGTCTCAGGGGCCCGCTAGGCAGGAATTGCCAGCCGCCCCAACGCCGCAGCGACGCGGCGCCATCCAGCAGATGACCACGCTGACCAGGCGGTACCTGCGAGTGATCGCCTCGGATCGCGGTTACTTGATCTCCATGGCGGTGGCGCCGTTCGTTCTCGGCGCGCTCATCCATCTGCTGGGGACGAAACAAGGCCTGGCCGGCCCGTCTGGTACCAACAAAAATGCGTCCACAGTGCTGCTGATCCTGGTGGTCTGCGCTTGCCTGTCCGGGACCGCTAGCTCTATCTGGGAGTTGGTCAAGGAACGCGCGATTTACATACGAGAACGGGCAGCAGGCCTGTCATCCGGGGCGTACCTGTGGTCGAAGTTTGCGGTGCTTGGCGTCATCAGCGTCCTGCAGTCGGCCATCTTGGTGTTCATCGGGCTGGTCGGAGAGCGGATGCCGGCCCACGGTGCCCTCCCCGGCCTGCCGCCGCTCGTCGAGATCATCATCGGCATGGCGATTCTCTCGCTGGCCTCGATGTGCCTGGGCTTGCTGGTATCGGCCCTGGTGAGCACGACGGAGAAGGCGGTCCCTTTCCTGGTGATGCTCACTCTCGGGCAGGTGATCCTCTCTGGCGGCCTGGTCCAGGTGGGTGGCCGGGTAGGGCTATCGCAACTGGCCTGGCTGGCTCCTTCCCGCTGGGGGTTCGGTGCGCTTTCCTCCACGGTGAACCTCAACGTCGTCGGCCCATCCGGATCCATTACCGACTCGGCCTGGACCCAGACGGCGGGGACCTGGCTGCACGACATGGGCTACCTGATCGCGCTGGTGGTGCTGTTCATGCTGATCACCTGGCTCATCCTGCGCCGCATGGGCCCGCGCCGTCGCAAGGCCTAGCGGCCCCGGCTCATGACAGCCGCGCGCGGGCTCCGGCGACGATGATCATTCCAGCGTGCTCGGCCGCCGCCTCCGGCCGCCGCCACCGGGCCGCCGCGTAGGCTGGCCGGATGAGTGAGCTCATTGACCAGGCCCGGGACCTGCTCGGGCGGGTCCCGCTGATCGACGGGCACAACGACCTGCCGTGGGCGCTGCGAGCGCGGGCCCGCGGCGACGCGGACCGGGTCCGTTTCCTCGCGCCGGGCCAGCTGCCGGGTGATCCGGCCGAGGTCGACCTGACCGCTCCGGTCGAAGGCGTGCACACCGACCTGCCCCGGCTGGCCGCAGGCCGGGTGGGCGCGCAGTTCTGGTCGGTCTACGTGCCGGCCTCGATGGCCGGAGCCCCGGACGCTGGAGATGGCGCGGTCGCCGCTGTACTCGAGCAGATCGACCTAGCCCGCCGGATGATCGTGCGCTACCCCGAGGCGCTGGAGCTCGCGCTGACCGCGGACGACGTCGAGCGGATCTTCGCCTCCGGCCGGGTGGCGTCGCTGCTTGGTGCCGAAGGCGGCCACGCGCTGGCGGGCTCGCTGGGCGTGCTGCGCATGCTGTACGCGCTTGGTGTCAGGTACCTGACGCTGACCCACAACGCCAACGTCGGCTGGGCCGATGCGGCCACCGACGAGGTGGCGGCCGGCGGCCTGACCGGTTTCGGGCGGGACGTGGTCCGCGAGATGCAGCGCATCGGCATGCTCGTTGACCTGTCCCACGTGTCCCCGGACACGATGCGCGACACCCTGGAGGTGGCCCGGGCTCCGGTGATCTTCTCGCACTCATCGGCCCGCGCGGTCTGCGATACCCCGCGCAACGTTCCCGACGACGTGCTCGCCCGGCTCGCCGGGAACGGCGGCGTCTGCATGGTCACGTTCGTGCCGAGTTTCGTCTCCCAGGAGTGCGCCGACTGGCTGGCCGGCCTGAAGGCCGAGGCCGCGCAGCGCGGGGTGGATCCGAAGGACCTCGGCCTGCTGTTCAGCCTCAAGGCCGAGTGGGAGCTCACCCACCCGCTGCCGTCCGCGACGCTGGCCCAGGTCGCCGACCATGTCGAGCATGTCCGCCAGGTCGCCGGCCTCGGGCATGTCGGTCTCGGCGGCGATTTCGACGGGACCCCTGACGTCACGGTCGGCCTGGCCGACGTCTCCGCCTACCCGGCTCTGTTCGCCGAGCTGCTGGCCCGCGGCTGGACCGAACCCGATTGCGCCGCCCTAGCCGGCGGCAATCTGCTGCGCGCGCTGCGAGCCGCCGAGTCCTTCGCCGCCCGCGCCCGGCCCTGACCCCACGGCGGGCGCGACGGCGTCGTCCACCAGATGCTGCACGGCTGAGCCGCTCACGGCCAGACTAACTGTCGGCCTACCGGCTCGGTACCCCGGCTAAGCTCTGACCCGATGACCTTCCACGCCCCGTCGCGGCCGGCGAGCATGATGTCCGCCGGCCCTACCGTGTTGCGCGAGGCCGGCGCCCTGAGGCTGCTGACCTGGCCCGCACTCGACGCCTCCGGTGCGCAGGTGGCGGTCACGGCCCGGTCCGGCGGGGTGTCGTCCGGGGTTTACGCGTCGCTGAACCTGAGCCTGAGCGTCGGCGACGATCCGGCGAACGTGCTGGAGAACCGGCGCCGGCTAGCGGCCGGGTTCGGGGCCGGCCCGGCTGATTTCGTCTTCGCGGGCCAGGTCCACGGGGCCGGCGTCCGGATCGTCGGCGAGGCCGACCGGGGGAGCGGCGCGTTCTCCCGGCAGGACGCGGTCCCGGCCACGGACGCCCTGGTGACCAGGACCCCGGGCGTGGTGCTGGCGATCCAGACCGCGGACTGCGTCCCCATCGCGCTGCACGACCCGGTAGCCGGCGTCCTCGCCTGCGTGCACGCCGGCTGGCGCGGCACCGTCGCCCGGATCGGCGCCGCGGCTGTCGCCGCCATGCAGACCCTCGGGTCCCGTCCCGCCGACCTGATCGCCGGCCTCGACCCCGCCATCGCCCCGGCCCGCTATCAGGTCGGCCCCGACGTGCACCAGGCCGTCAC
>JALYVS010000406.1 GCA_030853115.1 Actinomycetota bacterium
CCCCGGACCCGGCCTCGGGTAACCGGCTGGCGCCCTGGCCGGGTCCGCCATCCGCCTCAGCCAGCGCGTACCGGTACCGCGCGCCGGGCAACCTGGGAGGTGCGGTGGCCGGCGCGGCCTGCGAGCGTGATGGCGTGCCGACAGCTATCCGGTCCGCCGATCAGCGGGCCGGCCTGTGCCAGGCGTCCGCGGCTGGGTGACATGGACCCGCCGGCTCAGCTAGATGGATGCACACGGAAATAACCAGGCAAAGGAATGGCGGACATGACCGAATCCTCGCTCGCGCGGGACCAGGAACCGGCGCGGTACCCGCTGTCGTTCACCCAGGAATGGTTCCTTACCCTGGACCAGGGCGATGAGGGCGGCACGTTCGGCTCCCGGTTCATGACGGTCAGCACGGTGCGCGTGACCGGCCACGTGGACCTCGAGATCCTCCAGGGCGCACTCGACGACGTGGTCGCCCGCCACGAACTGCTCCGCACCCTGGTGGTCAGGGACGCCGATCCGCCGTATCAGCTGGTGCTCCCGCCGTGCCAGCTGCCGCTGGAGGTCAGGGATCTGCCGCCGGACACCGGTAAATCCCGGGGCGTAGTCATCCAGGAACTGATTCTGCAGGCCGAGGCCGGCTCGATCAGCGCCCGCGAGGTGCCGCTGATGAAGGCGCTGCTGGGCAAGTTCGATGACCACGACAGCGTCCTGCTCCTGACCGTGCACCACTCGGTATCGGATGGCTGGTCGATCGGGGTCACCTTCCGCGACCTTGGCGCCTTCTACACGGCCCGGCGCTCCGGCATCGCGGCGGAGCTGCCGCCGGTGCGGCAGTACCGCGAATACGCGGCCTGGCAGCGGGCCAACGCCACCAGCACAGCCGAGGACGGCGCGCCCGCCTACTGGCAGCACAAGCTGGACGGCGCGCAGGAGTTCACGATACCGAACGATCACGGGCACCCGGAAAGCTATTCCCAGCACTACTCGCTGCACGTCCACGACATCGAGCCCGAGATCATGACCGCCGCTTCGGCTCTGGCCACGGCTACCCGCAGCACCTTGTTCACGGTCATGCTCTCGGCCTTTTACCTCCTGGCTCACGAGCTCACCGGCACCACCGACCTGACGATCCGGGCCTTCACCGCCGGACGGGAGGAGGAGCAGTTCCAGAACACGATCGGGCTGTTCCTGAACTGCGTGCCGTTCCGTACCGACATCGCCGGCTGCGTGAGCTTCCGCGATATCGTGCTGGCCACGAGGGAGACTTTTATCGACGCCATGGCGCACGAGCTCCCGGTCAACGTGATCGAGCAGGCATTTCCCGG
The DNA here is from genome assembly GCA_030853115.1 of Actinomycetota bacterium. Classification (GTDB taxonomy): domain Bacteria; phylum Actinomycetota; class Actinomycetes; order Streptosporangiales; family Streptosporangiaceae; genus Palsa-504. Next base: position 1,314 of record JALYVS010000406.1, read on the forward strand.
CTTGGTAAAGTCACGCGAGGACCTGCGTACGTCACAGTTCATCATCGCCAATCAGCAGGGACAGCTCGGCGACGATGTTACCTTTCCCATCGCCGATGGTGCCCGGGCAGCAAGCGAGCTGCCGTCGCAGGAGCAAAAGCAGGAGCAGGAGCAGGAGCACCACGACATTCCGAGCGGCACGGTGTGGAACATATACGCGGAACCGTTCGGCGAGCTAAACGGAGGGGTACTGTTCAACCTCGACGAATTCGACGAGAGCACCGTGGCGGGCTGGGCCGCCAGCCTGCGGCGGGTCCTGGCCGGCGGCGTCCGCGAGCCTGACCGGGACTGGAGGCTGCTCGCCGGTCCCGCCTCGCGGCACGAAAATCGCGTGTAGGGCCGGAAGAAGCTTCAGGCTCGTAGCGGGACGGCTCGTCCGTCTCTCGTAGCCCGGGGTGCCCGGCTGGCTGACCTCGTTCGCCCGATCGGACCGGGCCACCGACGCCGGGATCCGCACCCTGGGTCACCAGGTCGCGAGCTGTCCAGCAAGCTTGCCTCGCGCATGGCCGTGCATCCGGTCCGCGGCCGCCCGCTAGCTGTCTTGACGGTCCAGATATCTGTCGATGGCGCGGACAGAGGAGTTATTCATGAAGGTCCGCAGGCTGATCTTGACGCCGAACTGGGCCATCAGCCGGGCGACGAGCACCGCCGCGAGTAGTGAGTGGCCGCCGAGGTCGAAGAAGCTGTCTTCGACCCCGACCTGGTCCAGGCCCAGGACTTGCGCGAATACCTCGCACAGCGCCTGTTCCCGGGGGGTAGCGGGGGCCCGGCCCCCGCCCGCGGCGTACTCCGGGGCGGGCAGTGCCCGCCGGTCCAGTTTCCCGTTCGCGTTCAGCGGCAGCGCCTGCAGCACCGTGACCGCGGCCGGCACCATATAGCCGGGCAGCATCCGCCCGCATGCCTCCCGCAGCCCCGCCGGGTCCAGCCCGGCACCCGGAACCGGGACGACGTACCCGGCCAGCCGCTTGTCGCCGGGCTGGTCCTCCCGCACCATCACCGCCGCCTGGCCCACCCCTGGCTGGGCGGCCAGCACGGCCTCGATCTCCCCCAGCTCGATCCGGAACCCCCGCACCTTCACCTGGTCATCGGTGCGGCCCAGGTACTCCAGCTGCCCGCCCCCCGGCCCGGCCCACCGGGCCAGGTCCCCGGTCCGGTACATCCGCTCTCCCGGTCCCCCGAACGGGCACCCGACGAACCGTTCCGCGGTCAGCCCCGGCCGTCCCAGGTACCCCCGGGCCAGGCCGGCGCCGGCGATATACAGCTCCCCGGCCACTCCCGGCGGGACCAGGCCCAGCCCCTCGTCCAGCACGTACATCCGGGTATTCCAGATCGGGCGGCCGATCGGCGGGCCAGCCGCCGGCTTGCCGTCCCGGGGAACGACGTAGGTCGTGGCGTAGACCGTCGCCTCGGCCGGGCCGTAGATGTTCTCGATCCGCGCCCCCGGCATCGCCGCCCGGATCACCTCGACCACCGGCCCGGTCAGCGCCTCCCCGCACAACGCCGCCACCTTCGCTTCCGCCGCCACCCCCGGCACGGCCAGCACCTGCGCCAGCGCTGAGGGCACCGCGCTGATCAGGCTCCCCCGCCACGGGCCGTCGGTCCCCCGCTCCGCCAGCGCCAGCAGGTTCGGCACCACCTCCAGGCAGCCGCCCGCCGCCAGCGTCCCGAAAATCTCGAACACCGACACGTCGAAACTCAGCGACGTCGACCCGAGCACCCGCGACAGCTCAGCCTCCCCGAACGCCGCGACGGCCCACCCGGCCAGCGACACCGCCCCCGCATGCTCGACCATCACTCCCTTGGGCCGGCCCGTCGACCCGGACGTGTAGATCACGTACGCCACATCCCGCGGGCCCGCCGCCGCCGGCAGGTTCTCCCCGCCCAGCCCGGCCAGCACCGCCGCCGTGGCCGGGTCATCGAGCACCAGCGACGGCAACCCGCCCGGCAGCGAGACAGCTACCGCCCCGGTGGTCACAACGGCGACCGGCCCGGACTCCGCGAGCATGAACGCGACCCGGTCCGCGGGATAGCCAGGATCGACCGGGACATAGGCGGCGCCGGCCTTGAGCACGGCGAGCACGGCAATGATCATCTCCGCGGTACGGGGCATCGCGATCGCGACGAGCCGCCCCGGCCCCGCGCCCAAGGTGACCAGGTACCGGGCCAGCCGGTTAGCCCGGGCGTTCAGCTCGGCGTAGGTCAGCTCAGTACCGCCGCCGACGACAGCGGCGGCGTCCGCCGCCCGGGCCGCCCGCTGCTCGAACAACTCCGCCAGCGTAACCCCCGGCACCGGCCGGGCCGTGTCATTCCAGTCGCGCAGCAACCTGCGCCGCTCCGCCGCGGTCAGCACATCAAGCTCGCTGACCCGCCGGCCCGGATCACCCGCCACCTGACGCAGCAGCCGGCCCAGCCGGCCAGCCAGCGCCCGCACCGTCCCACGATCAAACAAGTCCCTGGCATACTCCAGGTCGGCCTGAATCCCGGCCGGGGCGCCGTCATCATCAAGGTCCTGGTGAACGCCCAGGGTCAGGTCGAACTTGGCGTTAGCTGCGGGTACCGACTCGGCCTGGACCTGCAGCCCGGGCAGCAGCTGCCAGTCGGTGGGGATGATCTCGTCGACCAGCATGACCTGGAACAGCGGGTGCCGGGACGGCGAGCGGACCGGGTTCAGCACCTCGACGAGACGCTCGAACGGCATGTCCTGGCGGGCCTGCGCGGACAGCACCGTCTCCCGGACCCGGCCGAGCAGCTCGGCGAAACTGGGATCGCCGGACACGTCGGCGCGCAGCACCATCGTGTTCACGAACAGGCCGATCAGGTCGTGCACCGCCTCGTCGGTCCGGCCCGCCACCGCGGCACCGAGCGGGATGTCGGTCCCGGCACCCATCCGGGACAGCAGCGCAGCCAGGCCCGCATGCACGATCATGAAGATGGTGGCCTGATGCTCACGGGCCAGGTCCGTCAGCGCGGCGTGCAGGGCAGGGTCGGCTAGCGGCCGTGACACCATGCCGCCGCGCCGGGACGGCTGCGCCGGGCGCGGCCGGTCGAACGGCAGCGCCAGCTCCTCGGGCAGCCCGGCCAGCGCCTGCCGCCAGTACCGCACCTGCCCGGCCAGCACCCCGGTCCCGCCGTCGGTGTCCTGGCCCGCGCCGCTGCCGCTGCCGAGCAGGTCCTGCTGCCACAGCGCGTAGTCGGCGTACTGGACCGGCAGCGGCGCCCACCCTGGTGCCCGGCCGTCGCAGCGGGCCTGGTACGCCTCGGCCAGGTCCGACATCAGCACCGGCATGGACCAGCCGTCACTGGCGATGTGATGACACAGCAGGAGCAGCACATGCTCCGGCTCCGGCTCCGGCTCCGGCTCGGCCAGGGTGAACAGCCAGGCCCGGATAGGTAGCTCGCGGGCCAGGTCGAACTCGTGCCGGGCCGCCGCGTCGATCAGGCCGGTCAATTCGGCCGAACGCGCCGTGCTGATCGTAACCGGGACAGTGGCCTGCCCCGCGGGGATGATGTGCTGGTACGGCTGGCCGCCGTCGACCGTGAAAATGGTGCGGAGCGATTCGTGCCGGGCCGCCACGTCGGTCAGCGCGGCGGTCAGCGCGGCGGCATCGAGCGGGCCGGCCAGCCGCCACGCGAACGGCAGGTTATAAGCCGTGCCCGGCCCCTCGAACTGCTCCAGGAACCACAGCCGCTGCTGCGCGAACGACAACGGCAGCCGTTCGGGCCGCGGCGCCGGCACCAGCGGCGGACGGGCTGCCTGCGCCCCCTCCAGCGCCCCGGCCAGCGACGCCACCGTCGGGTACTCGAACACCGCCCGGATCGCTAGCTCCACCCCCAGCACGGCCCGGACCCGGGACACGAGCCTGGTGGCTAGCAGCGAATGCCCGCCCAGATCGAAGAAACTATCCTCCACCCCCACCCGCTGCAGGCCCAGCACCTGCGCGAACACCTCGCACAAGATCTCCTCCCGAGCGGTGGCCGGGTCCGGGGTGTGCGGCACTGCGCTGGGCCCGGGGGCCGGCAGCGCCCGCCGGTCCAGCTTGCCGCTCCCGGTCAGCGGCAGCCGGTCCAGCACCACCACCGCCGCCGGCACCATATATCCCGGCAGGGCCAGGGCCGCGGCGGCGCGCAGCCCGGCCG
>JALYVS010000407.1 GCA_030853115.1 Actinomycetota bacterium
GGGTGTGCCTTCCCGGCCGGCGTTTGCCCGCCGGCCTTGCTTGAGAACCTCTAAGGATGATCCGGGAAGGTACACCCCCTTCCCGGCAGATCCACAGGTTTCAAGCATTCCTCGTCCTGAGCCCGCTGACCAGAAGACCCGGACGCGGCCTGCCTGATGAACCCCATCAGGCAGGCCGCGCGTATGTAGGCCTTGAGAGCGCGGCGGGGTCAGCCCCCGGTCTCCCGGGCGACGGCCCGGCCCGCCTCGCGGCCGCTGAATAGGCAGCCACCGAGGAAGGAACCCTCCAGCGACCGGTAACCGTGCATCCCGCCGCCGCCGAACCCGGCCACTTCACCCGCCGCGTACAGACCTGGCACCGGGCGCGGGCTCTGGCCAGGCGCGGCGCCGAGCACTCGCCCGGACAAGTCGGTCTGCAGGCCGCCCAGCGTCTTGCGGGTCAAGATGTTGAGCCGGACGGCGATCAGCGGGCCGGCCTTGGGATCCAGGATCTTGTGCGGAGCGGCGGTGCGAGCCAACCGGTCGCCACGGTAGCGGCGGGCGTTGCGGATCGCCATCACCTGCAGGTCCTTGGTGAACGGGTTGGCCATTTCCCGGTCGCGCGCGAGGATCTGCCGCTCGAGGTCGGCTAGGTCGATGAGCGGTTCGGTGGTCAGCTCGTTCATGCCCCTGACGAGTTCGGGCAGCGTGCTGGCGACCACGAAGTCGGCCCCGTTCCGCTTGAACGCCTCCACCGGAGCAGGAGCGCCCGGCCGCACCCGGGACAACGTGAGCTTGATGTCCTTGCCGGTCAGGTCGGGGTTCTGTTCGGAGCCCGAGAGCGCGAACTCCTTCTCGATGATCTTCTGGGTGAGGACGAACCATGAGTAGTCAAAGCCGGTCTGCCTGATTGCCGCCAGCGTGCCCAGGGTGTCGAAGCCAGGAAAGTTCGGCGCGGGGAACCGCTGTCCCCGGGCGTCGAGCCACAGCGACGAGGGCCCGGGCAAGATCCTGATGCCATGCCCGGCCCAGATCGGATCCCAGTTCTGGATGCCCTCGGGGTAATGCCACATCCGGTCGCGGTTGACCAGCCGGCCGCCGGCCCGTTCGGCGATGGCCAGCATCCTGCCGTCGACGTGCTCGGGTACCCCGCAGATCATCCGTTCGGGCGCGGGACCGAGCCGGTCCGGCCAGTTCTCGCGGACCAGGTCCTGGTTGCCGCCGATGCCGCCGGAGGTGAGGATCACGGCCGGCGCGTGCAGCTCGAACTCACCGGTCTCGACGCGGGAACTGCGGGTGCCGCGGGCGGCCTGACTGGGCTCCAGGACCGCCCCGCGCACCCCGTCGACGGTGCCGCCGCTGACGGTGAGCTCATCCACCCGATGGCGGAACCGGAACTCGACCAGCCCGGCCGCCGCCGCGTCCCTGACCTGTCGCTCGAACGGCGCCACGACCCCAGGGCCGGTGCCCCAGGTGACGTGGAAGCGAGGCACCGAGTTGCCGTGCCCGTCGGCGAGGTAACCGCCCCGCTCGGCCCAGCCCACCAGCGGGAACCACCGCACGCCCATCGCGTGCAGCCAGGACCGTTTCTCCCCGGCGGCGAAATCGACGTAGGCCTGAGCCCACCGGTAAGCCCAGTAGTCCTGGCCGGCCGGATCATCCGTGCCGCGATCGAAAAAGGCGCTGCCCGTCCAGTCCTGCCATGCCAGCTCGCGGGAGTCCTTGACGCCCATCCGGCGCTGCTCAGGTGAGTCGACGAGGAACAGGCCGCCGAAGGACCAGAACGCCTGGCCGCCCAGGTTGGTCTCGGGCTCCTGGTCAAGCAGCAGCACCCGCCGTCCGGCCCGGGAAAGCTCGGCCGTGGCGGCCAAGCCCGCCAGCCCGCCGCCCACTACGATCACGTCCGCGTTCATCAGGTCATCAAATCGCAAGAAACCCGGCCGCGTAACCTCAGATCCGATTAGCAGTGCCCGATCATCCGAATCTGGCTGCGTCGAGCCACAACCTCACATCGCCCGGGTCTATGACTACCTGCTTGGCGGATGCTTCCGCTAAGCGCACCCCAGACGGTGGCTTTCACTTGAGGCGAAGGCGTCGGCCAGGAAGACGCGCACCGCGGCGAACGACCGGATGTCGGCGAGCGAGTGATAGGCCAGCCCGGGGACCGCCCCGGACACCGCGTCAGCGTGGGTGAAGCCATGCAGCGCGCCGCCGTACATGATCAACTGCCAGTCCGCCTCGACCGCGTTCATCTCCTCGGCGAACGCCGTGACGTCGCTGAGCGGCACGTGCGGGTCCAGCGCGCCGTGGCACACTAGCATCCGAGGCCGTACCACGCCTGGTTCGGCTCGATGTGCGGCGGCTAGGCTGCCATGGATGCTGACCGCACCTGCCAGCGACTCGCCGGATCGGGCCAGGGCCAAAGCGACCATGCCGCCGAAACAGAAGCCGATCACGGCGGCCGCACCGCACACGTCCGGATAACGCGACAAGGCAGCCAGGCCCGCCTGCGCCCGGCGGACCATTGCGCGCGGGTCATCCCGCAGCGCGGTCAGGCGGCCGATGACGCGGCCCCTGTCGCCCGCCACGCCGTCACCGAGCATGTCGCAGGCGAGAACGACGTAACCGAGTGCCGCGTACCGCCGAGCCTGCTGACGGGCGTGCCCGTCAAGGCCGGCACCGCCGTGGACGAGCAACACGCCAGGCCGCTTTCCCGGAACCGCCTCGTCCCGGCACAGCACGCCGGTCAGCGGAGTCTCCTTGTCCTGGTATCGCCAGTCAGCCGAGGTAATATGCGCTGCTGAATCAGCTGAAGTCATGCACCGATAATATCAACGACAATAATGTTTTTTAAAAAACATAGCACAGAATAAAATTTCAAAAGCCTATTAGGATACCGATTTAAATACAATTCACGTATCCGTGCGGGGGTGCCGGGGCGGCGGTGCCTCTAACGCTGCGTCAGCGGGCCGGGTAAAACCGGACGCTCAGCCGTTCGCCGGAAGGCCGAGACCGGGCAGCACCTGCGCGGATGGCAGGGCGGCAAGCAGCCCTCCGGCCAGCCTGAGCTTGGAACCGCGGATCCCGGATCCAATCACCACCGACCCGGTCTTGGCCACCGACTCGTCGACCAGGACGGGCCAGCCCGGCGGCAAGCCGATCGGGGTGATCCCGCCGTACTGCATGCCGGAGGCCTCCGTCACGGCGTCCACCGGGGCGAACGACGCCTTCCGCGCGTCCAGGTGCCTGCGCACCAGCCCGTTGACGTCCGCTCGCGTCGTGGCCGCGACCATGCAGGCCGCGTAGGTGGTCTGGCCGCCCCGCTTGGCCGCGATGACCACGCAGTTCGCCGACTCCGCCGGGGACACGCCGTAGCGTTCGCAGAACGCAGCGGTGTCCGCTAGCGCCGGGTCGATCTCGGCGACCTCGATCTCACCCGCGTCGGGCAGGTCGCGCAGCGCCGCCGCGACCGGGGCGGCGAGCAGGTGCGGCCGGGACAGGGCCGGGGTGAAGGTGAGCTGCACACTCATGCGCTTATCCAACCAGAGGTGATAGCCCGGACGTCGCTGCGGTAGCTCGCGGAAGGCTCCGGGCCGGAAATCTGTTATGCCGTGGGGACCAACCTGATCTATTCTTGCCGCCGGTATGGAGCCGCGTTCCGTGATGCCTTCACAAGCCGGCCCCGGTAAGCGCGCACGGCGCTCCGCCTCGGAGCGCTCCCGGCGCCCCGGGGCGCGAGCTGACCTTCGGGCTGCCCGCCGGGCGGCCATGCCGCCGATCTCATATCCGGCTGAGCTGCCGGTCAGCCAGCGCAAGGATGAGATCATGCGCGCTATCCGCGATCACCAGGTCGTGATTATCGCGGGGGAGACGGGCTCGGGGAAGACAACCCAGATCCCGAAGATCTGCCTAGAGCTCGGCCGCGGCGTGGCCGGGCAGATCGGGCACACGCAGCCGCGCCGGCTCGCGGCCAGGACCGTGGCCGAGCGGATCGCCGAGGAGCTGGGCAGCCCGGTCGGCGAGACGGTCGGCTATCAGGTTCGTTTCACCGACGTGTCCGCGGCGGACACGCTGGTCAAGCTGATGACCGACGGCATCTTGCTGAACGAGCTCGGACGCGATCGTGACCTGCGCCGTTATGACACGCTGATCATCGACGAGGCGCACGAGCGCAGCCTGAACGTCGATTTCATCCTCGGCTACCTCCGGCAGCTGCTGCCCAGGCGCCCGGATCTGAAGGTGATCATCACCTCTGCGACCATCGACCCGGAGCGGTTCGCCGCCGCCTTCTCCGGCGCGCCCATCGTCGAGGTGTCCGGCCGGACGTACCCGGTTGAGGTGCGCTACCGGCCCGTCGAGGCCTCGAGTGCGGGCCGCGCCGCCGGGGAAGACGGCGATCAGGGGCAGGCCATCAGCGACGCGGTGGACGAGCTGTCCGCCGAGGGACCAGGTGACATCCTGGTATTCCTCAGCGGCGAGCGCGAGATCCGCGACACCGCGGACCTGCTGGCGGGCCGGGAGCGCCTCGAGGTGCTGCCGCTGTACTCGCGGCTTTCCTCCGCCGAGCAGCACAAGGTGTTTCAGCGCCGGTCGTCCTCCAGCTTCACCCGGCGGGTGGTGCTGGCGACTAACGTGGCCGAGACCTCGCTCACCGTGCCCGGCATTAAGTACGTCATCGACCCGGGCGCCGCGCGCATCTCTAGGTACAGTCACCGGACCAAGGTGCAGCGCCTGCCGATCGAGCCGATCTCGCAGGCCTCGGCCAACCAGCGCGCAGGCCGCTGCGGGCGCACCTCGGACGGGGTCTGCATCCGGCTGTACTCCCAGGACGACTTCGAGTCCCGGCCCGAGTTCACCGATCCGGAGATCCTGCGCACCAACCTGGCCTCGGTGATCCTGCAGATGGCGGCGATCGGCCTCGGTGACGTCCCTAGGTTCCCGTTCATCGACCCGCCCGACGCCCGCAATATCGCCGACGGCCTGACCCTGCTCACCGAGCTGAACGCATTCGCCGCAGGCCGGATCACTTCGCTGGGACGCAAGCTGGCCCGGCTGCCCGTAGACCCGCGCATCGGCCGGATGATCCTGGAGGCCGACAGGAACGGATGCAGCCGTGAGGTCCTGATCATCGCGGCCGCGCTCTCCATCCAGGATCCGCGCGAGCGGCCCGCCGACGCCCAGCAGCAGGCCGACGACAAGCACCGCCGGTTCGCCGACCCCGACTCGGACTTCGTCGCCTACCTGAACCTGTGGGACTACCTGGCCGACCGGCAACGGGAGCTGTCCTCCTCGGCCTTCCGCCGCCTGTGCCGGTCCGAGTACCTGAACTACCTGCGGATACGTGAGTGGCAAGACCTGCAGGGCCAGTTGCAACGGCTGGCCGGCGACCTGGGGGTCACGGTCAGTTCCTCTTCTTCCGAACGGTCCAGGGTTCATCTATCACTCCTGGCAGGTCTTCTCTCGCAGATCGGGATGAAGCTGCTCGGTACTGAGCAGGCCCGGCC
>JALYVS010000408.1 GCA_030853115.1 Actinomycetota bacterium
GCGCGCACCAGCCCCGGACGCGGCCGGGGCCGGGGCCGGGGCCAGGGTGGCGCGCTCCCGTTGTGCAAGCCCGTGCAGGGCGACACAGAAGGGCACCCCCCGGGTCGGGCCGGTCTGAGGTAACTTGGCCTGGACCGGACAGGTGCGGGAGGCAGGCATCCAGTCGTGACTTCGGCCGTCAGGGGCACCACGCTGATCGTTGCCGCTGGTCTCAGCGTGCTCACATTGGTATCGGGCTGTGCGGGCCGGCCGGGGCACGGGGCGGCCACGCCATCCAGGCCTGCGGTCTCGGCGCCGCCTGCGATACAGCGACCCGCTCCCGTGACGGCCACGGCTACCCCGGTTGGCGGCGAGGGCAGCTACCGGTTCGCCGAGCGGCAGGTGACATTTACCGAGCCCGCGCGCACCGGCTCGGCGCAGGAACACCTCGGCCAGCGCACACTGGTGACCCAGATCTGGTACCCGCGGGCCGTTTCCGCTGCTGGTGTTCGCCCCGGGGTTCTTGCAATGCCCTATGGCGTACTCGCACTTGCTACAGGCCTGGGCCAGCGCCGGATACGTGGTCGCTGCTGTTACCTTCCCCCGCACTAACTGCCACCTCGGCACCGAGGCGTACGAGGCGGACCTGGTGAACCAGCCACAAGACGTGTCCTACGTCCTGACCAGGTTGCTTGCGCTGAGCGCGCAGCCCGGCAACGCACTCTCGGGCTTGCTGGACCCGCAGGAGGTCGGCGCGGCTGGGCAGTCTGATGGCGGTGACACGGTCGCCGCCCTGGCCGCTAACACCTGCTGTATCGATCACCGGCTCAGGGCCGTGGCCGTGCTGTCCGGCGCTGAGTGGCCGCCGATGCCAGGGCGGTACTTTCCCGGCGGCGCACCGCCGATGCTGTTGACCGAGGCAGTGCCGATACGGTCAATCCGCCGTGGGCAAGCCTGCAGCTCTACCGTGCCGATAGCGCCGGCGCCCGGTACTACCTGGACCTGTTCGGCGCCAGCCACCTGCTTCCGTACGAGGGAACCAATCCGGTGGAGCGCCGCACGGCCCGCGTGACGCTGGCCTTCTTCGACCGGTACGTGCTCGGCCAGGCTGACGCGCTAGAAACCATGACCCGCGACGGCAACGTCACTGGCGCCGCCGCACTGGTCAGCGGCGGCCAGCCGCCCCCATGACGCGGCGCACGGCACCGGGCGCGCCGGACGATGTTGTACTACTGGAGGCAAAGGCGCTGACGATTCATGCCGTCCGCTGCTCAGGTCGAGGCGGCCGAGCGCAGGCGGCCGACTCATCTGTGGGTGCCGATAACCTGTGCCACCAGGCAATATTCATGGATCGGCATATATCCAGGTTGCACAATTTTTCGGCACCCACAGGGCCTGGGATTGGTGCGGCGCAGTACGGCGACTTCGTGCCGCAAGACCAGCAGCTCGGCGTTCTTGGATGCCGACGAGCGGCCAACAGGACCAGCCAGCCGCAGAGCCGGACGAAGATCAGGTAGAGCAGGCGCCGGGACACGACTGACCATCATGCCCTGCAGCCGTACATCACCGCAGGTCACAGGACCAGGCCATCTTTTGGCACCCGACAGGGCCGCGGCGAGATCCACGCCGTCCAGCGCCAGTGTGTTGTCCAAGCGCTTGACCAGGCCCCGTTGCCCGGGCTGCGCCAATCTCGTACGGTATGGCGGTCAGATCACGCACAGCCCGCTGTCAGCGGTCCGGGGCGTCCGGACACGCCCGTGGGCGGCCGGATGGTCCGGCCGCCCACGGAACTGGTGCGGAATTATGAGATGGAGCGGAGGTCAGCCGGTGTTGGCCGCCGTGTCGTCGATGACGAACGAGGTCTGCAGCGAGGCGTCCTCGCTACCGGTGAACTTCAGCGTGATCGTCTGGCCCGCGTAGCTGCCCAGCGAGTAGGTGTGCTGCGCGTAGCCGCTGATGTGGTTGAGGTTGGAGAAGGTGGCCAGCGTGGCCAGCACGGTGCCGGAGCTGTTCAGCACCTGGACCTTCAGCGTGTCGAAGGCCGTGGTCGTGGTGGTCTCTGCCGTGTCGATGTGCAGCCAGAAGCTGAACGTCGTGGCGGTGCAGCCGGACGGGACTTTCACGCTCTGGGAGAGCGTGTCGGTGTGGGTGGTGCCGTAGCCGTCGAGCCACGCATACCAGCTACCGCTGTGCGAGGTCTCGCCCGAACCGTTCTGGCTGATAACACCTGCGGTTGACGCCCATGGTGCCGCCGAGCCGGTCTCGAAGCCCGGGTTGCCGAGGAGCTGGGTATGGGTGCCGCAGCCGCCGCCGCCGCCGCTGATCGTCCAGGTGAAGCTGGTCGAGCCGGAGGCGCCAGTGGTGTCGGTTGCCTTCACCGTGACGGAGTAAGTGTTCGCGGTGGTGGGGGTACCCGTGATCAGGCCGCTGGAGGAGATGGACAGGCCTGCCGGCAGGCCGGTGGCGCTGTAGGTGAGGGTCTGGCCGGAGCCCGAGTCGGTGGCGTGCATCTGCAGGCTTACCGCTGTCCCCACGGTGCCGGTCTGGTTGCTGGGGTTGGTGACGGTGACGGTGTTGCCGCCGCCGCCGTTGCTGACGATCGCGTGGCTGGCTTGGCAGGCGCCGCTGCCGCCGCTGCCGTCGTTACCCCAGGTGGTCTGCACCGCGAACGTGCCGGTGCCCGTCGTCAGGTCGAACGAACCGCCGGAGGTACCGGGGGTGACCCAGGCGCACTTGTCGCCGTTCTCCGCGCCGCTGGAGTCGGTGTAGCCGCCGGCCGGGTTCTGGTCGGTGACGGTCTCGGCGTACTCGTGGCCGCCGACGATCGAGACCCCGTCCAGGGTGCCGTTGCTGTTCACGAAGTTTTGGCCACACGAGGACCCGGCGTCCGGGATGTAAGGCAGGTTGGTGAACGCTATGTCACCGTACGGAGAACTGACCGGACCGCCGCTCAGCGTCGAGTCGCCATTGTAGTCATGCCAGGCGCAAAAGCCCTGAGACTGATAGTTGTCGGGATCGGTCCCGTGCGGAGACAAGATGACGTACTGAGCGTCCCGGTTAGCCGCAGCGGTGGTGTTGCCGAAGTGCGCGGCAGCGTTGACCGCTTCCACGCCGAGCTGGTGACCGCTGGCCGCGCTAGGCGACGCGGTGCTCTCGTCCACCCACACGCCGGCCAGTGCGCCGCCGGTCGGGTAGGCCACATGCTGGGTGTTGCTAGCCGGGCAGGTCTGCGCGCCGACCGCGACGCCATCGCAGTACTGGGTCATCACGCCGGACCAAAGCTCATTATTCGTGCCCAGACCCTTGAAGAACTCCTGGTCGTACGGGGCTTCTCCGTTTGGGTCTCCGGAAAGTGTGACATCGCCGTTGGAGTTGGTGCTCTGGCTGCCCCACTGCGACCCGTAGAAGACCACATAGACCTTCTCCTTGCCGGTGGTGACGCCGATCCCGTCGATACCACCGCCGTAGTTCAGGTCGTTGGCCGAGGTAGCAGCGGCGCCGGGATGGGTCTTCTGCCACTGCTGCATCTTCTGGTACTGGGCCCTGGTCGGCATCACGCCATGCCGGTACGAGTGGCCGTGAGCGGGCGAATAAGGGTTCGTTACGGGGCTGGGGGCTGGCTGCCCGGTGGAGGCGTTAGCTGCATTGGCGGCCACGGCCATGCCGCCCGCAGCCAGGAGAGCGGCGGCTGCGGCCATGCCGCCGCGCACCGCCAGACGCCGTCTGGAGAGATTGGGTTTCATCCTGTTCCCTTCGCACAGCTGTCCAGTCGGGTGGACCGGACTGGAAGTACCGAGGGTCACGGTACCTTCACGTAAGGTAAATGAACCAACATATTGCGTCAATAGCCTCCAGTAACACAAAAATTTGGATGTAGCTCGTTTTGTTACTTATATGGTGATTTTTCGTAGGTGGGATTCGCCGAGGGATGGAGCCGGGGACGGGTCGGTAGCGTCAAAGGCGCAACGCAACAGTGCCCTGGGGTTCAGTGATGGTGGTTATCAGCCCGGTGGTGACGTCGTAAACATGGCCGGACACGGTGGTCTGGCCGCTGATCTGCGGCGCGATTCCCGGCCGCCGTCCGGTTCAGGCCCGGCGATGTACTCCGCAGTCTCCCGCTGCGCGTGGGCCGCGTCGGCGGTGACCACCGCGCCGGCCAGGTCCACGGGCTCCAGCAGCTCTTGACCTGGGTGGTCTCGGTGGTCTGGGCCGGGATCCGGTGCTGGGCGATGATGACCTTCTCGTCCCGCAGCATAGCGGCGAACAGCTTGACCTGGCCGTCCGCGACGCCGCGCAGCCATTTCCCGTCGATCGCGATCACGGTCAGCAGCCCGTCCAGCCGCCCGGCGCTCGCCAGGGCGCGCAGCCAGCCCTCGATGATCTGGTCCAGGGTCTCCGCGCCGATGGCGTGGACCAGGGTGCGGATCCGCTTCTCACTCGGCGCGATGATCCGCCGCAGCAGCGGGCGCGGCTTCCCGCCGAGCCGGGCCAGGACCTCCTGCGGCAGGTCAGCGGCCTGATCGCCGATCTCCCGGAAGTTCTTCGCCCCGGCCAGCACGCACGCGGCCGCAACCGCGAGCACGAACACCAGCAGGTACCGGCGACCCCGGGACCGGCGCGGATCCGGGACCTGCGCCAGTACCTCCAGCAGGCCGGGGACCTCCCCGGATGCCTGCTCATCGGTGCTGGTCACGGCGGTAGCGGGAGCATGCGGCACTGACATCGGCGGCCTTTCGTCCCGGTCTGATCTGGATTCGACACCCGTGATCAATCCGGACGAGAGGCCGCTCCCGCGAATCCGGCCAGCCCTTACACGCCGTTAGCCGGACACCGCACCGCAGTCAAATCATGCACCCGCGCACTCGCCGCCACACTCGGCCGCATAACACCAACTCGCCGATCCCGTGCCGGGTCTGTGCAGTTAAAGGTGTTTCCGGCACTGACCGCTGAGCCTGGTGTTCAGCAGAAACGGTGCTGTGATGACCGTGACACTAGAGTCCGTGACGAAGAAGAAGCCGGAGCCGTCGGCGGAGCAGGCGGCGGCTGAGGAGCTGGTCCGGCGGGCCCGGGAGCAGGGGCTGTCCCTGACCGGGCCGGACGGGCTGCTGAAGCAGCTGACCAGGGTCGTGATCGAGACCGCGCTGGACCAGGAGCTGACTGAGCACCTGGGCCACGAGAGGAACACCCCGGCCGGGAACGGGACCGGGAACGTCCGCAACGGGACCCGGCCCAAGACGGTCCTGACCGAGGGCACCGGCCAGGTCGGGATCGAGGTCCCGCGGGACCGGGACGGGACGTCCGGGCCGCAGATCGTGAAGAAGCGGCAGCGGCGGCTGAACGGCGTGGATGAGATTGTCCTGTCCTTGTATGCCAAGGTTATCTCCAGCCTCAGCTGAGGTGTCTTTAACGTCCATCACGAGCGTTCTCACCTGCCCGGATGAGGGCTGGTCTGTGGTTATCTCCTGCCTTGTCCATGACGTGGTTCAAGGAGGAGACGATG
>JALYVS010000409.1 GCA_030853115.1 Actinomycetota bacterium
GGCGACCGCGCCGAGCATGCCCATCACGATGGACCGGGGCCGGGCCGGCATCAGCAGCACCAGAGCGGACCACGGAGCCAGCCCGCGGGCGGCCCCCAGGCCGCCTGCCACCAGAGCCAGCAGGAAAGCCGCGGCCACCGCCTGCGACAGCGAAGGGGTCGCGACCACGGTCCGGCTCGCCACCGCCAGCGCCCCCGACAACAGGGCGTAGGGCAGCGCCAGGGCCAGGGCCACATAGCCGACATGGCGCAGCCTGGTCACCGCGCCGACCCGGACGACCCACCGTCCGGCCATCGCCAGCAGCGCGCCGGGCAGCAGGACCAGGCCGAGCGGGAGCATGCCGATCCGCCCCGCGCCGCGGACCGTGAAACCGACGTGGTGTCCCACCAGCCACAGCAGGGCGGCGGTCCGCAGCACCCCGCCCAGCCCGGTGCCGATGCCGACGTGCGGCGCGGTGATCCAGCCGATCGCGGTCAGCGTGGTGAGCACCGCCAGCCCGCTGGCCGCGGCCGCGCAGGCGGCGATGCCTCCGGTGACCACCAGCGGCCGGGCGGGCTGGGTCCTGGGCACAGATCCAGAGCCGTCCGGCGACCCGGGGAGTTCCGGGTCGGGAACCGGCGGTGCTTCGGCGGAAACACTCACAAAGCCGATCCTGGCAACGATCGTCCCCGAGCCCAAACAGGCGCGCCGCCCGCCGGGCCGGTAAAAACCGGCGAAAGGCCCGGGCTTACCGGGCCCGCATGATGTCGCGCACCAGGCCGGCGGTCTCGCTCGGAGTCTTGCCGACCCGGACGCCCGCCTTCTCCAGGGCTTCCTTCTTGGCCTGCGCGGTGCCGGAAGAACCCGAGATGATCGCGCCCGCGTGCCCCATCGTCTTGCCCTCGGGCGCGGTGAACCCGGCCACGTAGCCGACGACCGGCTTGGTCACGTACTGCTCGATATAGGCCCCGGCCCGCTCCTCGGCGTCGCCGCCGATTTCACCGATCATCACGATCGCGTCGGTCTCCGGATCCTCCTGGAAGGCCCGCAGGCAGTCGATGTGGGTGGTCCCGATCACCGGGTCGCCGCCGATGCCGACGGCGGTGGAGAAGCCGATGTCGCGCAGCTCGTACATCATCTGGTACGTCAGCGTGCCCGACTTGGAGACCAGGCCGATCCGGCCGGCGGTGGTGATGTCGGCCGGGATGATGCCGGCGTTGGACTGGCCGGGCGAGGCGACGCCGGGACAGTTCGGCCCGATGATCCGGGTCCGGTTCTCCGCCCCGCCGGCCCGCGCCCAGAACTGCGCGGTGTCGTGCACCGGGATGCCCTCGGTGATCACGATGCACAGCGGTATCCGGGCCTCGATCGCCTCGATCACCGCGGCCTTGGTCCCGGAAGCGGGCACGAACACCACCGACACGTCGGCCCCGGTGGCCGCCATGGTGTCGGCCACGGTGCCGAATACCGGCACCTCGGTGCCGTTCAGCTCGATCCGCTGGCCCGCCTTGCGCGGGTTGGTGCCGCCGACGACCTGCGTCCCCGCGGCCAGCATCCGGGCACCGTGCCTGCGCCCCTCCGACCCGGTGATGCCCTGGATCATGACCCGGCTCTGGCCGGTCAGGAAGATGGCCATCTCAGGCTCCCTTCGCCGCGAGTTCGGCGGACCGGCGGGCCGCACCGTCCATCGTCGCCACCTGCTCGACCACGGGTATGGCCGCCTCCTCCAGGATGCGCCTGCCTTCGGCGGCGTTGTTCCCGTCCAGCCGGACCACGATCGGGCGATTCACCTTATCCCCCCGCGCTTCCAGCATGCCGATCGCCGAGACGATCCCGTTGGCCACCGCGTCGCAGGAGGTGATGCCGCCGAAGACGTTCACGAACACACTGCGCACGCTGGGGTCCGAAAGCACGATTTCCAGGCCGTTCGCCATCACCTCGGCCGAGGCACCGCCGCCGATGTCGAGGAAGTTGGCGGGCCTGATCCCGCCGAGCGGCTGGCCCGCGTAGGCCACCACGTCCAGGGTGGACATGACCAGGCCCGCCCCGTTGCCGATGATGCCGACCTCGCCCTCGAGCTTGACGTAGTTGAGGTGCTTTTCCCGGGCCCGGGCCTCGATCGGGTCGGTGTTGGTGATGTCGTCGAAACGCGCGTGCTGCTGGCGGAACCCGGCGCTGTCGTCCAGCGTCACCTTGCCGTCAACCGCGAGCACCTGGCCGTCCTCGGTGAGCGCCAGCGGGTTCACCTCGACCAGCGTGGCATCCTCGTCGGCGAACATGGCCCAGAGCCGTTCGGCCAGTAGCGCGGCTCCCGCCGCGGCCTCGGCGGGGATGCGGCCCGCCGCGATGATCTCCGCGGCCTTGGCGCTGTCCACGCCGGCCAGCGGCGACACCGGGATCCTGGCCACCGCCTCCGGACTGCTGTGCGCGACCTCTTCGATCTCCATGCCGCCCTGAACCGTGCAGATCGCCAGGAAGGTGCGGTTGGCCCGGTCCAGCAGGAACGACAGGTAGTACTCGGCCGCGATGTCCACCGCCTGGGCGATGAGCACCGAGTGCACGGTGTGGCCCTTGATGTCCATGCCGAGGATCTGGCCGGCCTTGTCGTAGGCCTCGTCCGGGCCCTGGGCCAGCTTCACGCCGCCGGCCTTGCCGCGGCCGCCGGCCTTCACCTGGGCCTTGACGACGACGAGCGGGTGGCCTTGGGCGGCGAACTCGGCCGCGATCTCACGCGCCTCTTCGGCGGTGCGGGCCAGGCGGCCCGCCTGCACCGGGACGCCGTACTCGGCGAACAGCTCCTTCGCCTGATACTCAAACAGGTCCACGCCTAGTCTCCACTGTTCTGCTGCCAGCGCAGCGCACGGGCTTCCGCGGTACGGATGCCTCCGAGCATGACCACGAAGTCATCGACCATCGCGTTCGGGGATGGCCTGGATCAGGATCATCCGGGCCAGCCTAACGCTCCTGGACGGCAAGCGCTTAGCCAGCTGGCCAAGAGCGAAGTGCGCAAGGTTCGATCGCACCACGCTCGCCCGCCGGGAGCTCCGGGTCTAGGGTCTCGCGCTCTCTGGCGGATACGAGGACCTGGGCTCCCTGGTGAAACGGCGTTCTGGCGCAAGTAGGCGCATTGAGCTCTGTGGGTGAGATGTCGCCGTAGACCGTTGGACGCGCTTACCAGTTCAGCACGGGCCCGCGGGCCCGACGCTAAGCTGGGCTTTCCGCGACTTCGCGGCCGAATTCGGCCCGGACCCAGGCCACGATCTCCGTGGTGGACGCGCCGGGGGTGAAGATCCGGGCCACCCCCAGCTGAGACAGCTCCTCGATGTCGGCGCCCGGGATGATGCCGCCGCCGAACACCACGATGTCCGCGGCGTCCCGCTCCTTCAGCAGCTCGATGACGCGGCGGAACAGCGTCATGTGCGCGCCGGAGAGAATGGACAGCCCGACCGCGTCGACGTCCTCCTGGATCGCGGCCGCCACGATCTGCTCAGGCGTCTGGTGCAACCCGGTGTAGATGACCTCGACCCCGGCGTCGCGCAGCGCCCGGGCCACCACCTTGGCGCCTCGGTCGTGACCATCAAGCCCGACCTTCGCCACGATCACCCGGATCTTGCTCATGGCAGCAAGCCTAACCCGCGGCCACGGCGACCTGCCAGCGCCGGTATCTCTCAGCACCCTTCAGCCGAACGGCCGGCGGTACCTCAGTCCACGCAGGGGATCCCGTTCCTGGCGGCGACCGCGCCGCCCTGCGCGCCACTGGTGGGCAGCGGAACCGCCGAAGCTGACGGGCTCGGGGTCCCGGCGGCCTCGGTCAGCGTCGCGTCCGCGCCCAGCATGACCTGCACGTGGCCGGCCGCCAACGTGGCGCTCGCCGCCGCGGTGACGTGGAACCGGGAAGCGATCTTGGCGGCGCTGGCCGAGGCGCCAGTGCCGTACGTCACCTTGGTCGTCGTCAGCGCGGGGGTGTTCGCGATCTGCCCGGCCCGGTAGCCGGCCCGGACCAGCGCCGCCGAGACCTGCCCGGCCAGGCCTGGGGTGTTGCCGCCGTTATAGACGTCTACCGTGGTCTTGGCGGCGTCCGCCGAGCTCTCCGGCTTGGGGCTGGGCGAGGTCGAAGACCGCGCCGAGGCCGCGGGCGGGTAGAAGGTCTCCTGCACGAGCTGGGCCAGGTAAGCGGGGTCGATCTGGTTGGCGTCCTGACCGTCGATGGTCTCGTAGCCCACGATCGGCAGCGTGTTAAAGCGTAGGTTCCCGCTGGTCAGGCTGCGCATCTGGGAAGCGAAGTCGAGCAGGTTCCACTGGGCGTCGGTGATCACGTACTGCTTGGCCACCGACAGCAGCGAGTTGATCTTGGTGAGGTCGCTGAGTACGCCCTCGGTACGCAGCTGCCGCATCACCGAGTCCAGGAATGCCTGCTGGCGGTGGGTGCGGTCCAGGTCACCGTTGGCCAGGCCGTGCCGCTGCCGGACAAACGCCAGCGCGAAGACGGCGTCCAGGTGCTGGTAGCCGGCCCTATGGGCGTAGAAACCAGAGTAGGAGTCATAGGCGACCGGGTGCTTGAGGCAGACCTCGACGCCCCCCAGGACGTTGGCCAGCTCGTAAAAGCCGTCCAGGTTGACCTCGGCGAAGTGGTCGATGTGCACGCCGGTGAGCTGCTCGACGGTAGCCACCGTGGCCTTGCGGCCCGCCTCGTTGCCCGCAAAGGCGATCTGGTCCTGGCTCAGGCTGGGACTGTGCTGCCTGAGCTCGGACTCCGTGGCGGCCAAGGCCAGCCCGTAGGCCTGATCGACCTTGCCCTGGGACTGCCCGTCGTAAGGGGTGGGGAAGGTGACCCAGTCATCGCGCGGGATGGAGAAGCCGACCGCCTTCTTACCGCCCGCCGGGATGTGGAGCAAGATCAACGTGTTGGTGGCGTTGCCGCCGACCCCCGCCGCCACGCCCGCCGCGGTGCCGGAGTGCAGCACGTTGAGAATATTGCTCGGCAGGATGTTGCCGTTCCAGTCGGTGCGGCTCTCCAGCCCCATTAGCAAAACGTTCTGGGCGCCGATGGACGGGCCGCTGTCAATGGCGTGCGAGCCGCCGATACTGCTCACGTCGCGTACGACAAAGTAAGAAAAACCGCTTATCGCCAAGACCAGCGCCGCCGCGGCGCAGCTCAGGGCATATCCCACCGTGCCGAACGCACCCCACAACGAAGCTGACGAACCTGGCCTAACCATGGCTTTTTCCTCAGCAGTCTGAGCTCTGGGTCGTTACCATTTGCCGAAGCCTACCTTCACGGCCCCGTGACCAGCGCACAACGACTAACATCCGAAGCACATATGAGCGAGCCACTATGGGGCGATACCCGCCCGAACAGGCCGTCCGGCGGTGCGCCTGGCGACACGCCGCACGGCCGCGATGCCCGGACGCCGGGCCGCGCTTCCTGGGCGCCCGCAAGCGTTGCCGGTCCGCCGCGGCGTGACCCCGGGATGCTCGGCGGGTCAGGGACGC
>JALYVS010000410.1 GCA_030853115.1 Actinomycetota bacterium
GGACCGGGTGGGGCCGGGGACGATGTCCGAGCCGGGCGCGGCTGCTTCCAGGGCCTTGGCCTCGGCGCTGAGCCAGCTGGCTGACGGGCGGTGCGCCGGGTCTCTGGCCAGGGCCGCGGATACCAGCGGGACGAGCGGCGCCGGGATGCCTTCGAGATCGGCTTGCCCGGAGACGATGCGGTAGAAAATCGACTCGTACGAGCCGCTGCCGAACGGCAGGTGGCCGGTCGCCGCGAACGCCATCGTGGCGCCCCAGCAGTGCACGTCGGAGGCGGGGCTGCTCGGCTGGCCTTCGATCACTTCGGGCGCGAGGTAACCGGGCGTGCCCATGACCAGCCCGGTCTGGGTCAGCCGGGTCGAGTCACCCGCCTGGGCGATGCCGAAGTCGATCACGATCGGGCGATCGTAGGAGAGCATCACGTTGCCCGGCTTCAGGTCCCGGTGCACCACGCCCGCGGCATGGATCGCGGTCAGCGCCTCCGCGGTCCCGTAGGCGAGTCTGCGCAGGCCCGGACCGGGCATCGGGCCGCGGCTGCGCACCATCTCATCCAGCGTCGGCCCGGATACGTACTGCGTGACGATGTAGGGAAACTCCCCGGTCACGTCGGCGTCAAGCACCTCGGCCACGTACGGGCTGCGGACCCGGCGCATCGTCTCGACCTCGCGGGCCAGGCGGCGGCGGGCGTTCGGGCCCTCGTCGCCGAGTGGATGCAGCACCTTGATCGCGACCAGGCGGCCTTCCGGGTCACGGGCGAGGTGAACCACCCCCATGCCGCCTTCCCCGAGGCGGTCCTGAAGGCGATAAGGGCCGAGAGATCCCGGCAGTCGTCCGGTCGCAGGCAT
The DNA here is from genome assembly GCA_030853115.1 of Actinomycetota bacterium. Lineage (GTDB taxonomy): Bacteria > Actinomycetota > Actinomycetes > Streptosporangiales > Streptosporangiaceae > Palsa-504. The sequence continues at coordinate 844 of JALYVS010000410.1, forward strand.
CGCGTCATCCAGAGTACGAAACAGAAGCCAATTTGGGGACCACTGACGATGTTGCCTATCGGTAACGGGTGCCGCGGGAGCGGCCGGCGGGGCCGGGGGACGCGAGGGGGCCGGGGCGGGCGCATTAGACTCACGAGCATCTCTCACTGTAGGGCGGACGATGACTGAGCCTGATGACGCGCTCTCGCTGGACATGGTGACCGCTGCGCTGCGCGCAGACAGCACCGACGTGGCGATCTACGCGCGGGTGCTGGCTCAGTCGCTGGGTGAGGCGCTGCCGAGCGACCTGGTGTCGGTGGAGCGGGACCGGACGATGTCCGACCGGATGCGCGGGCGTCCCGGCGAGATCTCGAAGATCGTGGCCCGGCTCGGGGAACAGCAGATGACGCTGATGGTCAGCAACGGCCAGCCGGTCACGGAGATCTGCCGCTCGGTGCGCGGCGTCGTGCTGTCCCGGCAGACGGTGCCGATCGGCGACTGGGCCGCGGCGCTGGCCAGCGCCCTGGTCAGCTACGCCGGCCAGAACGCCCAGGCCGCCGAGGCCCTACGCAAGCTGGTCTCAGGAAGCTGATTCCGCTGATCGGCCGCGGGGGCTAATGGCCGGTGAAGGTGGCTTGGCCGGGGCCGTTAGCGAGGAAGCTGCGCATGCCGGCGCGCTGGTCTTCGGTGCCGAACAGGGCGGCGAACTGGAGCCGCTCGATCTCCAGGCCGGTGGCCAGATCCACGTCCAGGCCGTGGTCGATGGCCTGCTTGGCCGCGCGTAGCGCCAGGGCCGGTCCGGTCGCGTACCGCTGCACCATGTCGCGGGCGGCGGCGTACACACCATCGTCGGGCGCGACCAAGTCGACCAGGCCGATGGCGTACGCCTCGGCGGCCTTGACCATCCGGCCGGAGAAAACCAGGTCCTTGGCCTTGGCCGGGCCGATCAGGCGCGGCAGCCGCTGGGTGCCGCCCGCGCCGGGGATGACGCCGAGCAGGATCTCGGGCTGACCCAGCCGGGCGCTTTCCCCCGCGACCCGGAAGTCGGCGCTCAGCGCGAGCTCGAGCCCGCCGCCCAGGGCCACCCCGGTGATGGCGGCGACCACCGGTTTTCCGATGCCGGCGATCAGCACGGTGAGCTCCTGCAGCCGGCCCGCGCGCAGGGCCATGGCCGGGTAATTCGCCTCCGCCATGTCGTGGATGTCGGCCCCGGCGGCGAAGACCTTCGCGCCGCCGTAGATGATCACCGCGCGGATCTCCGGCGACTCCGCGGCCGAGCGGGCGGCGTCCGCGAGCTCGGCGGTCAGCTGATCGTTCAGCGCGTTGACCGGCGGCCGGTTCAGCAAGATCGTGCCAATGCCGTCCGCGACCTCCAGCTCGACCAGCTCAGCCATGGCCATTCCTCTCTAGCGTGACATTCTGGCGGTCAGCGCCAGCCGGGCGGGGGCGGCCACGGGGGTTAGCGCAGGTCGCCGTGAGTGAGGCCGCCGGGGGCCTGGGGGTAGGTGACGAGGCCGAGCTCGGCGCGGCTGCCGAGCAGCGGGTGCCGGGGCAGCGCCCGCACGGTGTAACCGAAGGACCCGGGCTGGTCGAGCGGGACCTCACCGGAGTAGCGGATCAGGCCGCCCGGCGCCGGGAGGGGGTCGTCCCCCGCGGGGGCCAGCACCGCGTAGGCCGGAGCGACGATCTCGTCGTCGTCGTCGGGGCGGCCGTAGACCACCTCGACCGTCACGTCGTCGGGGGTGAGCTCGCCGAGAGCTACCGAGGCTCGCACCACCAGCGCCGAACCGAGCCGCTGGCCTGTCGACCCGGCGGTTTCCGATTCGACGTGCTCGACCCGCAGCTGGGGCCAGGCCCGCACGACGCGCTTCTTCCAGGCCGCCAGTTCCCGGGCCGGCCCGAACCCGTCGCCGTCGGCCAGCGCGCGGGAGGCGGCCGCGGCCGGCACGTACAGGGTCGACACGTACTCCCGGACCATCCGCTCGGCCTGGACCTTCGGCCCCAGCGAGCGCAGCGTGTGCCTGATCCGCTGCACCCAGCCCAGCGGGATCCCGTCGGCGTCGCGGTCGTAGAACAGCGGCGACACCGCTTTGGCCAGCAGCTCGTACAGGGCCGTGGCCTCGAGCTCGTCGCGCCGGGCGGGGTCGGCCACGCCGTCGGCGGACGGGATCTCCCAGCCGTTCGCGCCGTCGTACCACTCGTCCCACCAGCCGTCCCGCACCGAGACGTTCAGCCCGCCGTTCAGCGCCGCCTTCATACCGGAGGTGCCGCAGGCCTCCAGCGGCCGCAACGGGTTGTTCAGCCAGACGTCGCAGCCCTGCACCAGGGCGTGCGCCATGGCCATGTCGTAGTCGGGCAGGAACACGATCCGGCGCCGCACCCCGCGCGAGTCGGCGAACTGGACCAGCTGCTGGATCAGCGCCTTGCCGCCCTCGTCGGCGGGGTGCGCCTTGCCCGCCACCACGATCTGCAGCGGCCGCGCCGGGTCGTTCAGCAGCTCGCTGAGCCGCTCCGGATCGTTCAGCATGAGCGTGAGCCGCTTGTAGGACGGCACCCGGCGGGCGAACCCGATCGTCAGCGCGTGCTCGTCGAGCACGTCGTCGATCCAGGTCAGCTCGGCGCCCGAGGCACCGCGCTGGCGCCAGGACGCACGCAGCCGCCGCCGGGTTTCGGCCACCAGCCGGGCCCGCAGCACGTGCCGGGCCTCCCACAGCTCCCCGGCCGGGGCCGCCGCGGCCCGCTCCCAGTCCCCGGCCCCAGTCAGGCTCAAGATCTCCGGGGCGACCCAGGTGGGGGTGTGCACGCCGTTGGTGACCGAGCCGATGGGCACCTCGCGGGTGTCGAACCCGGGCCACAGGCCGGCGAACATCTCGCGGCTCACCTGACCGTGCAGCAGCGAGACGCCGTTGACGCGCTGGGCCAGCCGCATGCCCATCACGGCCATGTTGAACACGTCCGGGTCACCGCCCGGGTAGGTCTCCGCGCCCAGCGCGAGCAGCTGGCCGGCCGGCAGCAGCGGCTCGTCGGCGAAGTGCTCGGCGACCAGGCTGCGGTCGAACCGGTCGATGCCCGCCGGGACCGGCGTATGGGTGGTGAACACGGTGCCCGCGCGACAGACCTCGATGGCCTCCTCGAAGCTCAGGCCCTGCTCAGCGTACTCGCGGATCCGTTCGAGGCCGAGGAACCCGGCGTGCCCTTCGTTGGTGTGGAACACCTCGGGCGAGGCGTGCCCGCGCAGCGCGCAGAACGCCCGGACCGCGCGCACCCCGCCCACGCCGAGCAGCAGTTCCTGCCGGAGCCTGTGCTCGCTGCCGCCGCCGTACAGCCGGTCGGTGACCTCGCGCAGGTCGGCGTCGTTCTCCTCGGTGTAGGAGTCGAGCAGCAGCAGCGGGATCCGCCCCACCTGGGCCACCCAGACCTGGGCGGACAGCTGCCGGCCCGCGGCCAGGCTGACCGCGATCCGGACCGCGGACCCGGCGGCGTCGCGGAGCAGCTCGAGCGGCAGCCCGTTCGGGTCGCCGGCCGGGTACCGCTCGGCCTGCCAGCCGTCGGCCGACAGCGACTGGGTGAAATAACCGTGCCGGTACAGCAGCCCGACGGCGATCAGCGGCACGCCGAGGTCGCTGGCCGACTTCAGGTGATCCCCGGCCAGGATGCCCAGGCCGCCGGAATACTGCGGCAGCGCGGCGGTGATGCCGTACTCGGGCGAGAAGTAGGCGATGGCGGCCGGCCGCGGGGGCCCGTCCGGCCGTTCGGAGTCGGCGGCGTCGTACCAGCGCGGCTCGGCGGAGTACTGGCGCAGGTCCTGCCCGGCCTCGCGCAGCCGGGCGAGAAACTCCTCGTCGGCCGCGAGCGCGGCGAGCCGGGCCGACGGCAGCACGCTGAGCATCGCGATCGGGTCGCCGCCGGAAGCCTGCCAGGCGGCGGGGTCGATCGACGCGAAAAGCTCCGCGGTCGGCGTATGCCAGGACCAGCGGAGGTTCAGCATCAGGCCGTGCAGCGCGGCGAGGGGTTCGGGCAGGGTGACGCGGACGGTGAACCGGCGTATCGCTCTCACGGAGAGACCTTATGGGGTCCGCGCCCCCGGCCCCGCACCGCCCCCGGGATTGTGGAACGATAATCCGTGATTCCACCCCGGCGCCCGATTCCGGCCCGGCCGGCCGTCGCGGCACCGCTTTTCCCGGGCCGGCCCAGGCTGGCATGAAGGGCCTGGTAATCGGTAGCGTGACGGGGTGATTGGACGAATCCCGATCCTTGACGTCGAGCCGGCCGTGGACTGCGGGCGCCGCCCGGCCAAGGCCATAACCGGCGAGACCTTCGAGGTCAGCGCCACCGTGTTCCGCGAAGGGCACGGCATCATCAGCGCCGGCGTGGTGCTGCGAGATCCGCGGCGCAAGGCGAGCCCGCTGACGCGGATGCGGATGCTGGCGCCGGGCACCGACCGCTGGGGCGCGGACGTGACCGTGACCGGCGAGGGGCTGTGGCGTTTCCATGTGGAAGCCTGGGCCGACTCGATCGCGACCTGGCAGCACGACGCGGCCATCAAGATCCCCGCGGGCCAGGACGTCGAGCTGATGCTCACCGAGGGCGCGCTGCTGTTCGAGCGGGCCGGGCGGAGAATACCCCAGCCGCCCGGGGCGGGCAGGCCG
>JALYVS010000411.1 GCA_030853115.1 Actinomycetota bacterium
GTGCAGGACCGTCAGCGCCTCCTTCGTGTCGCCGGAGGCCGCCAGGGCGCGGCCGAGGCTGACCCTGGCGGCGATCGCGGCCGGGTGACCGGGGCCGAGCACCCGTTCCCGGCCGTCCAGGACCCACCGCGAGCAGCGCACGGCGCCGGCTGCCTGTCCCGCCGCCAGCAGCGCGTCGGCTAGCTGCCCGGCCGCGACCAGCGTGTCGGGATGGCCGGGTCCGAGCAGCCGCTCGCAGCAGGCGGCGATCTCCCGCCACCAGGCGACCGCCGGCCCGGCCAGCCGCGCGGCGGCCATGCTCTGCCCGGCGGTCAGCAGCACCCGGTGGCAGCTGCCGCCGGCCCACAGGGCATCTCCGGCGTGGCGGAGCAGGCTGGCCGCGCATGCCCGCATCTGGGCGGCCTGGCCGGAGCGGGGCTGGTCCTTCGGCCACGCCTCCAGTACCGCGTCCGCTGCCGCCCGCACCGCCAGGCTAAGCAGTTCCGGGGTGGCTGCGGCGCGGGCCGCTGCCTGCAACGGCGGGCTGATCCAGGCGGACGGCTCGCTGGCCGGGCCGGTGGAGATGAGCCCGGTGCGTTCCAGGGCCAGCGCTGCCTTCCATGCCTGTTCAGGTCCTGGCGGGGAGCCGCTGCCCGTGCCGGCGAGGTACTTGCAGGCAGCTGGGGCGGTGAGCACGGCCGGGGGAATCCCGTGGCTGTCCAGCAGCGCGGTGAGCACGAGCAGCGGCCAGGTGCCGCCGCCGGGCAGCAGTTCCTCGGCGTAGTCCGCCGACAGCAGCCAGGTGACCGAGGCGGCGGGCGGCTCGCTGCCCGCCGCAGCCTTCAGCTGCGCCCGCTGCCGGGCGAAGTACCGCTGGTAATCACGGCAGCCAGTTCCTGACCCGGCCATCACCGCGCTGGCCTGTGCGAGCGCGGCCGGCTCGCCGCCCAGGCCAGCGACGAGGTCGTAGGCCCCGCTGCGCTGGTCCGGGTCGGTGGTCAGCCGGTCGAACAGGTACCCCATCGCCTCGCGCTGGGTGAAGACGGGGACCGGCACCGTGATCGCCTGCCCGCCGGGGAGTACCTCGCTGCCCGCAGCAGTGATCAGCAGCCGGCCGGCGGGACCGGCTGGCCACAGGCCGTCCAGGCCCGCCGGGTCGCGCAGGTCGTCCAGGACCACCAGCCACTGCCGCGCCGTGGCGGCCAGCCACGCCGCGAACCGGGCGGCCACCGACTCGGCGTCGCCGCCGTGATCCAGCCCCAGCCGCGCGGCGGCTTCGGCGTACCCGGACAGCACCGATGACCGGCTGGCCGCGTTCATCCAGGCCAGGAAGTCGATCCTGTGTGACTGCCAGAGGACTCCCGCCAGGTGGGACGCGAGCTGGGTCTTCCCGCACGACTGCGCCCAGCCGTCCGGGTGGCCATCGCCTTGCTGGCCGGGAACGAGCGCTACCGCCGCGCCGGGTGCGAGCGTGGCCTCGATCCCGGGCACGCTGTCCGCACGGACCGTGAAAGCGTCAGCGAGCGGTGGCACTATCCCGGCGCGGACGGGCCAGGTCACGCTACGCACCGGATTTCCCGTAGCCGGGGCCGCTCGCGGCCGGGCCGGGTCCACGTGTGCTGCCATCAAGGGGTCCGGGCCGCCGGGCCGGCTACCGGCCATGCCGGTGGTACGGGCCATGAAGGGAGCATGATCGTTCACGTCCTCGCGGGGCTGCTCGCAGGTCAGGAATCTGGCAGGACAAGAGTGACCAATGGGTGGCATTCGGGTCACTCCCCGTGGTGGGAACGCATGATTCCCGGGGCCAGGCTGACGCTGGCCTGCAGAATCTGACGCCGCCAGGGCAGCAGGTTCCCGCCGAGTGCCGATATAGATCCGGAAGGGAGGGTCCTTGTCCGTCGTGTCACGCGGGCCGGGGTGAAGCGTGTGGTACTACGCTTGGCTGACGTGGCAGGCACTAATGCTCTCGATGCGCCTCGCGAGGCGCACCTGGCAGCGCAGACCCGGGCGGCGGATCGCTACCGCAGCATCGTGGACGTTTACGTTTTGCTCCAGCGTCCCGACGGGCTGATCCTCCTGCTGGAACGTTCCGGCACCGGCTACGCCGACGGGCAGCTGTGCCCCCCGTCCGGGCACCTGGAGGACGGCGAGTCGGTCGCCCGCTGCGCGGTCCGCGAAGCGTCCGAGGAGGTCGGCGTCGACATCGAGCCCGCCGACCTCGTCTTCTCCCACGTCGTCCACCACCGCAACCCCGAAGGCCAGGGGCGCGTCGGGTTTTTCTTCACCGCCGCGCGATGGGCCGGCGAGCCCGTCAACCGGGAGCCGCACAAGTGCGCGGGGCTCTGCTGGGTCGACCCCGCCCATCCCCCGGCCAGCACCGTGCCCTACACCGCCGCAGCTCTCGCCGCTATCACTGAACAGGGCGCCTTCTCGCTCGACGGCTGGTGATCTCGTCAGGCTCTAAGCTGCCGGGTTCTGTCTTGGGAAGTCCGTGCATTGCCATGACGCCTTTGCTAGTGGCTTTGCTGTCGCGGGTTGCGTGCGTGCGGCTACGCTAGGGACTCGGCTACCTGCCTGGTCGGTGCTGCGGCAGCTGCGGGCCTGACGGACTGGAAGGCGCTCCGATGGCGTACGCGAAGACGAGCGAGCGCAGGGAAAAGCGGCTGCTGCGGGAGCAGATGCGCTCGCTGGGCCTGGGCTACCGGGACATCGCGGCGGAGTTCGCCCGCCGTTACCGGCTGCGGCCCCGGGCGGCGTGGCGGGAGGCCTACGGCTGGTCCCTGCAAGACACCGCCGACCGGATCAACGAGTTCCGCGGGAACACCGGCCTGGACCCCGGCGGCATCGCCTCGATGACCGCCCCGCACCTGTCGGAATACGAGAACTGGCCCGGCCACGGCCCCGAGCCGACCGGCCGGCGGCCTACCCCCTACCTGCTGGCCATCCTCGCCGCCGTCTACGACTGCGCCGTCACCGACCTGGTCGACCTCGCCGACCGCGAGCACCTCCGCCCGGCCGACCTCCTCATCCTCGACAAATACAGCCAGACCGCGGCCGTTCCGGCACGCGTTGACCACGGGCAGTCCGCACCCCCGGCTCCGGGCCGCCAGTCGGAGCACAGGCAAGACGTGCCCCCCCTCGATGGCACGCTCGCCGCTGCCGGGCGGGACCTGGGCGCGCCGGACATCCCTGGCCTGCTTAGCCTCATTGCAGGAGAGAGGCAGGAGGAAAAGGACCCGGTGCGACGCCGTACCTTTGTCGGGCTGACCGGCGCGTCCCTGGTCAGCGCCATGCTCGCCGAGTCGGCATCCGGCCGTCCGCCCGCCGAGACTGAGGCACTCGCGTCCGTGCTGATCGGGCATGCAGCCAGCCTGGCTCTGGAGCCGGACCAGCCGTCCAGCACCGGAACCCTGGCGGCGGAGGTTGATGCGGCCCGGCGGGCGTACCAGGCATGCCGCTACTCTGAGCTGGCCAGGCTCCTTCCCGGCCTGCTCGGCAGGCTGAACTCGGCATGCGCGATGCTGCCCGGCGATGCCCGGAGTGAGGCCTGCGCGTTGTCGGCGGACGCGTACCACGTCGCCGCGGGGCTGCTGCTCAAGCTCGATGACCAGGGACTGGCCAGCCTCGCGGCCGACCGCAGCATGCGCGCAGCCCAGGCCAGCGGAGATCCCGTCACGATCGGGGCGAGCGCCCGCATCATCACCCACACCCTGATGAGCGGCGGGCACATGGTCGCTGCCGTCTCTGCCGCCAGCAGCCACGCCGCGCGGCTTGACCATGACATGAAGCCCGCCACCCCTGACTCGCTGTCGGTTTACGGGGCGCTTCTGCTGCGCGGGTCGGTCGCGGCGGCCCATCACGGCAACCGCAGAATCGCCCATGAGCTGCTGGGCGAGGCTGACGAGGCAGCGAGGCGACTTGGGATGGATGCGGACGGGAATCTCCGCTGGACTGCGTTCGGCCTGGCCAATGCCCTGGTGCACCGCGTGAACATCGCCGTGACCCTCGGCGACGCCGGAACGGCGATCGACGTGGCCCGCAGGGTTGACCTCAGCAAGATCACCGTGACCGAGCGGAAGGCAACCCTTCTCCTCGACGTGTCACGGGCGTTCTTCCAGTGGGGGCGGCACGAGCAGGCTTATACTGCGCTCCGCGCCGCCGAGTCCACCGCCCCCGAGGAAGTCGCGGGCCGGCCCTCGGTTCACCGGCTCGTCCGCGACTTGCGCACCGCGGCCCCGGCTAGCATCCGCCGGGATGTCGACCAGTTCGCCACGCGGATCGGAGTAACGTCCTGACCAGCGGCACACCCGGTCGCGTCCTGTCCGTCATCGTCTGCGGCGCAGGACCCGCCACGGCAATCGGCACCCTGGTGAAGCTTGCCTTTGACCGGGACTGGGCGGTCCAGGTGGTCGCGACCCCCGCCGCCCTGGAATTCTTCGACCAGGCCGTCATCGAGCAGTTGACCGGCAATCCGGTCCGCAGCCACTACAGCAAGCCAGGCTCGCCCAGGTCACGGATCCCGGACGCCATCATCGTCGCCCCGGCGACCTACAACACGGTCAACAAATGGGCGCAGGGCACCAGTGACACCTACGCTCTCGGCATCCTCGCCGAGATGACCGGAATGGACACCCCTATCGTCGTGCTGCCGTTCGTGAACTCCGCGCTTGCCAGCCGGGTCGCGTTCCGCCGGAGCGTCGAAACGCTCCGCAGCGAAGGCGTGCACATCCTCCTCGGCCCCGGCGGGTTCGAGCCGCACCCGCCCCGCACCGGCGGAAGCCGCACCGGGGCATTCCCGTGGCATCTTGCACTCGACAAGGCCGGCCGCCTGCTCGATGCGCGGACATAGAGGAATTCAGCCGCCGGGTGCCGTCAAAGGGCGCGATCAGAACTGTTTCCCCTGTTTGCCAGCCCGGAATGCGTTTCTATCCGTGCGAGTGCCTGTCGCGGGCAGTTTGTGTAGTTACGCTGGAACATAGCTTTACCCGCCTGGGCCATTTCGCACCGGCCGAGCGCGCGGGCCGGCCAACGGGAAGATGCGAGCGATGGCGTACGCGAAGACGAGCGAGCGCAGGGAAAAGCGGCTGCTGCGGGAGCAGATGCGCTCGCTGGGCCTGGGCTACCGGGACATCGCGGCGGAGTTCGCCCGCCGTTACCGGCTGCGGCCCCGGGCGGCGTGGCGGGAGGCCTACGGCTGGTCCCTGCAAGACACCGCCGACCGGATCAACGAGTTCCGCGGGAACACCGGCCTGGACCCCGGCGGCATCGCCTCGATGACCGCCCCGCACCTGTCGGAATACGAGAACTGGCCCGGCCACGGCCCCGAGCCGACCGGCCGGCGGCCTACCCCCTACCTGCTGGCCATCCTCGCCGCCGTCTACGACTGCGCCGTCACCGACCTGGTCGACCTCGCCGACCGCGAGCACCTCCGCCCGGCCGACCTCCTCATCCTCGACAAATACAGCCAGCCCGCCGCCCAG
>JALYVS010000412.1 GCA_030853115.1 Actinomycetota bacterium
ACTACAAGAACCGCTACCGCAGCGAGCACCACCTGGCCCGCTACGACCCCGCCAGCATCGAGCACCTCGGCCTCACCGCATGACCGAAACAACCCGAAATAACACACCCCTCAGAAAGACGCACCCGTACACCTCTGCCCGGCCGATGGCACACAGGTTTCAAGCGTCTCTCACCGCCTCGGGGCATAGGGCTGAGTCGAAGCACCCCCGGTAGAGCGGCCTACCGGGGGTGGGGGTGTCGTGCTGATTAGGCTATTTCTTGAGCGACCGCATTAGCTGGGACCACTTAGCAGGACTTACCCGCAGAACCGGCCCGTTCCCGTTGTCCTTCGTGTCCCGCACGGCCACGTGACCGGGGGCGCTGGCGACCTGTACGCATTCTCCCCCGGAGCCGCCGCTGTAGCTGGACTTCCGCCAGTTCGTCTCAGTCAAGGTCTCTCCTGATCTGTCGCATGAGCGCTACCGAGTCCCTTGGCGACAGCGCCGCCGCACGGAGCATCCCCATCACTGTAGTGAGGTCGGATATCTCCGCGGGGTCGTGGATCAGGCGTGCGCCGCCGAAGCACTCCGAGTAGGCCACGTCTGGCTGCCCGGTGCGCTCGTAGAGGTAGAGGAGACCTTCAACCCCAGCATGGTCGTGAGCGGAGTACGGGAGTACCTGGATGACCGTTCCCAGGGCGTCTCCGGTCTTGATCAGCTTGTCGAGCTGATCTGCCATGACTTCGGGACCACCGATGACGTGCCGCAGTGCTCCCTCGTGGATGATGTGCGTGAGCTTCGGGGGATAGGGGCGCACCAAGGTCGCCTGACGCTCCATGCGCCCGCGCACAGTGCGCTCTATGGACCCTTCGTCGTCGTGCGGGCGACGGGCCTTCACCAGCGCGCGTGCGTAGTCTTCGGTCTGCTGAAGACCCGGAACCGCGCCGTTATCCCACCCGGTGATCTTGGTTGCCTCCCGCTGTATCGGGAGGACCGGCGCGAACCAGGTCGGAAACGACTCCCGCTGCAGGTCTTCCCATAGCCGCAGGAACGTCCCTGGGAGGTCGAAGGCGTCTTCGCTGTCGCAGCGCTTCGCGAAGTCGTCGGTTGCGCCCTTGTCGCCTCGTTCCACGTCGGAGACGTACGAGCCGCTGTAGCCGATCTTCGCGCCCAGCTCTACCTGGGTCCAGCCCCTCCGCGTGCGGTGCGCCCGAAGTTCCGCCCCGAGCCTCTTCTTTGCGCTGGACTCCCCTGGTTCCACGCTCACTACGCCCCTTCTGCGCCGGACTACGCCCACAGCGACCCTGGTTTTGCGCCATCACAGAGCGCTCACGTTGTCAATACCCACGGTACGCCCGGGATGCCACGCTAGCCATACGTTCCCGGTGCGCTGGTTAGGGCCTTCGCGCCGAGGGCGAGGTCCGGGGCCGGTACCCCGTAGGCGGCTTGCGGAATGGCCCCTCGGCGCCCCGGACCCGTCCATGCCACCGCCGCAAGCCAGGGAGAGACAGTGCGCACCTTCTCCGAGCTGACGAAGGACCAGCTCACCGAAGCCCACGACAGCGCTGACAAGCTGATCAGCGAGAAGTATCGCAGCTACCTGCCGGGACGGCTGCTCCCCCTGCTGCTGCGCCGGTACCGCGACGACCTGGCCGAGGCCCTCGGCATGCCGCTGCCGGAGCTTCCGCACCGGGCGGGACCGGTCAGGGCCGTGACACTTGACGACCTCACCACGGCGGAGCTGACCGACGTCTCCGGGCGGTGCTGGCCCTGGTGACGCGGTACGCGGACACGATGGGCGATCCCGCCTTGCCGGACCTCCTCCGGGACTTCAGGGATGCCCTGGTGATCGAGAAGGCCGAGCGGGCGGGCATCGCCGCCGAGATGCGGGCGAAAGCATCGTGAAAGCGACCGACGCCCAGGTCACTTCGTGGCGCGGCAGCGGGAAGACGTACCAGAGGATCGCCGCCGAGATCGCGGAATGGGCACGCGCCCGGGAACGCGGGTCGGTCCTGCCCGGCAACGAGGTCTTCGGGCGCAAGGCCGACGTCGAGGCCAGCCCCAGCACCTACCGGCGAGCGAAGCAGTTCCTCGTGACGCACGGCGTCCTAGAGACCAACGACGGCCCGTTCTACGTCGCGTAGCCCAGGAACCACGCTCCAGGCGACAAGGAGGAGCCGGCCCGTGCAGCCGCATACCCCCGGCCAGGCGTCCGCCCGCCCTCGGACTCCGGCCCTACCCAGGACATCACCCGCGCCCTGGCCAGCCTGGAAAGCAAGTTCCCCACAGCAGTCATCTGGTTCGGGAGGGCAACGGGGCACTGGTGGGCAATGGCCGGCGCGGGGCGGCGTGCCCGGTTGCTGGAGGCCGAGTCGCCCAGCGCCCTGACCTCGGCTCTGGCCCGCCTCGGCATCGTCGGCCTTCCCCGGCCGGATACTAGAGGGTCGGCCCCCACCCGCCCGCAGGCGGCTCTTCGGGCCAGCCGAGCACCATACGGAGCAGGGTCGGCATGAGGCAGGCCCTTGGACAGGACGCCAGGCGATAGCCTGTCCACCTGAGGTGCGCTCCACAAGGTCTATGGTCATGGTCCTCGGATCGACCCCAGATGTACCTGCCTTATACCTCCGATGTACCTCCCGTGTACCTCGCCGGGCAGTCAGCGCTGACTGGTCGCGCCCAGGGCCAGGTATTCTCCAAGGTCAATCGCCGACCGGGGGCAGGCCATGCCGTATCTCGAACCAGGTCACCGTCCGCCCGCCGCGCCGCTGCCATCCCCACCGTGCGGCAAGGCGGACAACGAGTTGGAGCCCCCGGCCGTCTTCCGCTTCACTACCAGCAGGGCGCGGCTCAGGCACCCCCGGCCCGCTCAGGTCGGTGACCTCGACCCGGATAACGTCGTTCCCCGTCTTGACCGCGACCGTGACCGTCTCGCCGGGAGCACCCGAGCCGCTGTGCCTGACACTATTGCCGAAGAGTTCGCCTACCAGCAGGGTGGCTACATCCTCGCACGGGTGTCCCGGGCCTAGCACCCCCTTTACGAACGCTCGGGCGACCCGCGCCCGCTCCGCCCGCCCCGCAAGCGTCACGGTCTCCCGGACCGCCCGCCCAGCCATCAGCGCACCCGCCTTCCCGGCCGCCCTCGTCCCGGGAAATCACGCGGGCCGCCGGGCGGACACACCGGGATGCACGCCCGACTCGGCGGCGCACGTCAAGCCGGAACACGACGCTGGCGCGGCCCGTGCCGTGGAAAGCACGGTGCATCAGACTGTTGTCATGCACTACTGCCAGTTCTGCGACCAGCCGGTCGTCATGGAGCATGACCGCGGGCAGGCCGTCTGTCCGCAGTGCGGCAGGGCGGACGAGCATGCCGCCCGGGGGCCGCTGTTCGTCGTCACCGGCGCTTCGGGCTCGGGGAAGACCGCCGTGCTCGCCCCGCTCGCCCGCATGCTCGCGGGCCGCTGCGTCACCTTCGACGTCGACTGGCTCCTGGACTCTGCGCAGACGCTCAGCGGCAGCCAGCCGATCGACTGGGCCGCGTTCCGCGACGCCTGGCTGTCGGTCGCCCACGGCGTCGCCCAGTGTGGGCTGTCCACCGTTCTGCTCGGCCCCTTCATCCCTGAGCACCTCGAGGCACTCCCCGCCCGGCGCTGGATCGGGGACATCCAGTTCATCGTGCTCGACTGCCCCGATGAACTGCGCCGCGCCCGCATGGCAGCCCGGCCGCCCTGGCGCAGCCGGGATATCGAGGAGCAGGTCGCGTTCGGCCAGTGGCTCCGCCGCAACATCCCCGAGCACGTCGATACCAGCGCCGGGGCACCGGAAGACACCGCCACTGCCGTCTCCGCATGGATCACCCGGCACTTCGCAGGAGGACCACCCCCTGCCGCCCTATGAGGTCCGGGCTGCTCGTCGGCCGCTCGTCGCGCGTCGTTCCCACCCGGACCAACAGGATCCGGTGCCTGTGAGCTTAGCCAGCTCACGCCCGGCAGCATGCCCCGGCCGCCGAGCGATGCCCGCGCCTGACCTGGTAATCACCGGGTCGCCGGGCGGCCACACCGGGGTGCACGCCCGACTCGGCCGCGCACGTCAAGCCGCGCACGGGCCGCCTCCGGCGACCTGGTCCGTGGCTCGTCCGTGGTCGCGGCACCCGTCCGTGGCCGTCCGTGCAAAGCCGACGGTCCCGCACACCGCTCCCTGGCCCCGATTCCCGTCCGCTATGCGTCCGTGGACACCGCAACACAACGCCCTACAGCGTTACAAGGTGACACATGACGGGACAGAGAAGAAACGCCCCGCTAGCGCGAGATATCGCAGCTAGCGGGCCGTTTCCGCAGCGTGTGGCAGGTGATGGGTTCGAACCATCGTAGGCTGAGCCGACGGTTTTACAGCCCGCTCGCTCCGGCCAAGTCACCCCCCGCTGACCAGCACGGACGCGCTTCGAGGTGTGATTTCACGCCGCCGCCGTCCGCTATGCGTCCGTGGGCACCGAATTTTGGGGCCGAAAAATCCACGGACAGAGGCCGAAAAATCCACGGACGAAACGGTGGGAGCGGTTACGCTGACCGTCCGGCCCGATTCTTGCCCTCTGACCTGCGATTTTATGATGCCTGCTCATCCTCGCCGTCGCCCTCATCGGCGGGGTCGGGCTGGGAGTCATGGGTGCCGAGGGCGTCGTTGATCCGCCTGTTGGCCGCGTTGGCCTGCCCGTCGATGCAGTGCGCGTGGACCTTCAGCAGGGCCGCGACGCCGTGCCCGGCGGGCTACCTCGGTCGCGGGCACCCCCGAGTTCTGCGACAAGGACACCGCCGCGTGCCGCAGGTCATAGGGCCGACGGCCGAGCGTCGACGGGCAGTGGGCGGGGGTAAGTGCCCTTTTCCTGGACTCGGCCCACACCGCGCTGTAGGCCGAGTCCGCCGCAGGCGCGACCTGGTTACAGGCACCGCCAAGGGGTTGTGGTGAGGGGTCTTTCCTGCACCACGGGTTCTCTGGTCAGCTGCGGCGCGGGAGCAGGGGCGCGCGGGCACCGGCGTCAGGAGGAACCGGCGGGCTGTCAGGGCAGCGTCAGGGCGGCCCAGGCGCCGAGCAGGATTATGGGGACGCCGCCTAGGCCGATCAGGGCGAAGCGGCCGGGGCCGATGGTGAGTCCGCGGGCCGTGCACCGCTCGCGCCACAGCAAGGTCGCCAGTGATCCCCACACCAGCACCAGCGGCCCCGCGTTGGTGCCGAGCAGGACCCCCAGCAGCTGGGTGGTGTGGCCGGCGGGGACGGCGGCTTCTATGGCGAGGTAGGCGGGCAGGTTGTTGACGGCGTTGCTGGCGGCGGCCGATACCGCCGTGGTGGCCAGCACGGAATGCCCGGCCAGGCCGCCGAGCAGCTGGGAGCCGCCGTGGCGGGCCACGGCGGTGACGAGCAGGAACAGGCCCTCGGTGAGGATGATGATCCGCCAGGGCAGCAGCGCCCAGGACAGGTC
>JALYVS010000075.1 GCA_030853115.1 Actinomycetota bacterium
ACCCGGGCACGGCCGCGGCGCCCCGGCGGGCGCGGAACACCCGCACCATCTGCGCGTCCATGCCCTCCAGCGCCACCGGCTGGTGCGGTATCAGGCCGGGCACCGCGTCGGCGGCCTCCGGCATGCTCGGGTAGCCGAGTACGGCCAGCGCCACCGCGGGCGGCGACGGCACCAGAGCGACCGTCGCCCCGACGACGATACCGAGCGTGCCTTCGGTGCCGGCCAGGAACTTGGCCAGATCCGCCCCGTTCTCGGGCAGCAGGTGCTCCAGCGAGTAACCGGACACCTGCCGGGTGAACCGGCCGAACTCGGTGCGGATCAGCCCCAGCCGCGGCGCGATCAGCTTCTCGAGCGCGGCCCCGGCCGGCCCGGCGGCGGCCAGGCCGTCACGGCCGAACCGGCGGGCCGGCAGTCGCTCCCCCGACGCCATCAGGACGTCCAGGCTGACGACGTTGTCGGCCGTTCGGCCGTATCTCAGGGCGCGGGAGCCGCAGGCGTTGTTGCCGATCGAGCCGCCGATGCTGGCCCGCGCGTGGGTGGACGGGTCGGGCCCGAACCGCAGCCCGAAGGCGGCCGCGGCCGCGGTGATGTCGTCCAGGATGGCGCCGGGCTCGGCGACCGCGGTCCGCGCCTGCGGGTCCACCGCTAGCACCCGGTTCAGGTGCCGGGAGAAGTCGAGCACCAGGCCGGGACCGACCGCGTTGCCGGCGATGGAGGTACCGCCGCCCCGGCTGGTGACCGGCACGCCGAACTGGGTCGCCACCCGCAGCGCCGCGGCCGCCTCGTCCACGTGCGCCGGGAACGCCACCACGGCCGGCACGACCCGGTAGTTCGAGGCGTCGGAGGAGTACTCGGCCCGCCGCCGGGCCGAATCGTCCACGTGGCCGACCCCGGCCGCCCGCAACGCCGCCGCCAGCTCACCCCCGGTTACCTGCATGCGACCAGGCTATGCGGGGTCGGCGGGAGGGCGCGCTCGCGGGAGATCCGGCGAAAAAAGGGGGCGCGGAGGCACGCAGGACGGTCCGTTCGGCTCGAGATGGGACAGATAAGGGTATGGAGCCTGAGGGGACCTTCGGGGCCGTGACCCCAGGAGCCACGTGGAGGCATCATGAAACGGACATGGATTCCGCTGGCGGCCGGCCTGGTGCTGGCCCTAGCCCTGGGCGGGACGGCCACGGCTACCGTGACGGCGGGCACCAGCCGGGCGGTCACCGCCGCGGCCCGGCAGCCCGCCGGTGACAAGCCGCCCGGATTCTGGTGGGGCAGCGACAGCTTTCCGATCCCCGTGGCGGGCAGAGCGCCGTACAGCATGCCGCGCATCGGCGGCAGCTACGGCGGCTACATCGGGATGACCGGGAGCTGGTCGTACTGGCTCGGCTGCAGGGGCGGCTTCATCGCGTTCTCCGCGACCAACGCGGCGCAGGCCTACACCAACTACGTCACCTACCACAAGGGTGTCGGTGACGGCGTGTACTGGTTCATGGGCGGACCGGGCGTGGACCCCCACTACAACGGAACCTCGGCCGAAGCCAGCTCCTGGGGCGTACGGCAGGCCGGCCAGGCCCTGGCCGACATCGCGAAGGGGCACATCAACTACCCCGTCGTCTGGGCCGACATCGAGCTGCCCGGTGTCGCGCCTGCCTACGACAACGGCTGGAACAGCGTCTACACCTCACCGTGCAGCGGGGTAGTGAAGCAGTCCTACATCCCGGCGACCGTGGACCGGGCCGAGTTCAACGGGTTCGCCGCCTACATCGCGGCGCACTCGCACTACAAGGTCGGCGTCTACTCCTCGGCCGGGATCTGGGCCTCGATCTTCGGGACCGGGGCCGCGGCTTCGCTGCCGAACACCTACGAGTGGACCTATGAGCCGGAAACCACGAACTTCGGTAACGCCCCGACCGGCTGGTGCCTGAGGTCCGGCGGGTGCGCGCAGTTCTTCGGCGGCCAGAGCAGCTCCAGCCGCTACGCGCTGATGTGGCAGTGGTCCGGCGGCGGCGGCGTCAGCAACGGCGTCGGTGACTTCGACCAGATCGACAGCGCCCGGCTGGGCTGACGAGCCGCTCGTCCTAGTTGTCGGCGCGGGTCCACCGCCAGCACCCGGTTCAGGTGCCGGGAGAAGTCGAGCACCAGGCCGGGGCCGACCGCGTTGCCGGCGATGGAGGTACCGCCGCCCCGGCTGGTGACCGGCACGCCGAACTGGGTCGCCACCCGCAGCGCGCGGCCGCCCGCAACGCCGCCGCCAGCTCACCAGCCTTCGGCCCGGACTGCTCCCCAGGCTGCTCACCCGACTGCCCGGTGCTCACCGCCGTTTTACGGGTGGACGACGGCGCGGACCTGGCGGGCGATCTCGATGTCCTCGCGGGCGGCGATCATCAGGGTGCGGACTCCGGCGTCCGGCGCCCCGATGTCCCGGTCACCGGTCCCGGCCGCGTTCCGCTCCTGATCGACGCGGACGCCGAGGAAACCGAGCCTGCCGGCGGCTCGGGACCGGATTTCGGCCGAGTTCTCGCCGACGCCGCCGGTGAACACCAGCGCATCGAGTCCGCCCAGGGCGGCGGCCATCGCGGCCACGCTGCCGGCCAGCCGGTGCAGGTACACGTCCCGGGCCAGCTCCGCGCGCGGCTCCGCGGCCGCGGCCCGGGACAGGATGTCCCGCATGTCGCCGGTCCCGGCCAGGCCGTACAGGCCGGACTCGTGCTCCAGGGCGTCGCCGAGTTCGGCCGCGGGCATCCCCGCGTGCGTCTGCAGCCACAGCACCAGCCCGGGGTCGACCGAACCGGACCTGGTCGCCATCACCAGGCCGTCCAGCGGCGTGAAGCCCATCGTGGTGTCCACGCTGCGGCCGCCCAGCACCGCCGCCAGCGACGCGCCCGCCCCCAGGTGGCAGCTGACCACCCGCAGCGCGGAGCCATCGCCGCCGAGCAGCTCCGCCGCCCGCCGCGAGACGTAGGCGTGCGACAGCCCGTGGAACCCGAACCGGCGCAGCGTCCAGCGCTCTCGCCACGACGCCGGCAGCGCGAAGGTGGCGGCGGCCGCCGGGATGGTGGCGTGGAACGCGGTGTCGAAACAGGCGACGGCGGGCACGTCGGGGAGCACCGCCCGCACCGCGTCCAGCGCGGCCAGCGACTTGGGCTGATGCAACGGGGCCAGGTCGGTAAGCGCCCCGATCCGGCTCCTGACGTCGGCGTCGATCAGCACCGGCCCGGTGAACTCCTGGCCTCCGTGCACGATCCGGTGCCCGACCGCGTGCACCTTGCCGAACGGCTCGATCGCCGCCTCGATCGCCGCGGTGTCGGCCGCGCCGCGCGGCGCAGGCAGATCGGCGGAGGCTGTAACCGAGTCCGCGTCGTTCAGGACGCGCAGCTTCAGGCTGCTCGACCCGACGTTGACGACCAGGATCGCGGTCACCGGACCTTGCTCAGTCTCAGCCATTCAGCCTCTTTTTTACCGAACGGGCCGCGGTGCTCGCCCCCGCTTACCTGCTTGCCCCCCAGGCTATGCCGGGGTTCCCGGTGCAGCTTCCGGCCGCGACGATGGACCGTCGCAATGGTCGTGGACACCACGGTGGTCTATCGCTATGGCCAGCTCGGGCCGGCCGGGCGGCGTCGCCGGAGGTTCAGGGCATCAGGCCGTGCAACGGGAAGACGGCTTTCCTGGCGGCCACGATGGCCTGGTCGGCCGGGTCACCCGGGTGGTAGCCGGCCTCGAAGGAGACGAAGTCCCCCCGGCCGCCCTCGGTCATCTGCTCGGGCGCGGTCCGGCCGGTCGCCGCGGTGACGTACTGGCGCCACGACTGCGGCGTGGCCGACGCCGGGTCCAGCGGCCGCCCCGCGGCCTCGAAGAGCAGGTGGGTCCAGGTCCTGGGCACGACGTCGACGTGCTCGTAGCCGCCGCCACCGGTGAGCAGCCAGCGGCCGCCAGCCACCTCGTGCGCGAGCGCGTGGAGCGCGGCGTGCGCGGTGCGCTGCCCGTCGATGGTCAGCTCCAGGCTGGCCAGCGGGTCGCTCCAGTGGGTGTCGCAGCCGTGCTGGCTGACCAGCAGCTGCGGGCTGAACTCCCGTAGCAGCGGCGGCACCACGGCGTCGAAGGCCCGCAGCCACCGGGCGTCCCCGGTGCCGGCGGGCAACGCGACGTTGACCGCGCTGCCCTGGGCGTCCGGGCCGCCGACCTCGGCGGCCCGCCCGGTGCCGGGGAACAGCGTGTCCGGGTGCTCGTGCAGGCTGATGGTCAGCACCCGCGGGTCGTTCCAGAACGCCGCCTGCACGCCGTCGCCGTGGTGCACGTCCACGTCGACGTAGGCGATCCGCTCCGCGCCCTGGGCCAGCAGCCAGGCGATCGCGATCGCCGGGTCGTTGTAGATGCAGAACCCGCTGGCGTGACCGGCCATCGCGTGGTGCAGGCCGCCCGCGATGCTGACCCCGTGCTGCGCGGACCCGGTCCAGACCGCCCGCGCCGCGGCCAGGGTGGCTCCGGTCACCTTGGCGGCCGCGTCGTGCATCCCGGCGAATACCGGGTCGTCGGGGGTGCCGAGCCCGTGCATGAGCAGGGCGCGTTCGGTCATGTCGCGGGCCGGCGGGCCGCCCCGGGACAGCAGCTCCGGGTCGCTGGCCAGCCGCACCATGGCGATGTAGGCCGGGTTGTGGACCAGCTCGAGGTCGGCGTCGGCGGCCGTCGGCGGGACCACCACCGAGACCCCGTCCTGACGGCTCAGGCCGAAGGCCTGCGCCAGCTCCATCGTCAGCTCGAGCCGGACCGGCGCCAGCGGGTGACCAGGGCCGAAGTCGTAGCCGGCCAGTTCGTCGTCCCAGGCCACGTGCAGCGTGCAGGTCATAGGTGGCTCCTAGCCGACGGTGATCGCGTCCAGTCGTTCCTTGATGAACTCGGCCGACCTGACCGGCGGATAATCGTTCGGCTGGCCGATCGGCGGCTTCAGCGCCTCGATCACCGCGTCGTAGTCGGCCTCGTAGAAGTAGACCAGCGAGACCAGGTCCTCCTCCGGCGCTTCGGCCTGCGGGGGCAGGACGCGATGCCGGTTGGACTTCCACCGGTCGCCGCTCCAGCGGGCCAGCAGGTCGCCGGTGTTGACGGTGAAGGCGCCGGGCTCGTACGGCGCGTCCTGCCAGCCGTCTTGCTCGGTCCACACCTGCAGGCCGCCGCGGCCCGGCTCCCGGTCCAAGATCGTGACGGTGCCGAAGTCCGTGTGCGGGCCGATCCGGAACTGACCGGGTTCGGGCGGCCCGGCCACCGCCATCAGCGGGTACCAGTTGATGTTCATCGTGTACGTGGCGTGCCCGGTGTACCGGGTGAAGAAGCCGGGTTCGGTGCCCAGTGCGGCGGCACACAGCACCAGCAGCTCGTCCGCGAGCGCGCGCATCCGGGCCAGGTAGGCGGCGGTCGCGGGCTCCAGGGCCGGCACCTCGGCGGGATAGACATTGGACTGGAACCAGTACCCGTCGACGTCGGGGTCGCCGGTCGGTGAGTCGGCGCCGACCGCGAAGGACTCCTTCAGGTCCGGCGGCGTCGAGGTACCCTCGGCGTAGCCGTTGGCCTCGACACCCGGCGGCAGCCAGCCCCGGCCGCCGACGGTGACCGCGTAGCGCGCCTTGGTCTCCCGCGGCAGCGCGAAGAACGCCCGGGCCCGCGCGCGCAGCTGCGCGCGCAGCTCGTCCGGCACGCCGTGACCGGTAATCAAGAAGAAGCCCACGCTCCGCAGCGCGGCGTCAACCTCGGCGGCGACCGCGCCCCGGGCCCGGTCGTCTCCGCTGAGCCAGGGCGCGAGGTCGATGACGGGAACTGATGAGGGCACGATCCACGCTCCGCCCGGGTTGCGGGGTTGAGCGGCAAGAATACCAGCGCGGACCGCAGTGATCATCTCGCCCCGAGGGAGGTTCGCTCATCGTGGCGTCCGGAGTGACGGCAGCCGCCAGGAGCCGGCCCGCGCGCAGATAACGTGGATGGTTTGCGCTCTGTGGAGACTTTTAGGTGCTTGATGGGGTTCCCGTTAACCGCTGGACGAACATGGCCCACACGACTTTGCCTGTGTCGCTAGGCGTGTAACCCCACTGGTCGCTCAGGGCGCAGATGAGGTGCAGGCCGCGGCCGGTCTCGGCGAGAGAACCGCGCGCCTGCAAGACGGGAGCCGTCCGGCTTGGGTCGGCGACAGCGCACAGCACGCAGGACCCGGGCTGCAGCAGGCCCAGCCGGATCGGCCAGCTGGGCCGGCCGTCGCCGGCGGATCCCGGCAGGGCGTGCCGGAGCGCGTTGGTGAGCAGCTCAGAGACCACGAGTGCGATGTCCTGGCTGCGGTCGGCGGTGCCCCAGCGGCGCAGGGTAGTGACGGTGAAGTCCCGGGCGGCGTGCACTGATCCGGCGTCGGCGCGGAGCGTGCGGGTGGCGACCCGGGGCAAGGCGGGATCTGGCGAGAGGCGATCCGGCGGGGGGCGCCAGCTGCCGGTCGTCAAGCCTGCCATCTCCGCGGCCAGCGTCAGCCAGCCGCCGCCGATCTTGCCCGCCAGCTGGGTCACGGACGCGGCCCGGGCCGACGGGCCGATCTCGTCGCGGCTGCGGTAGAGGGCGCGGCCGCCGGCCTGCGGCCACCGGCCGGGGACGGGGTCCCCGGCGCATTCCTGGATCATCAATTCCCCTCTATGCGCACCGGCTCCCCCGGTGGCCGGGTCGTCGCCAGCCGACGCCGTGGCTCGCGCCGCAGGCGTCAAGCTGGCTGGTTGTCGCGCCGCAGGCGTCAAGCTGGCTGGTCGCGGTGGCCGGCGATGATCCGGGCCGCTCTGGCCATGGCCGTGTAACGGTCCCACGGGACGACGGGACAGGAGGCCCGGAAGCCCGGGTCGTTCTGCTGGCACCGCGGGCAGGCCAGCCGGCCGAAGGCGTCAATACGCCAGCCGGCGGCGATAGCGCGGACCCGCATGTCACCCTCGCCGAGCGCGGCCGGATCGGCATGCGAGGAGATGCAGGAACCCATTTCGCACCACATGACCGGCATCCGCAGCTGATCGCCGATCAAGGCCCGTACGGTAGGCCCGGCCTCAGCCTCAGGCCCGGTCTGAGCCGGAGCCTCGGGGTGAGCCTCGGGCTCGGGGTGAGGTGCACCTTCGACGGGGGTAGCCGCCTCGACGGAGGAAGCAACAGGGGCCGCAAAATGCGCGGGAACGGCAGGCCCGGGGGGAACGGCAGGGGCCGCGGCGGCCAGCCGCCAGGCGGGGAGAGCGTGCGATACGAAGGCCGGCGACGCGGCCCGGGAGGGCGGCGGGGAGGCAGGCCAGGCGGGAACAATGGGCGGCGCGGGGACAGGCGATGCGGCCTGGACAGGCGGCGCGGGACGGACCGGGGCCTCGGGCGGGACTGCTGGCCGGACGTCGCCGCGGGCGGACGCGGCGCGGCCGTCATCGGTCGGCTCAGCCCCGTCTCCCTCCCGCGGCTCAGCCCAGTCCCCCTCCCGCAGCTCGGCGAGCCAGTCGTTCATCTGGAGCATGCTGGCGTCATCTGGCCGGATCTTCATCTTCATGTCGGTCCTCCCCGTTAAGCCAGCGGTGAGCGCCGTGCCGCCGCGGTGGCCTGCAGTCTGCGAGCGCCTGGATTGGTCCGGTTACGCATATGTCACCATTGCGATTGTCTTCCCCTGACAAGCGCCCCGGACTCACCGTTTCTGGTTTTAAGCTTTCACGGTCCCGACTCTAAATCACAGATCGATATACCTGCGATAAACATTTGGTTTACTTGCGTGTCATTACGGCGTGGCGTGTGGACAAATTATCGCCTTTTTTATGCACAGGGTGTGTATAGCGTTTGCGCAGGTGAAGGCCGCTTTTGGCTAACCTTCCCGGGCTGGGATCCCCAGCATTCCCGGCCGTAATCAGAGGGTACGGGTCGTTTTACACAGGCCATCCACAGGGTTGTGCACAGAATCTGGCTGACGGGGCTGAGCGAAGGACGGGGATGGGCAAAGCCGTGCGGCCGCAGTATTGCCGCCGAGCGTATCGAGGCGGTCGCCGACGGTGCTGAGCCGAGCCGGGCCGAGCGGGGCCCGGGGCTGACGTCAGGATGGACGGGGCTGGCCTGGCGGGAGCTGGACAGATGGCTTGACAGTTCCGGCGCGAGCCTTCTACTGTTATACCAACATCATAGTATGATGTGATGATGGAAGAAGGCTGATGTTCCGGTTCCAGCTCGACGGCTCCTCTGGCGTCCCGCCCTACCTGCAGCTCGTCCACCAGGTACGGCAGTCGCTGCTGCTGGGCTACCTGCGGGAAGGTGACCGGCTACCCACGGTCAAGGACGTCGCCAGCGACCTGGTGATCAACCCCAACACGGTGGTCAAGGCCTACCGGCAGCTCGAGCACGAAGGGCTGGCCGGCGGCCGCCCGGGCCAGGGCACGTTCATCACGGCCTCCTCCGCGGAGGCCGCGCCCGACGCGCAGCAGGCGCTGCGCGGGTCGCTAGAGGAATGGCTCCGCGCGGCCGAAGCGGCCGGGCTCAGCGACGAAGCGGTGACGGCGCTGATCGCCGTAGCCCGCCACGATCTTCAGAAGGAGAGAGTCTGATGACTCAGAACGGCTCCGGTGGCAGCGCCCCGGCATTGCGCGCCGACCGGCTCGGCCGGCGCTACGGGCAGGTGTGGGGCTGCGCGATTGCACATTCGAGCTGCCGGCCGGCTCGGTCACCGGCCTGGTAGGCCCGAACGGCGCGGGTAAGACCACCCTGCTGGAGATGATCATCGGGCTACTCCAGCCCACCGAAGGGCAGCTGTCAGTCTTCGGCGAGACCTTGCACGCGCCGATGGCGGCGAGGATGGCGCGGGTCGGTTACGTCGCCCAAGACCATCCGCTGTACCGCGACTTCAGCGTCGCGGACATGTTCCACCTGGGCCGGTCGATGAACCCCGGCTGGGATCAGGAGCGGGCGCGGACCCGGATGGGCGCGCTGGACATCCCGCTGAAACGTAAGGTCAAGAGCCTGTCCGGCGGGCAGCGGGCCCAGGTCTCGCTGACCATGGCGCTGGCTAAGCGCGCGCCGCGGCTCGTGCTCGACGAACCCGTCTCGAGCCTGGACCCGGTCGCCCGGCTGGAGTTTATGCGGGAGGTGATGGCCGCGGCGGCCGAGGTCGGCCTGACCGTCCTGATCGCCTCGCACGTGGTGTCGGAGCTGGAACGGCTCTGCGACTGGCTCATCGTCCTGACCGGCGGCCATCTGCAGCTCGCGGGCCCGGCCGACGACCTGATCGCCGCGCACCAGTTGCTTACCGTCCCCCGTGCGACCGCGGACGCGGAGCTTCCCGGGCTCATCATCCACCGCACCGACAGTGACCGGCACTCCGCCGTGCTGGTCCGGACCGATCCCGGCCGGCTGGCGGCGCAGCAGCGCCCCGGATGGCGGGCCGGCCCGGTGGGCTTCGAACAGCTCGTCATGGCCTACCTGCAGCGTCCGTCCCAGGCGATGGCACCCGACGATACTGCCCAGGCCGCGGCGCGGCCCGGGCCGGCCACGAAGGCGGTCTCACGATGATCTGGGTCAGCTGGCGACAGCACCGCAGCCAGGCGATCGCTTGCCTGGGCTTGCTCGCCGCCCTCGCGCTGTACGCGATCCTGCTCGGCACCTCGATGCGCACGGCGTTCGGCCAGGACGACGGCCTGGTCGCCTGCCTGGCTCGCAGCCAGGGGACCGGCTGCCCGGCCGCGGTCCACGCCTTCACGGACCGGTTCGGCTCCGAGGTCAACGTCGCATTCTGGTCCGTGCTGCTGATACTTCCCGGGCTGATCGGGGTCCTCGTCGGCGCGCCGCTGATCGCACGGGAACTCGAATACGGCACCTGGCGGCTGGCCTGGAGCCAGACGGTCTCCCGGGCCCGGTGGCTGACCGTCAAGCTGGCCCTGGTCACCGGCGGGCTGGTGATCTTCGGCGCGGCGATGACCGCGCTGATCACCTGGTACCGCGCGCCCATGGACCGGCTCACCGGCCGGTTCCCGCCCAACGTCTACGACTTCGAGGGCCTGGTCCTGACCGCCTATATCCTGTCCGCGTTCGGCTTCGCCGTGCTGGCCGGGCTGCTGCTGCGCCGCAGCATCCCGGCCATGGTGGCCGCGTTCATCCCGTGGCTGGCCAGCAGGCTCGCGGTCGAGTTCCTGCTTCGCCCGCACTTCCAGGCGCCCCTGACGTTCAACCAGGTCTGCCCGCAGAACGGATCATGTTCCGGCGGCGAGGGCATAGGTATCATCCCCCCGGTGACCGGCCACATCGGCGACTGGGTGCTGGCCTCGGGGGGCGGCCAGCTGGCGAACGGCAATGGCTACCTGTATCAGCCAGCCGACCGGTTCTGGACCTTCCAGTTCATCGAGGCCGGTATTTTCGTGGCGCTCACCGCGGCCGCGCTCGGCGTCACGATCTGGCTGCTGCACCGCCGTGCCGCCTGACCGGGCGCCACGCCGGCCACCCGGCCCGGCCGGATGAACTCCGCTCGTCTAGGGGTGGCCGGCGATGAACTCCGCTCGTCTAGGGGTGGCCGGCGTGCGGGCTGGGGGCGCTGACGGTGAGCACCTGCCCGGTGGGTTCTCCGTGGAACATGTTCTCGGGACCGCGCCACTGAGTGGCCACGATGAACAGCATCCGGCCGTCGGGTCCGCCCAGGGCACAGGAAAAGCAGCCGCGGTCGACGGGGATCACCTGGAGCACCTCGCCGCCCTCCCGCACCCGCACGCAGTGCCGGTTCGGTACGTCGGCGTACCAGATGGCCCCCGTCGGCGTCCAGGCAGATTCCGTCGGGCACGTCCGTGCCGAGGTCGGCCCAGACCCGCCGGTTCGACAGGTCACCGCCCGGGCCGATGTCGAACGCGGTGAGCCGGCTGCGGTAGGACTCGGCCACGATCAGGGTCGAGTTGTCCGGGGTCACGGCCATTCCGTTGGGGAACCACACCTCGTCGGCTACTTCCCGGGCCGAGCCGTCAGGGGTAGCGAGCGCGATGCTGCCGCTGGCCGGCTCGGCGCCGGCCATCAGGTCGAAGCCAGCCTGGTTGACGTAGGCGTTCCCCCGGTCATCGACGACGATCTCGTTCCACGCTGAGGCGAGGTGGGACAGGTCGGCGTGCCGGACCAGGGACCCGTCAGGTTCCTGGCGCTGCAGCTCGCCCGACACGATGAGCAGGCGTCCGTCAGGTAGCCAGTCCAGCGAGAACGGGAACGTGGCCATTCGCTGGACCACGTCGCGGCGGCCCGCGAGGTCGACCGTGACCACCTCGCCCGCACCCCAGTCGGAGAACCACAGCCGTCCGTCGTGCCAACGGGGCGACTCCCCGAAACTGACTCCGCCCAGCAGAACCTGGGGCACATCCATGGCGTCTCCCCGGCATCGCTCCGACCCGGCTCCCCAGGTAGACCCCAGGCCAGGCGGAAAATCATCGCGCTCACAAGCTGAGGGTTCCTGGCTGGCGATTCACGGGTTCGGCGGCCAGATCACTTGCCCAAGCACCCACCCGTATACCTATCACGCCCCTCACGCATCAGCTGGCGGGCTGGCGTGAGACTCAGGGCCGTTCGGCATGAAATGACTGCTCGTAGGGGGCAGTTGGGCGCGGGCCTCGGGGCCGGCGGGCCGGGTGCGGTGGCCGCATCGGCCAACGCTGGTCCCGGCCGCGGGGCGAGACGATCAGGACGGCCGTGCCCGGGCCGCGGGCGGGAGTTCAAAATCCGTCAGTTGACCGATGTCTCTCATTGCAAGTTGCAGCACTATTTGTCCTGCAACCAGCATCAGGTCTTTCGTCGGCTGGCCCGGGCCTCCTGGAAGTAGCCGCAGAGCGTTCAGCGGGCCGGCCGGAACAGATCAAGCCGGCCCGCGAAGGACCGGCGAACGCCATGGCATTGACCCGCCCGACCAGGCCGTACCTGCGCCTGGGATGCCTTGTCGCCCCGAGAAAGAGAGAAACCGGCCATGGTACGTAGGTTCACACGGGTAGTGCGGGTCGCGGAGATCCTGGGCGCCATTGCGGCTGCCGCAGTCCTGGCGATCCTGTTCCTGCCCAGGCTGACCGGCGGCACGGACGCCTCCCCGGCCGTCATCGAGCAGGCCAGCCTGAACGTCGCGGTGGTGCCCGCGGGCGATTCGGCCGGTTTCTTCGTTGCCCTGCACAAGGGCCTGTTCGCCGCGCGCGGCCTGCACGTTACCTTCATCCCGGCGGTCAGTTCCGAGACGGTCATCAATGCGCAGGCGCTCGACGAGCCAAACGACCGGATCGACGTATCCTGCGGCAACTACGTCAGCTACATCCAAGCGCAGGAAAACTACGACCTGGGCAGGCGGTCTTCCTCCGCCAGCGACGCCATGGTCGCCGCCGACCTGGATATATTCGCCGAGGGCTCGGTGATGGAACCAGGCACCCAGGGCCTTTACGTCTTGCCCGGATCGCACATCGAGACGCTGGCCGGCCTGGAAGGCAAGACCGTCGGCGTCAACGCGCCCGGGAACATCTTGTACCTGCTGGCAGCCTCCGTGCTGGCCGATCACGGGCTCAGCGTGTCCGGAGTGCACTTCGCGTATTACCCGCTGCCGCAGATGGCCGCGATGCTCAAGGCCGGGAAGATCACGGCGGCGGTGCTGCCCGAGCCGTTCGCCAGCCAGGCTGAGCAGTCGCTGGGCGTCACGCTGCTCGCCGATGTGGATCAGGGTGCCACTGACGCGTTCCCGGTGCAGGGCTGCGCCGTCACCCGGCAGTGGGCCGAAGCGCACCCGGTGGCACTGGCCGCGTTCCGCGCCGCGTTCGAGCAGGGCCAGGCGATGGCGGACGCCAACCGGGCCGTCGTGGAACAGGCCATGCAAGCGCTGCCCGCGCCGCTCGGTGTCTCCCCGGTCACCGCGGCGCTGATGACCCTAGACAGCTACCCGGTCGGGCCCGTCGACGTACCGCGCATCCAGCGGGTCGCCAACGTGATGCGGCAGTTCCTTAACTTCCCCGAATTCGACACGAAATCGATGATCGGCGGCTGACCGTAACGGTGCCTGCGGCGCGAACTGTGTCCGGTACAGGCCCGCGTACCAGCGCGATAAACGCCACCAGCGTGCCGCCGAGCCCGTTGACGAGCGCGGTGACCAGCGCCGCGACCAGCGTGATGTAGGCGATCACCAGCTGATCCTGCTGATCGGGCTGCCGCTGGTCGCCGCGATCGGCGGCTGGCTATTGGCCGGGCGTGAACCGCCAGTGGTCGCCCGGCAGCCCCTCGCGTAAGGGCCGCCCGCGAGTCACCCGCTGTCCCCATACGGACGTGCCGGGGTGTTCAGTTACCTGGGCCAGCTTTGCGGGGATGAGACGCCGATCGACTGAACGGCTTGGCGCCAGGACGCAGTAGTCACAGGGGCTGGAGCCGGGTGCGCAGGAGGCAGAATTCGTTGCCTTCCGGGTCGGCCAGCACGTGCCAGCTCTCGGTGCCAGTCTGGCCGACGTCGGCGGGCCTGGCGCCGAGAGCGAGCAGTCGCTGCAGCTCGGCGTCCTGGTCGCGGTCGGTGGCGTTGACGTCGATGTGCAGCGGAAGCTTCCCGGCCCGCGGGTCGCGGCAGGAACTGAGAATCACAGTGGGCTGCGGGCCGCCGAAGCCGGCGCCGGGCGGCCCGATCTCGATGCTTCCGTCGTCCTCCCGGCCGAGTTCGACGTAGCCGAGGACCTCGCTCCAGAACGCGGCGAGCCGGCCGGGGTCGGCGGCGTCGATGACCAGCTCACTGATGCGGCACGCCATGGCCGTCAGTGTACGCAGGCATTGCTCATCCGCCTCCGCCTGGCCTACTCTAGTATTACACCGTTATGCAACCATGATGGTGCAGTGACAGCCGCTAGCTAAGGAGCAGGGTCATGCCGCATATCAGCCTGGGAAACGACGCGCCCGGTATCGTATCGTTGTTCGCATACCGGCCAGAAACAGCCAAGCCGCTGTGCGATCTCGCCGAAGTGCTGCTGCGCGGCCCCAGCTCCCTCAGTCGCGGGGAACGTGAGCTGATCGCGGCCTATGTTTCCAAGCTCAACGACTGTAACTTCTGCACGGACTCCCATGCCGCCTTCGCCGCCGTCCAGCTGCCGGAAGGAATGGTGCTGGTCGACCAGGTCCGCTCCGACCCGGACGCCGCCCCGGTGTCGCCGAAGATACACGCCCTGCTCCGGATCGCGGGCGCTGTGCAGCGAGGCGGGAAGAACGTACGCGAACAAGACGTCGCCGCGGCCCGTGAGACCGGCGCGACTGACATGGAGATCCACGACACGGTCCTCATCGCCGCCGCGTTCTGCCTGTACAACCGCTACGTGGACGGGCTGGCGACCACGCTGCCCGAAGACCCGGCCGGGTACACGCAGATGGCCGAACTGATCGTGAACCTGGGATACGGGGCGGCGTCCGGCCAGCCCGTCGCGCAGGGCGCTTAGCAATATCTGATGACCGATACCGTTTAGCGGCGCCGCAGGTCAGCGCGGCCATGGGCCTGCCATGCACTCGACGGCGCCCGTCACCTGCGCGACGCCGATCAGGCGACGACATGGCAGGGCGGCTGCATTCCTTCATGCGCTGTCATAGAGGCCGAGGATGGTGTTTACCCCTCGTGTACTCTAGGTAGAGTATCTGTTACAGAAAGCTACTGTCACGCGTCGCCGAAGCGTACCTACACCGAACGTGCGCAGAGGCGGGCTTCGCGTGGCAGTGGCATCCCACCTGGGCCTTCATGGTGGCGTCTCAGGTGGGGCATGCTTCTGCGCCGGCCGGAAGGGGGAAGCCTGAAGCTCTCCAAGATCCTCACCGCGACCGTCGCCGCGTCAGCACTCGCTGGCGGCACTTAGGCGTCCCGGCCCAGCCGAGGCCGATGAGCCCAGCCATACCCGTTCTGCCCGCCGCACTGCAGGACAGACGCCATCGGTGAAGCCATCAGGGCTGGCCATTTTGACCACGGTCATAGTTTTTTTGACCACGGCCATAGTGCAGAACGGGCAGGAATCGTCGCGGAGCCCGGCCCGTGACTTATTTGGCCTCATGTCTGGCCCAACGGCCGAGGGCTAGGCAGCTGACCTTCTGACGGAACGGCTCAGGCTGCGTGCTTGGCGTGAATCGACGAGGCTCCGTCCCCGTCTCAAGAGAGAATCGGTGAGATCAGATGCCGGCCGTCGAATCTGATTTTCGGCTTCAGCCCAGCGTGAACTGCCGATGACACGGTCCACGGTCCGAAGGATCCCCATCTCAGGCTCGTGGAATCGATGGGCGATAACCGGGGCCAGCATCGCGATGGTGTCGCTCATCGTCGTAGTTACGGCTGGTTCCCTGGTGACGAGCAATGCGGCCGGGACGAGCGCCCTGGCTGTCCGTACCGCCACCGCTTATCACCACGCGGCCACCGCGATCGCCGCCGAGGAGTCGCTCGAGCGGAAGTATCGCCTCCAACCCGGACCAGTCCCGAGGGCAGCCCACGCAGCCGCCGAAGCCTCTCTCATCCAGGCCCTAGGACAGGTGGCCGTCCTGGGCGGGGGCACCGACCGAAACTTGGCGAAGGTGGTGCTGCGCGAGCACAACGCCTACATCGCAGCCAGCGCACAGCTGTTCTCGTCAATCGACCGCCACGATCCGGTGGCCGTGACGAATGCCATAGACACCCGAACTGTCGACCCGAGCTTCGGCGTCATGGAAGCCCAGGTTTACCGCGCGGCCGCGGAACACGAGGCCCAGGCTCTGACCGCGGCGGCGTCGGTCCGCGACACTAGCCGTTTTGTGCTCATTGTCGATCTGGTCACGCTGCTAGCGGGGATCGGTCTGGTCGTGGGCGGAGCGTTCGTCATTACCCGCTACCAACGGGACCTTCACTCCGAAAGTGAGCACAACCGGTATCAGGCCCTTCACGACCCGCTGACCGACCTGCCGAACCGGACCCTGTTCCAGGACCGGGCCGGGGTAGCCCTGCGCACCGCTGCTCGCTCGGGCGCCACCGTGGCCGTGCTGCTCCTGGACCTCAACCGGTTCAAAGAGGTCAACGACACCCTCGGCCACCAATACGGTGATCACCTCCTGCTTCAGGTGGCGGATCGCCTCAGGTACTCCCTGCGTGAGGCCGACTCCGTGGCCCGCCTCGGTGGTGACGAGTTCGCGATCCTCCTTCCCATTTCCGGATGGGAAGAGGCACTAGCGGCCACGCAACGCGTCGGTGCCGCCTTGCAGGACCCGTTCGCGATATACGACATCACTCTCGACGTCGACGCGAGCATCGGAATCGCCCTCGCCGAACCCGGCGACGACGTCGATACGCTTCTGCGCCATGCCGATGTGGCCATGTACGAAGCCAAAGCCGCTCACCACGCATTCGCCCGCTACGAGTCCTCACGCGACGACAACAATCTTTCCCGTCTCGTCCTGCTGGGAGACCTGCGCCGAGCCATCGCTACCGGCGAGCTGACCTTGCGCTACCAGCCAAAGATCAACGCTCGCACCGGCATGCTGAGCAGTGTCGAAGCCCTCGTCCGCTGGCAGCATCCCACGCTGGGATTGCTACAGCCTGACGAATTCATCCCGCTCGCCGAGAGCACAGCCATAATCCACGCGCTCACGACCGAAGTGCTGCGCCTCGCGCTGAGCCAAGCCCGGAAGTGGGCCGACGCAGGACGCTCGATCCCGGTCGCGGTGAACATCTCCGCCCGCTCCCTGCTCGACCCCGGCTTCCCGGCCCAGGTACAAGAATTTCTCGACGCGCACGGCGTCGCGCCACACCTGCTGAGCCTTGAGCTGACTGAGACAACAGTAATGACCGACCGCGATCTAGCCCTCACCGTCCTTCGAGCTCTCGACTCCATGGGCGTTTCGCTGAGCATCGACGACTTCGGGACCGGTTACTCGTCCATGTCCTACCTCAAGACCTTGCCGGTCAAGGAGCTGAAGATCGACCGCTCCTTCGTGATGGGCATGGCGAACGACCCCGATAGCGCCGTCATCGTACGCTCCGCTGTCGACCTGGGGCACAACCTTGGCATGACCGTCGTCGCGGAGGGCGTTCAGGACAGCATTACTCAAAGTGACCTTGCCGCCATGGGCTGCGATCTCGTGCAGGGGTACCAGATCTGCAGGCCGATCCCTGCCGAAGAACTTGAGCTGTGGATCGAGACCCATCTCGTGACCAGCTCATCTCCCGCACCGTCTGGCCATGGCCATGAGAAGGTTTTCGGGCCTGCCCAAGTGGAGCACCCCGGTAGCGGCCTGACGCGTTCATGATGCTCGGGCCAGCCGCTCAGGCTCCGGTAACGTCCAGGGGTGCGCTCTGTCGAGGATTTCCTGCTGGACCTGGCTGCGGCCACCGCCAGCTTGACCAGCAGAACCAGCAAGATCATCGAGGCCGAGGCGCGAGGAGCCTCACTGCTGCCCGGCTGGACCCGGGGGCATGTGCTGACCCACCTGGCCCGCAACGCTGAGGGAGGCGCCCGGCTGCTTAGCTGGGCCCGGACCGGGGTTCCCAGCTACGAGTACCTGAGCGTGGCCGCCCGGGCCGCGGCGATCGAGAACGGAGCGAACCGTCCGGCCTCCGTGCTGGCGGCAGACGTGGCCGCGACGGCGGCCGCCTTCACGGATGCGGCTATGGCGATGCCGGCGGACGCCTGGAAGAACCCGGTCACATGGACGACCGGCCAGGATGACCCGGCAGAGAACGTGGTGCGATCCCGGCTCGCCGAGGTGCTCATCCACCACGTGGACCTAGACCTCGGCTACGGACCCGGCGGATGGCCGGCCGCGTTCGTCAGCGAGATGCTCCCCGCCGCCGCCGGCCGCGTTAACGAGCGGGCGCTAGCTCCGCTGTCGGCGCAGCTGACAGCGACCGACACGGGCCAGTCGTTCCGGGTAGGAGGCGAAGCCCCCGAGCGGGTCAGCGGAACCGCAGCTGAACTGCTGGCGTGGCTCCTCGGCCGCTCTGACGGCGCCGGCCTGGACCGGGACAAGCTCGGACCGCTGCCGTACGTCGCCAGCATCTACTACACGTAAGCTCAGCGGGCCGAATCCTGGAAGCCACCTGAGCCCGGCTGTGCGCACCACCGCCGATTCGCGCGTGCCATGATGGTTGAGGTTTCAGTCAGCCGGCGGCCAGGCCGCGCTGATACCAGGTGCCTCGCTTGCCGCCGAGGTCGGCCGGGTCGGCCGGGCCAGCCGGGACGAACCCGGCCTTGACCAGCACCTTCCGGGACGCGGCATTCTCGTGGGAGGCGGCCGCCCGGAGCGTGCCCAGCCCGTGCCGCGCCGCCGCCAGCCGGCAC
>JALYVS010000413.1 GCA_030853115.1 Actinomycetota bacterium
CCGCGCACGGCCGGGTGCGGGCCGGCGACTGGCTCGCGGTGCACGGCTGTGGCGGCGTCGGGCTGTCGGCGGTGATGATCGGCGCCGCCCTGGGCGCTCGGGTGATCGCCGTTGACCTGGTCCCGGCGGCGCTGGACCGGGCCCGCGAACTCGGCGCGGAGTTCGCCGTCCAGGCCGGCCCGGATACGGTCGCCGCGGTCGCGCAGATCACTGGTGGCGGGGCGCACGTCTCGCTCGACGCGCTCGGTTCGCCGGCCACCGCCGTGAATTCGGTGCGCAGCCTGCGCCGTCGCGGACGGCACATTCAAATCGGCCTGCTGCCGGGGCCGGCCTCCACGCCGCCGATCCCGATGGACCTGGTCATCGCACGGGAGCTGGAGATCTACGGCTCGCACGGTATGGCCGCCCGCGACTACCCGGCCATGATGGCGATGATCGCGGACGGCACGCTGCGGCCTGACCTGGCGATCGGCCGCGTGATCGGCCTGGCGGACATCGGTCAGGCGCTGGCCGCTATGGATAGGCCGGGTGCGGTGGCCGGGATGACAGTCGTCAGGCTTCCCTGATCCGGCTTCCAGGTGAGGACATGGGATCACGGCTAGCCTGGCGGGCACCGGCTGGGCTTAACTGGTGTCATGGCCTTTGATCACATCCTGGTTGAGCGTTCTGGCGACTTCGCCACCGTCACGATGAACCGGCCGCAGCGCCGCAATGCCCTCTCACGTGAGCACATGCGCGAGCTGATCGCGGCGTTCGGTGAGATCGGGAACGGCGATGCCCTGGGCATCGTGCTGGCGGGCCACGGCCCGGTGTTCTGCGCCGGGCACGACTTCGCTGACGTGGCCGACGCCGACCTGCCGGAGGTCCGCTCGTTGCTGATGACCTGCACCGAGCTGATGACGCTGATCCAGCAGGTACCCCAGCCGGTGGTGGCGCGGGTACACGGACTGGCCACCGCGGCGGGGTGCCAGCTGGTGGCCAGCGCCGACCTGGCGGTGGCCAGCGAAGACGCGGGCTTCGCCGCGCCCGGCGGCAAGGGCGGCTGGTTTTGCCATACCCCGATGGTGGCTGTGGCCAGGAACGTCGGCCGCAAGCGGGCCGCGGAGATGGCGCTGTCGGGTGACGTCATCGACGCGCGCACCGCGCTGGACTGGGGCCTGGTCAACCGGGTGGTGCCCGCGGCGCAGCTCGACTCCGCCGTACAGGAGCTGCTGGACCGCGTCACGCGGGGATCGGCGGTCAGCAAGGGCATCGGCAAGCAGGCGCTGTACGCGCAGATCGACCTGGACCAGCCCAAGGCCTACGCC
Organism: Actinomycetota bacterium; assembly: GCA_030853115.1. GTDB lineage: Bacteria > Actinomycetota > Actinomycetes > Streptosporangiales > Streptosporangiaceae > Palsa-504. Next base: position 1,308 of record JALYVS010000413.1, read on the forward strand.
TATGCCGTCGAGGTGATGGCCGCGACCAGCCAGCTTCCGGACGCGCAGGAAGGAATGCGGTCTTTCCTGGACAAGCGCAAGCCGCAGTGGCGCCGCGGCCGGTCGTAAGGCGCGGCCGGTCGTAGGGCTTAGGCGCCGATCCACACCGTCTTGATGTTGCAGAACTCGCGGATCCCCTGGCTGAGTAGCTCCCGGCCGTACCCGGACCGCTTGATTCCGCCGAAGGGCAGGTCCGGATATGAGGTCACGTTGCCGTTGATGAAGACCATCCCGGCGGCCAGGTCACGAGTGAACCGGGACCGTTCGGCGTCATCGTTGGTCCACGCGTTAGCACCGAGCCCGAACGTGGTGCCGTTGGCCAGCTCAATCGCCTCGTCGATGCCGGCCACCCGGTACAAAGTGGCCACCGGGCCGAACGTCTCCTCCATATGCACGCGCATCTCGGGGGTGACGCCGGCCAGGACGGTCGGCGGGTAGTAGAAGCCGGGCTGGTCGGGCGCGGCCCCGCCGCACAGCGCCTTGGCGCCCTTGGCGACCGCGTCGGCGACGAGCTTCTCGATATCGTCCCGCTGCTGCTCCGAAGCCAGCGGTCCCACATCGGTGCTGTCCAGCATCGGGTCACCGACGACCTTGCCTTCCATCTGCTCGGTGAACAGGCGCTCGAACTCGTCATAGACCGCCTCGTGGACGATAAAGCGCTTGGCCGCGATGCAGGACTGGCCGTTGTTCAGGAGGCGGGCGACCGCGGCCACCCGCGCCGCCGCCCGCAGGTCAGCCGAGGGCATGACGACGAACGGGTCACTGCCGCCCAGCTCGAGCACGACCTTCTTGATCTCATCGCCCGCGATGGCGGCCACCGATTGCCCGGCGGGCTCAGACCCGGTGAGCGTCGCGGCCATGACCCGGGGGTCGCGCAGCACCGCCTCAATCCGGGACGAGCCGATCAGCAGGGTCTGGAAGGTCCCCTCGGGAAAGCCGGCCCGGGTGAACAGGTCCTGCATGAACAATGCCGTCTGCGGCACGTTCGAGGCGTGCTTCAGCAGCCCGACGTTGCCGGCCATCAGGGCCGGGGCGGCGAAGCGCATGGCCTGCCAGAGCGGGAAGTTCCACGGCATGATGGCCAGCACCGGCCCGAGCGGCTGGTAGCTGACGTAGGCGTTCTGCGCCCCGACGGCCTTGGCGTCGGCGGGCTCGTCGGCCAGGAATCCGGCGGCGTGCTCGGCGTAGTACCGGCAGGCGGCGGCGCACTTGGCCACCTCGCCCTTGGCGGCAGCCAGCGTCTTGCCCATCTCGGTGGTCATCATCGCCGCGATCTGGTCTTGCTCATCATCAAGAATCCTGGCCGCCTGGCGCATCCACCCGGCCCGGGCCTCGAAGCTGGTCAGGCGGTAGCTGGCGTGGGCCGCGGCGGCCGCCGCCAGGCAGCGCTCGACGTCCGCCTCGCTCATCTCGTCGTAAGTCTTGACCGTCTGCCCGGTGGCAGGATTGATGGTCGCGATCGGCACGTTGTCCTCCATTCGGCCACGCGGCTACATCGCCGCGACGGCTCGTTGTGGCCCTGCCCGGATTGCGGCGCCTCACACCTGGCCAGGTGAGACCGTACGGTCAGATGGCTCCTTGTACAACTCAGGACGCCGGTCGGCCAGCAGGTCGTTCGCGCCGGCCAGCTTCTTGTCCCGGGCCCGCGGCAGCTCGCAGGCCGCCGTGAGCACGGCGGGATGGTCGGCGAGAACCGGCCCGGCCAGCGGGTAGCCGTCGGGCGCGACGATGACCGAGCCGCTGATCCAGGACACGCCCCGCTCTGCTCGGCACCGGTCAGCCACGGCGACGAAGACCCCGTTGGTCGCCGCCGCGGCCTGGGCCTTGATCACCTCGGCAGGACGCTCCCCGGCCGGCCAGCTCACGGCGGGCCAGTTCACCGGCGCGGCGATCAGGTCGGCGCCGTCCAGCGCGGCCAGCCGTACCCACTCCGGAAACTCCAGGTCGTAGCAGATCATCACGGCGACCCGGCCGAGCCCGGTGTCCACCACCGGCGGCGGTGCGTCACCTGGAGTGAAGACGAGCTTCTCCTTGTCCCACAGGTGCGCCTTGCGGTACAGCGCCCGGGTGCCCGAAGCGTCGACTATGGCTGCGCTGTTGTACAGGCGGCCGTCGGCGCCGAGCTCGCAGAACCCGCCGACGATCACCAGATCATGCGTGGCGGCCAGCGAGCGCCACTGCGCAAGCGTGAGATTACCGTCCGCGGACGCAGCCAGATCCCGGGCCTCGGCGGCCGGGTCGGCGTCAGCGAAGACATACCCGGAATCACATAGCTCCGGCAGCACGACCAGCCGGGCGCCCGCCTGCGCCGCCTGGGCCACCGCGCCGGCGGCCGCCTGCCGGTTGGCGTCGGACTCACCCACCGTGATCGCGACCTGGGCGACCGCGATAACGGCGGGGCCTGGACCGGCCTGCGATGTGTCCACTTTTGCGTGCTCCGTTCGCCGACAGGAATATGACTATGTAAACACCTTCCGAGATCACGTACGGTCAGCGGGAGAGGAGCGACCTAGGAAAGGACGGCCGGTGACGGGACAAGCGGATGTCGTGGTGGTGGGCGGGGGGCACAACGGGCTGGTCGCGGCGGCGTACCTGGCGCGGGCCGGGCTGAAGACGGTGGTGTGCGAGCGACGCGGCGTGACCGGCGGCGCGGCGGTCAGCGAGCATCCATTCGGGCCCGACTTCACCGTGACGTCGCTGTCCTACGTGGTCTCGCTGCTCCCCCCCGATCTGGTCCGCGACCTCCGGCTGGAACAGCACGGCTACCACGTGTACCCGCAGGGCCCGTACTTCGCGCCGCGGGCGGATGGCGGCTACCTGCGGCTGCCCCACGACCCGGCGCAGCGGCACGCCGAGATCGCGAAGTTCTCCGCGGCGGACGCCGACGCCTATCCCCGCTACGAGGAGCACCTGGCCGGCATCGGGCGGGTCCTCGGGCCGCTGCTGCACCAGATCCCGCCCCGGCTCGGGTCGCGGCGGCCGCAGGACCTGATCCGGCAGGCCCGGTTGCTCACCGGGTTGCGCGGGATCGACCAGCGCGGCGCGGTGGACGTGACCCGGCTGCTCACCGGCAGCATCGCGGACCTGCTCGAGGGGTACTTCGACAGCGACGCGATGCGGGGCCTGCTGTCGGTGTCCGGAGTGATCGGCACCTGGGCCGGGCCGCGCTCGGCCGGGACCGCGTACGTGATGCTGCATCACCACATCGGCGAGACCGAGGGGGCAGCGGGTGCCTGGGGCTTCCCGCGCGGCGGCATGGGCGGGGTGACCGGGGCGCTGACCCGGGCCGCCCGGATGTTCGGGGCCCAGGTCAGGACCGACGCCGAGGTAGCCCGGATCCGCACCAGGGACGGCCGGGTCGTGGGGGTAACGCTGGCCGGGAAGGGCGGAGGAGAGGCGGGCGGTGAGTCGATCGACGCACCGGTCGTGGTCACCACCGCGCATCCGCGGATCTCGTTCCTGCAGCTGCTCGACCCGGCCGAGCTACCCGCCGACTTCGTCGCCGACATCCGCGGCTGGCGCAGCCGCAGCGGCACCGTGAAGATCAACCTGGCGCTGGACCGGCTGCCGGTGTTCGCCAGCCATCCCGATCCCGACCCGTCGGTCTACGGCGGCACGATCGTGCTGGCCGAGTCGCTCGACGACATCGAGAACGCTTACCAGCAGGCCGTCTCGGGAACGCCAGCCACACTGCCGTTCGCCGACATCTGCATTCCCAGCGTGTTCGACGACTCGCTGGCGCCGGCTGGCCAGCACGTCATGTCGCTGTTCACTCAGTGGGTGCCGTGCGACTACGCCGACGCGCCTCATGACGGCGACCTGGAGGCCTACGCCGACCGGGTGCTCGCCCGGCTCGAGAGGGTCGCGCCCGGGTTCACCGCTTCGGTGCTGCACCGGCAGGTGATCGGGCCGCACCAGATGCAGGAGGAGTACGGCCTGGTCGGCGGGAACATCTTTCACGGGGAACTGTCGCTCGGGCAGATGTTCCACGCCAGGCCGGCCGCTGGCTACGCCGACCTTCGCACACCGGTGCGCGGCCTGTACCAGGCGGGCTCGGCCACCCACGGCGGGGGCG
>JALYVS010000414.1 GCA_030853115.1 Actinomycetota bacterium
GCGGCGGCCCTGGGACGGGGTGTCCGCCAGCTCCGTGCTTTTGAGCTAGGAAATCTCGGTGCTGGCGGGGTGCCGCACCGGGCTGGCCTCGGCCGCGTCCCAGAACTGGGTGAGCGCGATAGCCGTGGTGGCCGGAGCCTCGACGGCGGGGGAGTGGACGGCGCCCGGGATGCACACCCGGCGCGCGCTCAGCCGCCGGGCCATGTTCTCCTGCGCGGCCGGTGACCAGGAATTGTCGTTCTCGCCGTAGATGACCAGCATCGGCAGCTGGCTAAGCTGAGCCAGCTCCGCCGTCCGGTCCGCCGCGGTCAGCATGTGGCGGGCCATCAGAACCAGCCCGTCCGGGTCGTTGCTCAGCATCCGCTTGGCCAGGAACGCGATAATCGGAGCCGGGACTCCGGCCGCGACCGCCTGCGGCTCCAGCAGTGAGTCCCAGAGCTTGGCGATGCCGGCCCCGAGCGCCGCCTTATCCGGCTTGGTGCCGTTCCGGACGCCGAGGGCGGAGAGCATCGCGCGCAGTTCCCTGGCCCGCGCACCGGTCAGGGCGGCCGGCCCTGAACTCATCAGCGTGAACGACGCGAGGCTCGCGTCGGCCAGGATGGCCTCGCGCGCCACCAGGCCGCCGTAGGAGTGCCCGACCAGGTGCCTGGTGCCCGTGGCCCCGATAATGGCGGCGATGTCCGCCCCGAGCGCGGACGCGAGGTAGCCGTCCGGGTCACTCGCGCCAGGCGTCTCGAACTGCCCGCGCATGTCGATCGCGACTACCTGGCGGCTTCCGTCGGCCAGCATGTCAAGGATGGGCAGGAAGTCTTCCTTGCTCCCCGTGTAGCCGGGGATAAGCAGGGCGGCACCCCGCTCGCAGACCCCTGACGCCGGAATCGCCTCGAGCGCCGCGAACGGGCCGCGGCTGGTCTCGACCGTGGTCCGCCGGACTCCCTTGGGTAGGTCCAGGGACCTTGGTGTACTCACAGTGGCGAACCCTACCCGGCTCGGTTGGACAAAACCTCGACGTCAGCTCCGCGAACGGATGAAACCCGCAGTAAAGGCGCTGATCAGGAGGCCTTTTGGGTTTCCTCGGACTGGTTTGCTGCCCGCGCGCCAGATCGCCGCCGCCGGCCAAGCTGCTTACCCGGCGCCCCGTCCTGCTGAGGTCCCGCGCTGGCCTGACCCGTGCTGGCTTGACCCGTGCTGGCTTGACCCGCGTCCGCCGACCCGGTGGCCTGCTGGCCTGGTCCGAGATCACGGCCCCCCCGGGTCCGGCGCCGCCGCCTGGCCCTGGTCGCGCCGCCAGCCGCCTGGCCGCCGTCCTCGCGGGCCGGCGCAGCCGAACTTTTCCGGGGCTGGCCGGAGCCGCCGCGGGCCTGGCCGCGCTTGGACCCGCTTCCTCCGCTTCGTCCCGAACCGCCAGGAGCGGAATCACGGGCCGGCCGGGACCCGGCGGCGGAACGAATCTTGCCGGTCTCGCCGATATCCTCGAGCACCTCAGCCTGCAGGCCCTCCCGCGCCCGCATCGCCCGGGGCAGTGTCCCGGTCGCCTCGCGCGGGATGTCCAGCTGGGCGTAGAGGTGCTCGGAGGTGGAATACGTCTCTTCTGGCTCGGGCTTGCCCAGGTTCAGGGCGTCGTTGATCTGCTTCCAGCGGTGCATGTCCCGCCAGTCGACGAACGTGACCGCGACGCCGGCCCGCCCGGCCCGGCCGGTCCGGCCGATACGGTGCACGTAGGTCATGTCGTCATCGGGGCATTCGTAGTTCACCACGTGGGTGACGTCGTCCACGTCGAGTCCGCGTGCCGCGACCTCGGTCGCGGTGAGCACGTCTACCTTGCCGCTGCGGAATGCGCGCAGCGCCCGCTCCCGCTGACCCTGACCCAGGTCGCCGTGCACGGTCGCGACGGCGAAGCCCCTGGTTTCCAGCGCGCCCGCGACCTGATCAGCGGCTCGCTTGGTCTGGCAGAACACCATGGTCAGACCGCGGTCCCTGGCCTGCAGGACCCGGGCCAGTACCTCGATCTTGTCCATCTGGTGCGCCCGGAACACGTGCTGCCGCGTGTTCGGCGGCGGCGCGGGGGCACCTTGGCCCTCGGCCCGGATGTTGGTCGGGCGACGCATGTGGCGGCGCGCGAGCGTGACCACGTCACCGGGCATGGTGGCGGAGAACAGCATCGTCTGCCGGTCATCCGGGGTGCGCCTGACGATCCGCTCGACGTCGGGCAGGAAGCCGAGGTCGAGCATCTTGTCCGCCTCGTCGAGCACCAGGGCCTGGACCGAGCCCAGGTTCAGGTGACGGCGCTCGACCAGGTCGAGCAGCCGGCCGGGGGTGCCGACCACGATGTCGACGCCGGCCTGCAGCGCGTCGATCTGCGGCTCGTAGGCCCGGCCACCGTAGACGGTCAGGACCCGGGTGCGCAGGTTGACCGCGGCGATGCGCAGGTCGTCGGCGACCTGGATCGCCAGCTCCCTGGTGGGCACCACGACAAGAGCCCGCGGCAGCCCCGACGGCCCGTCTTCGACCATCTGCAGCAGCGGGATGCCGAACGCGAGCGTCTTACCGGTACCGGTCCTGGCTTGCCCGATGATGTCCTGCCCGCGCAATGCGAGCGGGAGGGTGAGCGCCTGGATCGGGAAGGTGTTGAAGATCCCCGCGGCCTCCAGGCCACGGCAGATCTCGTCACTGATCGCGAAATCACGGAACGGGACGGCGAGTGCGTCATCGCCGGTGGACTCGACCGCGGTGGCGAGAGCTGCCTCCGCGGCAGATTCCGCCGGCTCTGGCTCGATCCTGTCACCGCTAAAAGTTTGAGTTGTCAGGGGTTCCATCCTCTATCATGGCCATCCCCTCTTGTCGCGGGTCCGGCCCGGTCATGCCGCTACGCTGCTCGCAGTGGCCCGCGTCAATGCGAGCTGCTACCTACTGGCTGGCCGCGCGGTGCTGCACGGTGTCACAAGAACCGTCCGCCCCACCCCGCCACGCCCTGCTTGGGAGCCCGCTATCACTGTCGGGACACCGCTGTTAGCTTGAGCCGTACGCTGTACGCCGTCCCACCGGGATTAACCGGGACGGCAGGCACGTAGGTCCGACATCAACAGCAGCTGCTAGTACAACACGACCATTGGTTACGTCATTCCATTGACTAGTCGTAGCCAAGTGTAGCAGGAGACCGTCAGTGTGCTCGGGAGGGACCTGGCTCAGCCGATGTTGCCGAAACCGACCCGGCGAGCCTCCGGCGCGCCGAATTCCACGTAGGCGATCTTGTCCGCGGGCACCAGGACTTTACCGCCCTTGCTCACCGGCAGCGCGAAGACGGCAGGCCCCCCGGCCCGCAGGGCGTCCGACAGGTCCCGCTCTAGCTCCTCGGCCGTCAGATTGGTCTCCACGACCAGTTCTCGCGGGACGGACTGCATGCCGATCTTGACTTCCACGGCGCTCCTACTCGGGCTAGCGGTTCAGGGTTAGCGGTTCAGGGCCAGCGGTTCAGGGCCAGCGGTTCAATGCTCGCTACGGGGCCAGCCGCTGATACCGCGCCAGGCAAGCCTGGCCACGAGCTGCTCGGCCGTTTCGCGCGGGATGTGGTTGCGGGTGCTGAGCCAGTACCGCGCGGTGACCTGGGCCATGCCGACCATCCCCACGCTCAGCAGGTGCGCCTCGTCGTCGGAGAGCCCGGCGTCTTCCCTGACTATCTGGCTGACCATCGCGGCGCACTCGCGCTGGCCCCGGTCGAGCCGGGCGCGGACCGCCGTCTCGTTGGACAGGTCCGATTCGAAGACCAGCCGGTAGGCCTGACCCTCGCCTCCGACGTACTCGAAGTAGGCGCCGAACGTGGCGGCCACCCGCTGCTTGTTATCCGGATTGGAGCGGAGCGCGTCGCGCACGGTGGCCACCAGGGTGTCGACGCTCTCGTCGAGCAGCGCCAGGTACAGCTCCAGCTTGCCGGGAAAGTGCTGGTAGAGCACCGGCTTGCTGACCCCTGCGCGTTCGGCGATCTCGTCCATGGCCGTGGCGTGGTATCCGCGGGCGACGAACACCTCCAGCGCTGCGTCCAGAAGCTGCCGCCGCCGCTCGTGCCGTGGCAGCCGGTTACCGCGGGCTCTGGTGTCGGACGCTGCCGTCAAAGTTCGGTCTCCGGGTGGTTGCGCGACTACGTTTCCTCGCTCGTCCTCATACTAAGTCGCCGTCAGCGGTAATCGTCATCGTCAAAGCTGACCACGAGGTCCTGCTCGACCGCGTCCGCCTCGTTCACGTCCAGCGGGACTTCGTGCCGGGTGCCGGTGGCGTTCTCATCCGGGACGACTTCCTGGTGCTGCTCGATGGCGTCACCCTCGGGCGTCTCCATGTCCAATTCACTCACCTGTCTGAACCCCTTTTTCTCCTGGTCGGCCGTTTCCGCCGGGCCCCAGGTCCTAGCCAGTTCCCGCAGTGCGCTCTCCAGGGCCTCCCCGTAGGTCGGGAAGGCATGCACGACATCGGCCAGGACCGCAACCGGGATCTTAGCCCTGACGGCGAGGGTAGCCTCGCTCATCCAGGTAACCGCGTCCGGGCCCACCGCGGCCGCACCGACCAGCACGCCCGTCTCGGTGTCGGCGTAGAGCTCGAGGCCGCCGAGGTCATCGGCGCTCAGCCGGGCCCGGGTGGTACCGCCCAGGTCGGCTCGGACTATCCGGAGCCCGGCCGCCGCGTCGCTCATCACCCCGTCGCTCGTCGCCCCGGTGGGTAGCGGCCGGGCCGGCCTGGAGCGGTCCGCGGGGACCACGCCGACCGCGAAAACCGACGGCGTGGTGTACACGCAGCGCGGGATGGCGCTGTAGTCGGCCTCGCGCCGCCGTCCCAGGATGTTCGCGGCGACCACGCCGGCCTGGTAATGGCTGACATGGGTGTGGGTGATGCCGGTGACGTCACCGGCGGCCCAGACCCGGCTGCTGGCCTGCGCCCCGCCAAGCTCGCCGTCGGGGCCGGCCACCCGGCACCGGGTGGTCGTGGGCAGGGCCATCCCGGGGGTGACCGTGATGCCGAGCGCATCCAGGCCCAGGCCGGACAGCCGCGGACGCCGGCCCGAGGCGAGCAGCAGCCGGTCGGCGTCGATCCGGGTGCCGTCCCCCAGCGAGAGCGTCAGGCCCTCGGCCGTGCGTTCCGCCTTCGTGGCGGCGGAGCCGAGGCAGATCTCGGCGCCGGCCCGGCGCAGTACCGCGGCCAGGATCTCCCCGGCGAAGGCGGGCTCACCGGGGAGCAGGCCAGGCTCGGCTTCGACCAGCGTGACCTGCGAGCCAAAGGTGGCGTAGATCTGGGTGAGCTCGCATCCGGCGGGACCGCCGCCGAGCACGATGAGGCGGCGCGGCAGGTCGGGCGAGCACAGGCTCTCGGCGGTGGTCCAGGCCGGGATATCCGGCAGGCCGTCGATCGGCGGCGCGACCGGTTCGCATC
>JALYVS010000415.1 GCA_030853115.1 Actinomycetota bacterium
TCCCTGCCGGGCGCGCGCGGCGCCACCGTCGACGATGTGCACGTGCACTCGGTCCGGGTCGCCGGGCTGGTAGCGCATCAGGAGGTGCTGTTCGGCGGGAACGGGGAAACGCTGACAATCAGGCACGACTCCCTGGACCGGGCGTCGTTCATGCCGGGCGTGCTGCTCGCGGTCCGGGGGATCGGTTCACTCCCGGCGGGCCTCACGGTGGGCCTGGAAGAGCTGCTCGGGCTGGAGTAACCACCGTCCGTTCTGGGCTTAGCGCGGTGATGACGGTACGGTCGTAGCTATGTGCCGGAGCATCAAGACCCTTCGCCCGCCCTACGCCGAGCAAGTCACCGACGAGGATGTCCGCGCCGCCGCGCTGCAGTACGTGCGGAAGATCAGCGGTTTCCGCGCGCCCGCCGGGCACAACGCCGAGGCGTTCAGCCACGCGGTTGACGCCGTCGCGGCTGCCACCGCGACGCTGCTCGGTCAGCTGGAGGTCAGGACCGCCCAGCGTCAGTAGGCGGCGGCCTCGGTAATCGCGGGTCAGGGATCCCCTGGCCCGGTGGGCTCGGCCGGCTCCTCACCGGGCGTACGGCGCCCTGGCGCCGCCTCGTCGTCGCGGAACCGCTCCGCCCAGCGGCGGCCATCCAGCATGTTCAGCAACCTGACGTGCCTGATCTCCAGGACGAACAGGGCGAGCAGGGTCGCCGCGCCGGCCACGAGCAGGCGGCCCTGGCCCGCCGCCGCGCCGATGCCCGCGGCGGCGAAGATGGCGGCAGCCGTGTTCAGGCCCACCACCACGTTATTGCGGCCGACCGCCTTCCGGAACACCAGGCCGCCGCCGATAAAACCGACTCCGGTGATGGCTCCGGCCAGCGCGTTCGGCGCGCCGTGCGCGGCGATGATCCCGATGACACCGGACCCGGCGCCGATCAGGGAGAAAACCCGGTCGCCGGCGGTCGCGCCGCGGATGGCCCGCTCGAAGCCGAGCGCATAGGTCAGGCCCACCGCCACCGCCAGGTGGCCCACATCCGCTCCGCTCAGCGCCAGGCTCACGGTTCCCCCTGCCCCATGGTCACGGCTCCGGCCCCGGGCTCATGGCCGAGCCTGCCCCGGCGGCTCATGGCCGGGTCTGCGGCAGGTAGGCCGTCTTGCCCGCTACCCGGCTGCGCAGCGCCGCGTTCACCCGCGCGGCGATGATCGGCGGCAGGTAATCCGTCAGCTCGCCCGCCTCGACGAACCGGTACTCCTCCAGCTCCTCTTGCTGAAGCCTGATGGGCGCGTCGTCGCCGAGTTCGCCGCCTTCGAAGATGAAGTGCATGATCGGCCGGGGCCGGATCCCGTCCGGTGGCATCCAGTCGATCGTGAGCAGCGGCCCGGGGGTGATCTGCAGGCCGAGTTCTTCGGCGACCTCGCGCCGGCAGCCGGCGTGCGGGGGCTCATCGTGCTCCAGCAGGCCGCCCGGCAGCGACCAGTGATCCCGGTAGTGATCTGCCCCGAGCTTTCCGGACAACGTATTTGTGGTTAATTTACGCTGCGGGCTGCCGTTTCACGTATTCTTCGCGAGCCTGTTGCGGGCTACGGTACTGAAGCCCGGAGTGCCGGCGTTTTGAATTGTACCAGAATTCTATGTACCTCACGATGTCCCGGCGGGCGTGCTCCCGGGTGGGATAGCGGGTCCTGTGAACCAGCTCGTTCTTCAGCGCCGCGTTGAAACTCTCTGCCATTGCATTGTCATAGCAGATACCGGTGCGCCCGACGGAATGCCGGATGCTCAGCCGCTTCAGCGTCCTGGCGAACTGCACGGACGTGTAATTGCTCCCGCGATCGGTGTGGAAGATCGCCTTGCCGGCGAGAGCATGGTTGCGGGCGGCCATCTCGATCGCCTGCTCGATGAGCGGGGTCTTGTAATTGTCGTCGACCGCCCAGCCGACGACGGCCTTCGTATAGCAGTCTATGACCGTCGCAAGATAAACCCAGCCCTGCCAGGTAGGAATGTAAGTTATATCCCCGACCATTTTAAGGCCGGGCGCGTCCGCGGTGAAGTCCCGGTTCACCAGGTCGGGAATGTCATGCTCCTGGCCGTCGCCCTCGGTGAGGCTGAACCGCCACGGCCTCGGCTGGCACGGCTCCAGGCCCAGCTCGCACATGATGGACCGGACGAGCTCCGGCCCGCACGGCACGCCCCAGGCCGCCAGGTCCGCGTGGACCCGCCGGTACCCGTAGGTCTCGTCCGAATCGTCAAATGACTTCGCTATGATCAGCGCGAGTTCCCCGCGTCTTTTCGCGGTTGCCGGTTCCGGCGCGTTCCGCCATCCGTAGAAACCGGACCGTGAAACCCCGATCCACCCGCACATCTTCACGATCGACGGCACGTAAATATCGTCAGATTCCTGGTAAGCCGCATACTCCGCGTCGATGAACTCGAATTTCTCGGTCACCGGGGATCGCGGGCGAAGTATGCCGCGGCTTTTTTCAGGAAATCGTTCTCCATCTTCAGTTCCCGGTTTTCCCGCTCGAGCTCGCGCAATCGCGCCCGCTCGGTCAGGGTCGGCGGCGGCTCCTCGCCGGCATGCTCACGCCGGTAGGCGTTCACCCAGTTGCCGAGGGTGCCTTCGTTGATTCCGAGCTCCTTAGCCACCCCGGCGATCGGGCGCGACGTCTCGATTACCATCTTCACGGCTTCATCCCTGTATTCAGGTGAGAAGCTCTTCTTCACTCGGGGCAAAAACTTCACCTTTCCAGATAGCCCATCTTAAAGGATGGACTGTCCGGGAAGCTCGGGGCACCTCGGTTTGACCAGCAGGATCCGCCCGGCCGGATTGGTGAACAGCGCGGCGGCGGCGCCGAACATGGTGGCCAGCGTGGCATACCACGCGACTTCCTCGGCGCGCGAGTAACGCACGCGGGCCGGGGCTGGGTGTGCTGGGTCCGGGCTGTCTGGCACGCACCCGACCTTATACGGGCCGGCGTGACGCAAGGTGGCCGTACCGGTAGCCTGAATCCATGCACACACCGGGTGACGACGCTTCGGCCGTTGACACTGATGACAGCCGGGTCGAGGTGTACGTGACGACCGACACCTCAGCCGCGCCCCACAAGGCCGATGAGGCCAAGCTGTACGTCATGTACGACGCGGCCAAACCAGACGGCGACAAGCTCTACTTCACCGAGGCGGAGTGGGAAGCGTTCGTGCTCGGGGTCAAGGACGGCGAGTTCGACCTCGACGAGTCGGGCAACCTGCCGTAGCCGGGCCGGGCACCCCCCTAGCCGGGCCGGGCAACCTGTCCAAGCCGGGCCGGGCAGCTGTCATCTTCTTAGGCGGCCTTGGCCGCGCCCCCCGAGGTGGCCTGATGCGCGGGGCCACCTGGGTCGATACGCGGCCCCGGGCTTGCTACCGCTGAGTTCGGCAGCCCGAGGACCGCGGCCATGTCGCTTTGCAGCCGCGGCGCGGCGGCCGCCGTCGAGCCGGACACCATCGTGAACCTGCTCTGGCCTCCCGCGGTGACCCGGATCGTCTGGCATCCGCTGGCCCCGTAGACGAAGGTGGCCAGCTCCCGGTGGCCCGCGTAGAACGTGCCGGCGTAGTCAATCCCGAAGGCGGCCGGGCAGTGGATCGGGTGGTTCGAGCTGTACGGATGAGCGACGAGCTGGCAGAAGTCGCTGAACAGGGCGCGGACCAGGGCCGGCTTGAGCTGCGTCATGGTGTACGGGCCGACCCGGGCCGGCTCGACCAGGTGCATGGTCCGGTGGACGGTGACCGCCGTCGCCTGACTGACGCGGGCACAGCCCACCGCAGTGGCCGCGGACGCTGGCGGGTTCGCCGCCGCAGCCTGTCCTGAGGCCGCAGTCGACGCCAGTACCGTGCCGCACCCGGCTACGGCCGCGCCCAGCAGTCCCGCTACGACGATTCCGCGCACGTGGCGTTGTGACATCATGCCGCTTTGACGCACCCGGCGCGTCGTTCGTTCCATCGGGTATCGGCGGTGCCTCAGAATGCGCCCGCCGCGATGGCGGTGCCGACCGCGATCAGTATCGCCGACGCGATCAGCTCACTGCGGTCGCCGGTGGCGATCCCGATCCGCGCGCCCAGCTCGAGGCCGACCAGCGACATGGCCACGCTGACTGCGCCGAACACCACCGCTGCGGTCACCAGCCCGGTGTGGTAGGCACCGAGGACGAAGCCGGCCGCGAGGTTGTCGGCGCTTAGCGCCAGTCCGCTGATCAGTACCCGGCCGGTTCGCCATGGTGCCCGCTGGCTGCCAACCGTCCCGGCGTTCGTGCCCGTCCCGGTGTTCGTGCCCGTCCCGGCCACGCGTGATGTCTCGGGCTGCTTGGGCCCGCGACTGCGCCAGGCTTGGACCAGGCTGACCGCGCCGACCGCGATCAGCGCGGCGGCGCCCAGCCATCGTGCGGCCTGATCGAGGCCGGCCGCCAGGCTCTGTCCCAGGGCCAGCCCGGCTATCGGCATGCCCGCTTCGAACAGGCCGAACACCACCGCGATCCGCAGCCGGGTCGCGCCGCTGACTCCGCTGACTCCGATTCCGATCGAGGCGGCAAAATTAGACAAGCCGACCGCGACGGCGAGTAGCAGCAGGGCGGGCATGATCCCACGTTACCCAGGCTTTACGCCTTTACCGCAAGCCGGCCCAAGCCAGCCACCCGGCCACGTCCGGCCACCCCCGGCCACCCGGCCACGTCCGGCTCCAGGCCCGCCGTCACCACAGGGTGGCCGCGCTCGCGCCTTCGAGGCGGAGAAGCTGTTCCTTACGTTCGAGGCCGCCGCCATATCCGGTGAGGCTGCCATCGCTGCCGATCACCCGGTGGCAGGGCACGATGACCGAGATGGGGTTGGCCCCGTTGGCCAGGCCCACGGCGCGCGAGGCGACCAGCCGCTTGCCGAGCGCACCCGCGATCTCGCCGTAGCTGACGGTGCTCCCGTACGGGATCTTGGTCAGCTCCGTCCACACGGCGAGCTGGAACGGCGAACCACTGGGCGCCAGCGGCACGGTGAACTCCTTAAGGTCGCCGCCGAAGTACGCCTCGAGCTGCGCCGCGACTTCTCCGAACGGTCCCGGGCTCGACGTCAGCCCGCTCTCGTGCCGGCCGGTGTGCTTGGGCGCGTCAATCATGTAGAGCCCGGTCAGCGCATGCCCGTCCCCGGTCAGCAGCAGCCTGCCGATGGGGGAGCTGACGATACGAGAAAGCGGCGGCGCGGCTAGATCCGGCGCGACGAACGGGTTGGCCATGACGGACCCTTCTGTTGGCGGTCATCTTCTGGAGTGGTCATGTTCTGGAGTAGTCCTGCCTGGCGCGTCAGGCCCTGGCGTGCTCTGGCCGGGAACGACGGCCGGTTCGAGGCAGGCCCACAGATGATGCAGGGCGTAGGAACGCCACGGTCGCCAGTTCTCGGCCAGCGCCGCCG
>JALYVS010000076.1 GCA_030853115.1 Actinomycetota bacterium
GGCCAGTCATCGCCGGCCCGCTGGTCCGGGATCTGCGCGCCGCCTCCGTCTCCGCGCGGGCCGCCCTGGCCGCGCTGCACGCCGCTCCCGCCTGGCCGGACGCGCCCCGCCCGACCGGAGCAGACGAACTGCTGCCTGAGCGCGCCCTGAACGGCGACGAGGACGCCAAAACCGCGCTGATCAGCGACGTTTACGAGCCGTTGCTCGGCGGGGGGCAGGCGCTGCTCGATACCCTGACGACGTACCTGGAGCAAGGCTCGTCCCTGGAGGCCACCGCGCGGCTGCTGTTCGTTCATCCGAACACGGTGCGTTACCGGTTGCGCCGGGTCGCCGAACTCACCGAGTACACGCCCTCAGCCGGCCGCGACGGCTTCACCCTCTGGGTCGCCATCGCCTTGGGCCGGCTGGCCGCTAGGCGAGCCGAAGGTATTCACCCCGGCTTGGGCTAAGACGCCCGGAGCACGCGGAGATGACATCCGGGTGAACGCTATTTGGATAGAAGCTACAAATTTCCGACGGACAACTTCGTAGTCTCCAGCATTCAGGTGGCGGACTTCTACAGGGCAGGGTAGGAGGATGCTGATCATCACCGCACCCGGGCAGGGCGCGCAGACGCCGGGCTTTCTCGCGCCCTGGCTCGAACTGCCCGGCGTCACTGAACGCCTCGGCGCCGCCTCCGAGCTCGCGGGCTGCGACCTCATCAGGTACGGCACCACCGCGAGCGCCGATGAGATCAGGGATACCGCGGTCGCCCAGCCGCTGCTGGTGGCGGCCGCGCTCGTCGCGGCGGGGGCCATCGCAGGCGGGGAGGCTAGCGACCTTCCGGCCGACGCGGCGGCGGGGCACAGCGTCGGGGAACTCGCGGCCGGGGTCATCGCCGGGGTCATCGGCGCGGATGACGCGATGCGACTGGTCCGGGTGCGCGCCACCGCGATGGCAGCGGCCTCAGCGGCCGAGCCGACCGGGATGACGGCCGTGCTCGGCGGCGACCAGGGCGACGTGCTCGCGGCCATCGCCAGGCACCGGCTCACCGCAGCGAACGTCAACACCGCCGGGCAGATCGTGGCGGCCGGACGGATCACCGACCTCGAGGCCTTCGCGGCCGCTCCGCCGGCCGGCGCGCGACTGCGCCCGCTGCAGGTCGCGGGAGCGTTCCACACCCGGTATATGGCACCGGCGGTGGCGGCGTTGCGCGACGCCGCGGCCGGCGTCACGGTCACCGATCCGGCCGTCTCGCTGCTGTCCGACGCCGACGGCGCGGCGGTCACCACCGGCAAGGAATGGCTGGAGCGCCTCGTCGCCCAGGTCGCCGCGCCGGTCCGCTGGGACATGTGCATGCAGACCATGGCCGACCTCGGCGTGACCGCCATCATCGAACTGCCGCCCGCGGGTACGCTGACCGGGCTGGCCCGGCGGGCGCTGCCCGGCGTGGCCCAGCTGGCGATCAAGACCCCGGATCAGCTGGACGCGGCGCACGAGCTGATCGAGGAACACCTGTCCAACCCAGCTTCGGGCCACGGTCACACGCCGGAGTGGCGGCTGATCGTCTCGCCGACTTCGGGACGGTTCCGTTCGGTGCTCGAGAACGCCGGCCCCGTGCTAGCGGGCCCGCTGCTGGCCGGCCCGCTGCTAGCCGGAGCAGTGGTCGGTCACACCGCGGAGCTCGGCACCGTCGTCGCCCGTGGCGGCGAGCGGGCCGTCACCGCGCCCTGGCCCGCCGAGATCATCGAATGGCTGGTGGAGGACGGAGATCCTGTGAGCGAAGGTCAGCCCCTCGTCCGCGTCCAGCCCAGGGAAAGCGCATGACAACTTACCCGGCCCCCGCCGTGGGCCCTTTCGCGCCCGCCCCGGGCGCGCGCATCTTGTCGTTCGGCGGTTACCAGCCCGGCAACGTGGTCACCAACGACGACCTCGCCGCCTCGGTCGAGACCAGCGACGAATGGATCCGCAGCCGGGTCGGCATCGTCAGCCGCCGGATCGCCGGACCTGACGAGAGCGTGACCGACATGGCGGTGGTGGCCGGCGGCAAGGCGCTAGCGGGCAGCGGCCTATCCCCCGGCGACATCGACCTGGTCATCGTGGCCACTTGCAGTACCGAGGCAGCGATCCCGAACTCCTCCGCGGTGGTCGCGCACCGGCTCGGCATCCTCGCCCCGGGCGCCTACGACCTTAACGCGGCGTGCGCCGGCTTCTGCTACGCGCTGGCGAACGCCTCGGACGCGATCCGGGCTGGTACGGCCCGGCACGTGCTGGTCATCGGGTCGGAGAAGATGACGGCCTGGATCGACTTCACCGACCGGTCTACCTGCATCATCTTCGCCGACGGCGCGGGCGCCGCGGTGGTCGGCCCGGTCGCGGACGGCGAGGCACCGGGCATCGGCCCGGTCGTGTGGGGCAGCTCGGGAGACCTGGCGCAGAACATCACGATCGCGGACCGCAACTCCTCGCTGCACCAGGAAGGCCAGGCGGTGTTCCGCTGGGCCACCACCGCCATGCACCCGATCGCGGCGCAGGCGTGCGAGCGGGCGGGCATCGCGGTGAGCGACCTGTCGGCGTTCGTTCCCCATCAGGCGAACCTGCGGATCATCGAGACCATCGCACGCAAGCTCGGCGTCCCGAGGGAGCGCCTGGCGGACGACATCGTGAACGCGGGAAACACGTCCTCGGCGTCGATCCCGCTCGCGCTGTCGCGGATGGCTGAGCGCGGCGACCTGAAACCGGGATCTGCGGCACTTCTGCTCGGATTCGGCGCGGGGCTGTGTTACGCGGCGCAGGTGATCACGGTACCCTAGCCGCGCCCGCTGGGCCGGCTAGCCGCCGGTCCAGGCCGGGATGGACTCCGACACCGCCCCGCCAACGGGGCAGAACGTACGGACACTGACGACAAGGAGCAAAGCACCATGAACGACCAGGAGATTCTCGCTGGGCTCGGGGAAATCGTCGAGGAGATCGCCGGCGTCCCCGCGGACGAGGTAACGCCGGGTAAGAGCTTCGTCGACGACCTGGACATCGACTCGCTGTCGATGGTCGAGATCGCCGTCGCCGCCCAGGACAAGTTCGGTGTCGAGATCCCCGATGACCAGCTGAAGGACCTCACCACCGTCCAGGACGTGGTGACGTTTGTCGCGAAGAATGCCGGAGGTACGGCGTGACCGTAGAACGTGAGACTGTCGTCGTCACCGGGCTCGGCGCGACCACTCCGCTCGGCGGGGATGTCGCGTCGACCTGGGCGGCGATGCTGGCCGGGCGCAGCGGCGTCCAGCGGCTCACCGAGCCGTGGGCTGAGCAGCTGCTGGTCCGGATCGCCGCGCCTGCCGCGGTCGACCCGGTTGCGCTGGTAGGCCGCGTGCAGGCGCGCCGGATGGACCGGTGCGAGCAGCTGGCGCTGGTCGCCGCACGCGAGGCGTGGGCCCACGCCGGAGCCCAGGACACGGACCCGGAGCGGCTCGGGGTGGCCGTCACCAGCGGAATCGGCGGCATCGGATCGACGCTGGCCGCCTACGACATCCTCAGGGAGAAGGGCTGGCAGCGTATCTCGCCGTATACGGTGCCGATGCTGATGCCGAACGGCTCGGCCGGCTGGATCAGCATGGAGATCGGCGCCAGGGCAGGTGCTCACGCCCTGGTCAGCGCCTGCGCGTCCGGCGCAGAGGCGATCGGGTACGGCATCGACATGATCCGTTCCGGGCGGGCCGACGTGGTGCTGGCCGGCGGTACCGAGGCGGCGATCCTGCCACTGAACATCGGCGCCTTCGCGGTGATGCGCGCCATGTCTACCCGCAACGATGACCCCGAACGGGCGTCGCGGCCGTTCGACAAGGCCAGGGACGGGTTCGTGCTCGGCGAGGGGGCCGGCATGCTGGTGCTCGAATCGCTGTCGCACGCCCGGCAGCGCGGCGCTATGGTCTACGCCATCGCGGCCGGGGCCGGCTATTCCTCGGATGCTTACCACATCGCGCACCCGGCACCCGACGGAGCCGGGGTGGCCGCGGCGATCACCCGGGCGCTCGCCGACGCGCGGGTGGACCCGACCCAGATCGTGCACGTGAACGCGCACGCCACCTCGACCCCGGAAGGTGACGCGCTTGAAGCTCAGGCGCTGGTCAAAGCCCTAGGACCGGCCGCGGACGGGGTAGTCGTCACGTCCACCAAGTCGATGACCGGGCACCTGCTCGGCGGGGCGGGCGCGATCGAGTCGGTGGCCGCCATCCTCGCGCTGAGGGAGCATGTGGCCCCGCCCACGGTCAACCTCGATGACCTCGACGACGACGTACCCGTCGATGTCGCCACCGAGCCGAGGCCGCTCAGCAAGCGGGGCTCCGAGCCGATGGCGGTGCTGAACAACGCGTTCGGGTTCGGCGGCCACAACGTATCGCTGGTGTTCACCGCCGCCTGACCGGACGCCTCACGGGGTGACCTGACCGAGGAGACTGACATGACCGGACTGGATCCGAGCCTTGCGGGCGTAACGGTACCGCCGCGGGCCCTGCCGGCCCAGCTGCCCCGTGACCCGCGGGCGCGGCTGGCGGGCTTGTTCGACCCGGACACGCTGGAACTGCTGCCCGCCGAGAGCGAGGAGCGCAGCGGGGTGGTCGCAGGCGTCGGCCTGGTCCACGGAGCCGGGGTGGTGGCATTCGCCTCCGACCCCCGGGTGCAGGGCGGTGCGATGGGCACGGCAGGCTGCGCCGCGATCGTCGGGGCGTATCGCGAGGCCATGTCGCGGGGTGTCCCGATCGTCGGGTTGTGGCATTCGGGCGGCGCCCGGCTGGCAGAGGGCGTGGCCAGCTTGCACGCGGTGGGTACGGTCTTCGCGGCGATGACCGCGGCCTCCGGCCGGGTGCCGCAGATTTCGGTGGTGCTCGGCCCGGCGGCGGGCGGCGCGGCCTACGGCCCCGCGCTCACCGACATCGTGATCCTGTCGGGTCAAGGCCGGATCTTCGTCACCGGCCCGGACGTAGTGCGGTCGGTCACCGGCGAGGACGTGGACATGGAACGGCTCGGCGGTCCCGAGCCGCACAGCCGCCGTTCCGGCGTGGTGCACGTGGTGACAGATACCGACGCAGACGCGCTGGACCGGGCCCGTGAGCTCGCGGCGATGCTCAGCGACCAGGGCAAGATCGCCGAGGACGCGGAGGATCGCGACCTTTCCGGCGTGCTGCCCGAGGCCACCAGGCGGGCCTACGACGTGCACCTGCTGACCGCCGGGTTGCTCGACACGCCGGGCGTCGAACTGCACCCGAAGTGGGCGCCGAACATCGTGACCATCCTTGGCCGTCTAGCCGGCCGCACCGTCGGCGTGGTCGCAAGCAACCCGATGAGGCTCGGCGGCTGCCTAGACGCCGCGTCGGCGGAGAAGGCGGCACGCTTCGTCCGGATGTGCGACGCCTTCGGCGTGCCGCTCGTCGTGCTCGTGGACGTGCCCGGCTACCTACCCGGCGTGGGCCAGGAATGGGATGGCGTGGTCCGCCGCGGGGCCAAGCTGCTGCACGCCTTCGCCGAGGCCACGGTCCCCCGGGTGACGCTGATCACCCGTAAGGCCTACGGCGGCGCTTACATCGCGATGAACTCCCGCTCGCTCGGCGCGACCCGCGTCTTCGCCTGGCCCAACGCCGAAGTGGCCGTCATGGGCGCCGTCGCCGCGGTACGCATCCTGCACCGCCGTACGCTCGCTTCGGTACCGCCGGATCAGCTTCATGACGCGGAGACGCAGCTGGCCGCCGAGCACGAGGCCACCGCCGGAGGCCTGCAGCGTGCCCTCGACCTCGGGGTCATCGACGCCATCATCACGCCCAGCCAGACTCGCCAGGAACTGACGCGTGCCATCGCCGAGGCTCCCCAGCTGAAGGGCACCCACGCCAACATCCCGCTCTGAGCGGCCTGAGGTCAGACGCGCGGCCGGGGGTAACGCCAAGGTTTTACAGTGCAGGGCCGCTCAGGCCGCTGCCGCGGTCTGAGCTTGACGGGTCGGGGCCGGTGGGCGGCTCGGAGTCCGCCGGGGTGCTAGAGCTCTCCGGCGAGCCGGACGGGGCGGGGCCCGGGGCCGCGGCAGCCGTCTCCGCGGAGTCAGCGGCCTCATCCGGCGCGAGGGCCGCAGTCGCGCTGCTTTCACTGATGAGCTCTTCCAGCCGGGCCGCGCGGATCCGGCGGAACGCCCGGTGCTCGCGGGCTCGCTCCAAGATGGCCACTTCCAGCTGGGAGGCCACGATCTCGGTGGGTCCGCCGTTACCCGGCGCGGACAGCGCGCCCAGCGCGGCACCGAACGCCTCGGCCAGGGACATGCCGTCGCAGTAGTGTTCCTTCAGCACCGAGGACACCTGATCCGCCTGGCCGCCGAAGGCGACGAAGCCAGGTTCGTCGGTGACCGACCCGTCGAAGGTGATCCGGTAGATCTGGTCGCCGTCCGGCTGCCCGCCGACCTCGGCCACGACGATCTCCACCTCCCACGGCTTCGGGCTTTCGGTGAAGATCGTGCCCAGGTTCTGGGCGTAGTAGTTGGCGATGCCGCGTGCCGTCACATCGTGCCGGTCAAACTGGTAGCCGGTGATGTCCGCGTAAGTGACTCCGGCCTTGCGCAGGTTCTCGTACTCGTTGTACCTGCCGACCGCGGCGAACGCGATCCGGTCGTAGATCTCGCTGATCTTGTGCAGCGCACTGGATGAGTTGGGCGCCACCATCAAGATCCCGCCCGCGTACTGGATCACAACGCAGCTCCGGCCGCGCGCTACGCCCTTCCGGGCGTAGTCGGCCTTGTCCCGCATTTGCTGTTCTGGTGACACATAGAACGGCATCGACACCGCGGACGCTTCCTTTACCTTGGTCGGATGGGACGGACGGGGATGGCGGAGCTGCGATGGCGCCGGCCGCCGGGCCGGCGACGCCGGTTTAGCCGCCTGCGGCTCGCTAGCCGTTTCGCAGCGGGGCGGATGGGCCGTCAGGCTTGCTCATCCGGCCCTGCACGACCTGCTGGGCGATTTCCTCGGACTCGGCTTCGGACAGCTTCCTGAAGCCGTCGTCGGTGATCGTGGCGATGACCGGGAAGATGCGCCTGGTCAGGTCGGGCCCGCCGGTCGCGGAGTCGTCGTCGGCGGCGTCATACAGCGCCTGCACGCAGGCCAGCGCAGTGTCGGCGGCTGACATGCCGTCGGTGTAGAGCTTCTTCAGCGCGCCTCGGGCGAACAAGGAGCCCGAGCCGATGGAGTAGAACCGCTGCTCCTCGTACGGGCCGCCGGCCACGTCATAGCTGAAGATCCGCCCGTGACCCGCGTCCTCGTCGTAGCCCACGAAAAGCGGCACGACGACGAGCCCCTGCATGGCCGCGCCCAGGTTGCCCCTGACCATCCAGGCGAGCCGGTTGGCCTTGCCGTCCAGGGACAGCGGCCGGCCTTCCATCTTCTCGTAGTGCTCGAGCTCGACCTGGAACAGCCGGACGAACTCGATCCCCACGCTTCCGGTGCCCGCGTATCCCATCGCCGAGAACTCGTCGCTGCGGAAGACCTTCTCCACATCACGCTTGGCGATCATGCTTCCGGCGGTGGCCCGGCGATCACCGGCCAGCACGACCCCGTGATCGCACACCGCGGCGACGATCGTGGTGGCGTGCGGCAGGTCGCGGATGGCCTGGCCCGGGGAGCCGTCGCCGGCCACCCCCGGGAGCCGGCCCGGGAGCAGATCCGGGGAGTGTGCGGCAAGCACATCGGCGAACGAGGAGGTCTGCAAGCCGATGAAGCCGGCCGGGGGCTGGCCGCTACGGCCTCCGGAGCCCTGGACTCGCCCGGCGCCCCGAGGGTCCCCGCCCAACGGACCTGACTGGCTGCCGTCGTAGTACGAGCCCAACCCGGACCTCCTCCACTGGTAGTCAGCAGTGCCGGATCCGAGGAGAACCCGGGATGAGCACCGCTCTCAACAGACCCTACTGCCACGCCGGAGCGCGACAGCTACTGCCGCCGTCGGCGGCGCGTCCGCTTACGGCGAACCGGTCGCCGTGCTTACTCGTGGCGGTTACTGGCCGCCCTTTTGCACGTAGGACCGGACGAACTCCTCGGCGTTCTCCTCGAGCACCTCGTCGATCTCGTCGAGGATCGCATCGACGTCATCGGAGAGCTTTTCCTGCCGCTCCCTGACTTCCCCGGTGGTCCCGGTCTCGGTCTCCTCGGTCTCCTCGGCGCGCCTCGTGGTCTGCCGCTGACCGCCTGTGTCCTTTTTTTCCATGTTGCTACCTCCGTCAGTCCCAACGCTATCGTCACCCGTGGGAGTCATGCCCAATCCCGCTGGGCCGAAATCGGTACGAACTCGCGATCCGGAGCCAGATTTTTAGCCCGGCCTGACGGCGCCCCCCTTCGACCCGTGCCGCCGGTCAGCTACTCGCGGCCAGTTAGCGCGGAGACCAGCTCGGCCGCGCTGCGACAGCGGTCGAGCAGGTCGCCCACATGCGCTTTGGTGCCGCGCAAAGGCTCCAGGGTGGGCACCCGCTGCAGCGACTCACGTCCTGGAATGTCGAAGATCACCGAGTCCCAGGAGGCGGCCGCGACGGACTCCGGGTACTGGCGCAGGCAGCGGCCCCGGAAGAAGGCCCTGGTGTCCTCGGGCGGGTTCTCGACGGCCCGTTCGATGGTCGCGTCGTCGGTCACCCGGACCATCCGGCCGCGGGCGGCCAGCCGGTTGTACAGGCCGCGATCGCGCCGCACGTCGGAGTATTGCAGGTCGACGAGCTGCAGCCGCGGATGGTTCCAGTCGAGCCCGTCCCTGGACCGGTAGCCCTCGAGCAGCTCGAGCTTGGCCACCCAGTCCAGTTCCTTGGACAGCAGCATGGGGTCCTCCGCCAGCCGGTTGAGCACGGACTCCCACCGGTTGAGCACGTCGCTGGTGATGTCGTCGACGTCGTTCCCGTACTTGTCTTCCGTGTACTTGCGGGCTAGCTCCAGGTACTCGGCCTGCAGCTGGACAGCGGTCATCTTCCGGCCGTCCTTGAGGGTCAGCAGCCGGCGGCAGGTGGGGTCGTGCGAGATCGCGCGGAGCTCAGCCACCGGCGCTTCGACCGACAGGTCGGTGCCGAGGAACTTGTCCTCGATCATCGCCAGGATCAGCGAGGTGGTGCCGACCTTGAGGTAGGTGCACACCTCGCTCATGTTCGCGTCCCCGATGATCACGTGCAGCCGGCGGTATTTCTCCGGGTCGGCGTGCGGCTCGTCCCTGGTGTTGATGATGGGCCGCTTCAGCGTGGTCTCCAGGCCTACCTCGACCTCGAAGAAGTCGGCCCGCTGGCTGATCTGGAAACCCGTGCCCCGGCCGTCAGCGCCGATTCCGACCCGGCCGGCCCCGCAGATCACCTGGCGGGAGACGAAGAACGGGACCAGGAACCTGACGATGTCGGCGAACGGCGTGTTGCGCCGCATCAGGTAGTTCTCGTGCGAGCCGTAGGAGACGCCCTTGTTGTCGGTGTTGTTCTTGTAAAGCTGGATAGGCGCGGTGCCAGGTATCGTCGCGGCCTTGGCCGCGGCCTCCGCCATCACCCGCTCGCCGGCCTTGTCCCAGATCACCACCGACAGCGGGTTCGTGCACTCGGGCGAGGAGTACTCCGGGTGCGCGTGGTCCACGTACAGCCGCCCGCCGTTAGTCAAGATGACGTTGGCCAGGCCCAGGTCTTCGTCGGTCAGCTGTGAGGAATCCGCCGCCTCGCGGGTGAGGTCGAACCCGCGCGCGTCCCGCAGCGGGTTCTCCTCCTCGAAATCCCACCGCGCTCGCCGGGCCTTAGCGGCGGTGGCCGCCTGGTAGGCGTTCACGATCTGGGAGGAGGTCACCATCGAGTTGGCGCCGGGCTGGCCGGGCACAGAGATGCCGTATTCGGTCTCCGTGCCCATCACGCGCAGAACGCTCATGCCAAGAAGCCTAGTGCCGCACTGGGCGAAGAGGACATGCTGGCACCGTTTCCTGAGCGAGAACAGTCATCAAAGGTATTGTCCGGTGTTGGCCACGGTGTCGATGGAACGGCCCGCCTCGGTCCCGGTCTTGCCGGAGACCAGGGTCCTGATGTAGACGATGCGTTCGCCCTTCTTGCCGGAGATACGGGCCCAGTCATCCGGGTTAGTGGTGTTCGGCAGATCCTCGTTTTCGCTGAACTCGTCCACGCACGCGGCTAGCAGGTGACTGACCCTGATGCCCTTCTGCCCGGTTTCCAGGAACTCCTTGATGGCCATCTTCTTGGCCCGGGCGACGATGTTCTCGATCATCGCGCCGGAGTTGAAGTCCTTGAAGTACAGGACTTCTTTGTCACCGTTGGCGTAAGTGACCTCGAGGAACCTGTTCTCCTCCGACTCGGTGTACATCCGCTCGACGGTGCGCTGAATCATCGCATCCACAGTGGCCTGGGCCGACGAGCCGTTCACGGCCACGTCGTCGGGATGCAGCGGCAGCTCGGTCAGGACGTACTTGGTGAAGATGTCCTTGGCCGCCTCGGCATCCGGCCGCTCGATCTTGATCTTGACGTCGAGCCGGCCCGGCCGCAGGATCGCCGGGTCGATCATGTCTTCACGGTTGGAGGCGCCGATAACGATGACATTCTCCAGGCCTTCGACCCCGTCGATCTCGGACAGCAGCTGCGGCACGATCGTGTTCTCCACGTCGCTGGACACGCCCGAGCCGCGGGTGCGGAAGATCGAGTCCATCTCGTCGAAGAACACGATGACCGGCATGCCCTCGCTGGCCTTTTCCCGGGCCCGCTGGAAGACGAGCCGGATGTGGCGCTCGGTTTCGCCCACGTATTTGTTCAGCAGCTCGGGGCCCTTGATGTTGAGGAAGAAACTCTTGCCTTCCTTGTTCGGCCCGCCGGTATCTGTCGACTTCTCCGCGACCTTCTTAGCCAGCGAGTTCGCGACCGCCTTGGCGATCAGCGTCTTGCCGCAGCCGGGCGGCCCGTACAGCAAGATGCCCTTGGGCGGCCGCAGCTTGTGCTCGCGGAACAGGTCGGCGTGCAGGTAGGGCAGCTCGACCGCGTCCCTGATCTGCTCGATCTGCCCGGCCAGGCCGCCGATGTCGCTATAGGAGATGTCCGGCACCTCCTCCAGGATGAGCTCTTCCACCTCCGCCTTGGGGATCCGCTCGTACACGTACCCCGACCGCGACTCCAGCAGCAGCGAGTCGCCGGTCCGCAGCGGCTGGGTCAGCAGCGGCTCGGCCAGCCGTACGACGCGCTCCTCGTCGGCCTGGGAGATGACCAGCGCCCGCCTGCCGTCGGCGAGCACCTCTTTGAGTAGGACGACCTCGCCCACGGTCTCGTAGGACTGGGCGATGACGACGTTGAGTGCCTCGTTCAGCACTACTTCCTGACCGGGCCGAAGCTCGCTCAGCTCGACGTTCGGCGAGATGTTCACCCGCATCTTGCGGCCGCCGGTGAAGACGTCGCAGGTGTCATCGTCGTTCGGGTTCAAGAAGACGCCGAAGCCGGATGGCGGCTGCGCCAGCCGGTCCACTTCCTCCTTCAGCGCCACGATCTGGTCGCGGGCCTCCCGCAATGTGGTGGCCAGCCGCTCATTCTGAGCGGTGACCCCGCTCAGGCTTCCCTCGGTCTCGCGCAACCTGTCTTCGAGGAGCCTTGCCTGCCGCGGAGAATCCGCTAGCCTGCGCCGAAGCACGGCGATCTCCTCGTCGAGGAAGGAGATCTGAGCGGTAAGGCTCCGCACCTCATCCTCGTGCCGCGAGGCACGCCCGCTTTCATCTCTGGTAGCCACGGCCCTCACCTCCCTCTGCACCGTTACTTGGACTCTACCTATTCGCGAGCATTCCCTAACCTGCTGAGGCCGTATCGGCCCGGTTTTACTGGTCGCAATATAACCAATCCGTCGCAACAGCATCGCGCAGTGTAACCGTGCACTCAGGACCTAACACAACTAGCCCGTTCGGATCAATGACCTTCTGAGTGATCTTCGTCTTGGGCGCCCTTGGCCGGACGCCGCCTGCGCGGAGGGGGAACGACACCAGGTGCCAGCCGCCGCGCCGTGACCAGAAACCCGGTGTGACCCACCATACGGTGCTCGGGACGGACGGCCAGCCCCTCCACGTGCCAGCCGCGCGTCATGCTTTCCCAGGCGGCGGGCTCGTCAAAGCCGCCGTGGCCGCGCAGCGCCTCCACGATGCGCGACAGCTGAGTCGTCGTGGCCACGTAACTGCAGATCAGGCCGCCAGGCACCAGCGCCGAAGCGACCGCGTCTACGCAGTCCCACGGGGCTAGCATGTCCAAAATGACGCGGTCGTAGTCGGACAGGCTGGAACTTTCTTCACCAGAACGGCCGAAATCACCGACGACCAGCTGCCAGGACGGCGGCGGGCCGCCAAAGAACTGCTCGACGTTGCGCCGGGCGACCTCGGCGAAATCGGGCCGGCGCTCAACGGAGGTCAAGGTGCCCTGGTCCCCGACCGCGCGGAGCAGCCAGCAGCTGAGCGCGCCGGAGCCGGCCCCGGCCTCCAGGACCCGGGCGCCGGGAAAGACGTCAGCGAAGGCCACGATCTGCGCGGCGTCCTTGGGGTACACCACGGCGGCGCCGCGCTTCATCGCGAGGGTGAAATCAGCGAGCAGCGGCCGGAAGACGACATACGGGGTGCCGCCGCCGGACTTGACCACGTTCCCGTCCGGGCCGCCGATGATGTCGTCGTGGTTCAGCGTGCCCCGGTGGGTGTGGAACGACGTGCCCGCCCGCAAGGTGATCAGGTGGCTGCGGCCTTTCGGGTCAGTCAGCTGCACCGGCTCGCCCGCCGTCAGCGGCCCTTGCCGTGGTTTGGTCATCCTCGGTTATACCCCAGCGAAGGCTTGGTCGACGTCCCGGGTGGCCAGCACGCCGTAGACCTGGCCGGAGGGCTCGACCAGCAGGTACTCGGTGGCCGGCGACCGGCGGATCGCGTCGAGCAGCGCCAGCCCGGACAAGTCGGCCGACAGCACGAGATCTGGCTCGAGCGTCCGGGCGAGCGAGCCCGCCTCGATCCACGGGCGGCGCTGCGGCGGGGTCGCCATCACCGCGGTCTCGTTGACGATGGCGATCGGCTTGTCCTCGTGGTCGACGACCACGACCGCCCGGGCCTGGTTTTCCTCCGCGCGCCTGATTGCCTCGGCCAGCGGGGTGCTCGCGGCGACCGAAACCGCTTTGCGGGCCAGTCGCCGCGCCTGCAGCGCGGGCAGCCGCTCGCGGAACCTGGTCGCCTTGATCGCCTGCCCGGCTCCGGTCCACATGAAGGCGGCGATCACTGCCAGCCACACCACGCTGACCAGGTCCCCGCTCGTACCGTTCACCCTCCCGGTGGCGAACGGGATGACGAACAGGGCCACCGCGATCACCCGGCCCGCCCAGGCCGCGGCGATCGTCGAGGTCGACGGGCGGCCGGTCAGCTTCCAGATCAGCGCGCGTAGCATCCGGCCGCCGTCCAGCGGCAGGCCAGGCAGCAGGTTGAAGATGCCGACCACCAGGTTGGCCCATCTGAGCTGGCTGACCAGCGTGCCCGCGATGGTATCCGCCGGAACCACGCGCATCAGGCCGTAACCGGCCGCGGCCAGCACCAGGGACAGCGCCGGGCCCGCCGCGGACACCAGGAACTCCCGGCCAGGAGTCGGCGGTTCCCGCTCGATCTCGGAGAACCCGCCGAGCGGGTAGAGCAGGATGCGGCGGACCGGCAGACCGTATCCGCGGGCGACCACGCAATGGCTCAGCTCGTGGATCAGGACCGATACGTAGAGCAGCACGACAAAGGCCGCCGCCACGATGAACCTGGTGGCCCCGTGCAAGGTCGCGGCGAGCTCATTGGCGTAGATGATGATGAAGACCCCGGCGATCACGAACCAGTACGGCGATATGTACACCGGGATGCCGAACAGTCGCGCGATGACGATTCCGGGGCCGGCTTCGCGGCGCCGCGGCTTGTCCGGCGTCACGGGCGGGTTCTCCGGCGTCATGCTGGCCACACAACCGATGCTACGTGCCCAGCCGGTCGCTCGGGTCGATGCGTGGCTCAGGCCGGACGCCAGGCCCGGGGAAGCTCCCCGAATGTCGGTGCCGTGCCCTACGGTGGCGCTGTGGACGAATCAGCAGCAACCCTCGATACATTGCCCGCAGACCCGGCGAGCACGCTAGATCCGGCGAGCACGCTAGATCCGGCGGACCGGCCAGAGCCGGCGGATCGAGGGCCGAGCGTTCCGCGCGGCCCGGCTTTGTCACCCTCGCGGGCCGCTGACTTCATGAACTGCCCGCTGCTGTACCGGTTCCGGGTCATCGACCGGCTCCCGGAGCCGCCGACCGTGGCGACCGCGCGCGGGACGCTGGTGCATGCGGCGCTCGAGCGGCTGTTCGACCTGCCGGCCGCCGAGCGGACCCCCGACGCGGCCCGGGCCCTGCTCATCCCTGAGTGGGACCGGCTGGCCGCCGCTGCGCCCGATCTGGCCGCGCTGTTCCCCGACGACGCCGAGCGGGACAGCTGGCTCAGGTCCGCGACGGCGATCCTGGACGCGTACTTCACCCTGGAGGACCCGCGCAGGCTCCAGCCCGCCGAGCGCGAGGCCTACGTGGAGACGACGCTGGTCTCGGGGCTGCGGCTGCGCGGCTACATCGACCGGCTCGACGTGGCCCCCGGCGGCGAGATCAGGATCGTGGACTACAAGACCGGCCGCGCGCCCAGGGAGGCCTACGAGGCCAGCGCGCTGTTCCAGATGAAGTTCTACGCCCTGGTGATCTGGCGGCTGCGCGGCCAGGTGCCGAAGCTGCTGCAGCTGATGTACCTCGCCGAAGGCGAGGTCCTTCGCTACTCCCCGGACGAGTCTGACCTGATCGCCACCGAGCGCAAGGTGGCGGCGCTGTGGCAGGCCATCCAGCGGGCCGCCGACGCGGGCGACTGGCGGCCGCGGCCGAGCAAGCTGTGCGACTGGTGCAACCACAAGGCCCTGTGCCCCGAGTTCGGCGGTACCCCGCCGCCGCTTCCCGAGCCGTCCCCGGCGTCGGCGCCCGCGCTGAGCTAGGACGACACCGCGGCAGCTTCGGGAACCGACGGGGTGTTCTCCGGGAAGTGGCAGGCCACCTGGTGACCCGTCACGAGCTCGGCCAGCGGCGGCTCCTGCGTCCGGCAGATCTGCTGCGCCTTCCAGCACCTGGTGTGGAATCGGCAGGCCGGCGGCGGGTTGAGCGGGCTGGGCACGTCGCCGGACAGCCTGATGCGCTCACGCCGTTCCCGCTGGCCCGAGGCGCTGCTAAGCGGCTCAGGCACCGGCACCGCCGAGAGCAGCGCCACCGTGTACGGGTGCCGCGGCTTGGCGTACAGCTGGTCCCGGTCGGCGATTTCCACGATCTTGCCCAGGTACATCACCGCGACCCGGTCGCTGATGTGCCTGACTACCGACAGGTCGTGCGCGATCACCACGTAGGTCAGGCCCAGCTGCTCTTGCAGATCCTCGAGCAGGTTGATGACCTGAGCTTGAATCGAGACGTCAAGCGCGGAGACCGGCTCGTCGGCGACGATCAGCTTGGGCCGCAGCGCCAGGGTCCTGGCGATGCCGATGCGCTGCCGCTGGCCGCCGGAGAACTCGTGCGGGTAGCGGTTGTAGTGCTCGGGGTTGAGGCCGACGAGCTCGAGCAGCTCCTGGACGGCGCGCCTGGCCCCGCCCGGCGGCTTGACCTTCTGCAGCCGGTACGGAGCGCCGACGATGGCTCCGACCGTGTGCCTGGGGTTGAGCGAGGAGTACGGGTCCTGGAAGATGATCTGGATCTCGCGGCGCAGCGGGCGCATCTGGCCCTGGCGCAGATGCGTGACGTCCCGGCCGTCGATCACGATCTGACCGCCGGTCGGCTCGTCCAGCCGGACCAGCAGGCGCCCGGTGGTGGTCTTGCCGCAACCGGACTCGCCGACCAGCCCGAGGGTCTGTCCTCGCGTTACCGACAGGTCGATCCCGTCCACGGCGCGCACCGCGCCGACCTTGTGCCGGAGTATGACCCCCCGGGTGACGGGAAAATGCCGGACCAGGCCGGTTACCTGCAGCAGCGTGTCACCGGCCGGCGCGAGGCCGCCGACCGAGGCCGCGGCCGGCGTCTGGGTCTGCTCGGTCATGCTTCCACCCCGCCCAGTTCGCTGTGCGCCACCGATTCGCTGGCTTCCCCGGGCAGCGCCCCGGCTGCGACGGGAATCTCCCGGGCCTCCTCCGGGATACTGCCGGCCGAGATCTCCGCCCAGAGCCGTATCCGGTCGTCGGCGGTCAGGTGGCAAGCCGCCTCGTGTCCCAGGCTGGCCACTTCGTGCAGCACCGGGATCTCGGTGTCACACCGTCCGCCGGTCAGGCCGGTGTACTGGCAGCGCGGGTGGAACGGGCAGCCGGGCGGGACCCGGATCAAGCTGGGCGGCGTGCCGGGGATGGGGATGAGCCGGGTGGCCCGGGCCCGGTCCATCCGCGGCATCGACGACAGCAGCCCCCAGGTGTACGGATGGCCGGGGCGGCCGAAGATGTCCGTGGCGGCGCCGTACTCGGCCACCCGGCCCGCGTACATCACCAGGATGTCGTCGGAGAGCTCGGCGACCACACCGAGGTCGTGAGTGATGATGATAACCGCCGAGCCGAACTCGGACTGCAGGTCAGAGATCAGGTCGAGGATCTGCGCCTGGACGGTGACGTCCAGGGCGGTGGTGGGCTCGTCCGCGATCAGCAGTCCGGGGTCGCAGGACAGCGCCATCGCGATCATCGCCCGCTGCCGCATGCCGCCGGAGAACTGATGCGGATAGTCGTCCACCCGGACCGCGGGCTGCGGGATGCCGACCCGGCCGAGCAGGTCAACGGCGTGCTTGCGAGCCTCGGCCTTGCTGACCTTGTTGTGGATCCGGTACGCCTCGACGATCTGGTTGCCCACCGTGTAGTACGGATGCATGGCAGACAGCGGATCCTGGAAGATCATCGCCATCTTCTGGCCGCGGAGCTCGCGCACCCGGGCGGCGCTCGCGCCGACCAGTTCCTCCCCGTCAAGCTTGATGGAGCCGGTGATGTGCGCGCTGGTCCCCTGGTGCAGGCCCAGGATGCCCATGCTGGTGACGCTCTTGCCTGAGCCTGACTCGCCCACGATGCCAAGCGTCTGGCCGCGATCCAGGCTGAAGGAGACACCGTCGACGGCTTTGACCAAGCCGTCGTCGGTCGGAAATTGGATCCGCAGGTCACGGACCTCAAGCAGGACGTCAGCGACCATCAGAACCGTACCCTCGGGTCGACGACCGCGTACAGGATGTCCACGATCATGTTGGCCAGCACGATGAACAGCGAGGCGATCATGACCACGCCCATGATCTCGGGCAGGTCCTGGTTCTGGATGGCCAGGATGGTGAACTGGCCGAGGCCCGGCAGCGAGAAGGTGTACTCGGTCAGGACCGCGCCGCCCAGCAGCAGGCCGAGGTCCAGGCCGAAAATCGTGACGATGGGCGTCAGCGCGGCCCGCAGCCCGTGTTTGACTACCACCTTGCGCTCAGGAACCCCTTTGGCTCTGGCGGTCCTGATGTAGTCCTCCCCCATGGTTTCCAGCATTCCCGCCCTGGTCAGCCGCGCGTACAGCGCCGCGTAAAGAAAGGCCAGGGTTACCCAGGGCAAGACGAGATTACGCGCCCACAGCAGCGGATTGGAAGTAATAGCGACAAAGTGCACGTTCGGGAAGATCGCCCACTTGTAGCTGAACAGCTCGAGGGAGAGCAGTCCGGTGAAGAACACCGGCAACGAGACGCCGGCCAGCGCCATCGTCATCGAGAACCGGTCGAAGATGCTGCCCCGGCGCAGCGCGGACAGCACGCCGATGGCCACTCCGCCGGTCAGCCAGAGGATGGCTGCCCCGATGGCCAGCGACAGCGTGACCGGAGCGTCGCTGATCAGCTGCGGCCAGACCGGCTGGGAGTTACGGAACGAGTAGCCGAAGCACGGGAACGGGCAGTAGCTGACGTCAGGGCCGTTGCTGTAGTGGACCCCGAACACGATCCCCTTGAGGTAACGGCCGTACTGCAGGTACAGCGGCGCGTTCAGGCCGAGCTTGACCTCGACCGCCTTGATCTCCGAGGGAATGGGGTTACGGCCCACGTACTGCGCGGCGAGCTGGTAGGTGCTCTGCCCGGCCAGCCGCGGCACGAGGAAGAAGATCGCGAACGTGATCATGCTGACCAGGATCAGCAGGAACACCGTCATGATGAGGCGCCGGATGATGAAAAAGATCAACGCGTGCGGCACCGTCGCCGGCC
>JALYVS010000416.1 GCA_030853115.1 Actinomycetota bacterium
CCACGCAGGCCGGGTTGCGCACCGCGGCGTCTGGCGCCGCCGTGCTCGCGGTTATCGTGGGCGAATCAGGCCGGGCCGTTCGGGCTCAGCGGATTTGCGCCGAGCATGGCGTCCGGGCCGGATGTTTCCGGCCCCCTTCGGTGCCTGCCGGGCAGGCGTGCCTGCGGCTCACCGGCCGGGCCAACCTGACCGAAAGCGACTTCGCGGCGGCGGCGCGAGCGCTGGCCGCGGTGCGCGACCATGGTGGAGTTGACGTTCACCCTTTATTAAGGCAATGATTCCGGTTGACATCCTCCCCCGCCCCAGGGGCGGGGAGCGCGGCTACTACGCCGAGGGGAGCAGCCGGTGAGGTTCGCGGTTCACGGGCCGGGCTGCCCCGTCGCCTCCCCGCGCCGTCACGGCGTGCCAGGCCGCGATGTCGACGGCCGCGTTCGCGTTCGGGTGGCCGGCGAAACCGCGAGCAGTGCAGCACGAGCGCGGTTGGCTCCCGCCCGACCGAAGGTCGGCGTCGGCACGCCGCGATCTTGATGACCGCTTCTGTGCTGCCCGCCGACGATACCTCGGACCGCTCCCCCGCGCCGGCCGCCGGCCTGCCCACCACGGGCCTGGCGCCGCGGCTGCCCAAGTACTACCAGGTGAAGCGAGAGCTGCTCGAGCTCACCGCCGCCCTGGACGCGGGCAGCCCCGTCCCGCCCGAGCGCGAGCTCGCCCGCTCGTACGGAACCTCCAGGACCACGGTGCGGCAGGCGCTGGCCGAGCTGGTCATCGAGGGGCGCCTGCTGCGGATGCAGGGTAAGGGCACCTTCGTGGCCAAGCCCAAGGTGGCCCAGGCGCTCGAGCTGGCCAGCTACACCGAAGGCATGCGGGCACACGGCCTGCATCCGCAGACCAAGATCCTCGACATCGGCTACGTCGCCACCGACGAGCAGCTCGCGGCGCTGCTCGGCATCCGCTCCGGCGGCCGCGCGCTGCGTATCCACCGGCTACGGCTCGCCGACGGCGAGCCCATGTCGATCGACACCTCCTACCTGCCCGCACGACGCTTCCCCGGCCTGCGCAAGCAGCTCGAACGCGACCGGTCGCTGTACGAGACGCTGCGCGAGGCCTACGACATCCAGCTGGCCGAGGCGCAGGAGACCATCGAGACCGTGCTCGCCGACCCGCATGACGCGCAACTGCTCCATGTGGACGCCGGGCTGCCGCTGCTGCTGCTGTCCAGGCACGCGTTCGACACCACCGGCGAGCCGGTCGAATGGGCGCAATCGTGGTACCGGGGCGACCGGTACAAGTTCGTCACCCGGTTGCGCCGGTGAGCGAGCGAGCAGGCGCCCCGGTGAGCAGGTGAGCGGGGAGGCGCTGCCGCCGGTGCTTGTCGTCAGCGGCACCGGGACCGGGGTCGGCAAGACCGTGGTCACCGCGGCCGTCGCCGCGCTGGCCGCGCGCCGCGGACTGCGGGTCGCGGTGGTCAAGCCGGTCCAGACCGGCGAGCCGCCCGGGGGGGCCGGCGATCTCGCCACCATCCGCCGCCTGGCCGGCGTCACCGCTACCTACGAACTCGCCAGATTCCCCGATCCGCTCTCCCCCGAGGCGGCCGCGCGGGCGGCGGGCCGGCCGCCGCTCGACCTGGCCGCCGCCGCCGTCGTGGTGAAGCAGATCGAGGCTGACCTGATCCTCATCGAGGGGGCCGGCGGCCTGCTCGTCCGCTACGACCCCGCAGGCACCACGATCGCGGACCTGGCCGCGAGGCTGAGCGCCCCGGTCCTGGTGGTCAGCACCTCCCGGCTCGGCACGCTGAACCACACCGCGCTCACCCTGGAGGCGCTCGGCCGCCGCTCGCTGGTGGCCGCCGGCGTCGTCATCGGCGCCTGGCCCGCCGATCCCGGCGTGGCCGAACGATCCAACCTCACCGACCTGGCGGTGCTAGCCAGGCTGGCTGGATGCCCACTGGCCGGCCTGCTGCCCGCAGGCGCGGCGCGGCTGGACCGGGACGACTTCCTGGCCGCGGCCCAGGCCGGCCTCGGGCCCGCGCTCGGCGGCAGCTTCAGTCAGCAACTGGTGGAAACCCTCAGGACGTGAGAATGGTTTAGAGCGCTCTCCGTTTAGCGATTGGCGGCGGCGGCTCATGGTACCGACGGCACTGCCCGGAGACTCCTAGCCAGGCATTGCATGTCTGCGGCATAAGGCGCAGCATAGAGGACAACTGTGTGACGTCAGTCACACTAAGAGAGGACCGGTCTTCGGCGAGAGGGAGCGAATGAGCGAGCCGCCTGTGGCCACACGAAGGTCCAGGAGCGGGTGGGCCCCGGTCGCGGCCCACCCGGTCATCTCCTCGGCTATCGCCGTGCTGATCGTCGCCTCGATCTTCTTCTCGCTGTACGTCCCGATCTACGCGCGGACCACCCCGAAGATCGGCGACTTCCCTTTCTTCTATTTCTACCTGCTGGTTTACGTGCCAGTCGTCTCTATCGCGCTGCTGATCGTCGTCCAGCTGCAGAAAAGGCTGCAGCTACCCGGCGATGGTGACGGCACCCAGGCAGCGGACGTGAGCGAGGTGGCGAAGTGAGCCACGTCAACGCGACCACGTTCACGATTGTCGTCGTGCTGTTCCTCGTCGTCACGGGCGTGGGCTTCGCCGCGGCGCGCTGGCGGCGGGCCGAGGACATGCTGCACCTGAACGAGTGGGCACTCGGCGGCCGCAGCTTCGGCTCGTTCGTCACCTGGTTCCTGCTGGGCGGCGACCTGTACACCGCGTACACGTTCATCGCGGTGCCCGCGCTGGTGTTCGGTTCTGGCGCCATCGGTTTCTACGCGGTCTCCTACACGATCATGGTCTTCCCGATCGTGATCATCTTCCTGCCGCGGCTGTGGTCGGTGTCCCGGGTGCACGACTACGTCACGCCCGCCGATTTCATCCGCGGCCGGTACGGTTCCCGCAGCCTGGCCTTGTCCGCCGCCTTCACCGGCATCCTGGCGCTGATGCCCTACATCGCCCTGCAGCTGGTCGGCATCCAGGCGGTGCTCACCGTGATGGGGGTGGCCACGTCGTCGGGCAACGCGTTCGTGAAGGACATCCCGCTGTTCATCGCATTCCTCGTGCTCGCCATCTTCACGTTCGTGTCCGGGCTGCGCGCCCCCGCGCTTATCGCCTTCATCAAAGACACCCTCATCTACCTCATGGTTATCGTGGCGGTGTTCTATATCCCGACCAGGCTGGGCGGCTGGGGACACATCTTCGGCGTCGCGCAGGCGCATTACTCCTCGATCAACCCGGCGACCAAAAAGCCTTACGGGGCGTTCGTCCCGACCACGAAGTCCGTCGGCAGCACCCAGCTCGACTTCGCCACCTTGGCCCTGGGCTCGGCCCTGGCCCTGTTCATGTACCCGCATTCGATCACCGGGACGCTGGCCGCCAAGCGGCGCTCCGTGATCAAGCGCAACATGGCCTACCTCCCGCTCTACTCTGTCCTGCTCGCCCTGATCGCGCTGTTCGGCTATATGGCCCTCAGCGACAAAACCACCGTGGCCAACGTCAAGAAGGCCGGCGGCAACGCCCAGCTCGCGGTCCCGTACCTGTTCCAGCACATGTTCCCCAGCTGGTTCACCGGCATCGCCTTCTCCGGGATCATCATCGGCGCCCTGGTCCCCGCGGCGATCATGGGCATCGCCGCAGCGAACCTGTTTACCCGCAACATCTTCAAGGAGTTCTTCAAGCCGGACGCCAGCCCGAGGCTCCAGACCCAGGTCTCCCAGTGGGCCTCGCTGGTGGTCAAGCTGGGCGCCCTGTACTTCGCGATCGAACTTCCGCACACCTTTGCCATCAACCTCCAGCTGCTCGGCGGCGTCTGGATCCTGCAGATCTTCCCGATGCTGGTGGCCGGCCTGTTCACCCGCTGGTTCGACCGCTGGGCCCTGCTGGCGGGCTGGCTGGCCGGCATGGCGTTCGGCACCATCGCCGCGTATCAGTCGGCTTCCCTCACGGCCTCGCACTGGGCGTCCTCGTCCGACATCGAGCTCGGCCACACGGTCTACATCGGCTTCAGCGCGGTGCTCATCAACGCCGTCATCGCGGTGGTCCTGACCGTGATCCTGCGGGCGGCCAAGGTGCCCCAGGGCACGGACGAGACCCTGCCGCAGCATTACACCGCCGACCCGGTCCAGGCTCCGGCTCCGGCCCGCGCGGGCGTCAGCTCCGGCACCGCAGGCGCGGCGAGCGGCTGACGCGCCTGAGGGCCGCTTCGGAGGGCCGGGCCGACGACGCGAGCGCGGGCCGGGCCGGAGGGCCGGGCCGGCGACGCTAGCGCGGGCCGGGCCGGTCACCTCCTGGCGGCCGTTGCTTACTGGCTGGTAACGTCGCTTGGGTGGCGCGGATATCCGGGCATGGCGGCCTGCACGCGGTGACGGTGGCCCGCAGGCACGGCGTGTCGGCGATGTTCACGCTGTCGGGCGGGCACGTGTTCCCGCTGTACGACGCGGCGGTCAGCACCGGCCCGCCGCTGCGCCTGGTGGACGTACGGCACGAGCAGACCGCGGTCTTCGCGGCCGAGGCGACCGCGCGGCTGACCAGGAAACCAGGGCTGGCCGTGGTGACCGCGGGCCCGGGTGTCACCAACTCGGTCAGCGCGGTGACCACCGCGTGGTTCAACGGGGCGCCGGTCGTGGTCCTGGCCGGGCGAGCGCCCGACTACCGCTGGGGCACGGGCAGCCTGCAGGAAATCGACCATCCGCCGCTGCTCGCGCCGGTCACCAAACGGGCCTGGACCGAGCACGACACGGCGAAGGTCGCGGCGTCGGTCGAGGCGGCCTTCGCGCTGGCGCTGAGCCCGCATCGCGGGCCGGTGTTCCTCGACTTCTCGCTCGAGGCGATTTACGGTCAAGCCGAAGCCGATCACCCGGAGGCGGGGGCGCCGGGTGCGGATGCTGAGGGTCCGGAGGCCGAGGACATCAGCCGGATCGCGGCATTGCTCCGGGCGGCGCGGCGGCCGGTGCTCGTCCTGGGGTCGGACGTCTGGCTCGGCGGTGCCGAAGACGCGGCCCGGCGGGCGGCCGAGGAGATGCGACTGCCGGTGATCGCCAACGGGCAGGCCCGCGGGGTGCTGCCCGCCGGGCATGAGCTGCTGGTCACCCGGGCCCGGTCGGTCGCGCTGCGCGAGGCTGACCTGGTCCTGGTGGCGGGAACGCCGCTGGACTTCCGGCTCGGGTACGGCTCGTTCGGCCCGAAGGAAGCACCCGCCCAGGTCGTGCACGTGGCCGACGCGCCCGGCGGGATCGCCACCCACGCGCAGCTCGCCGGATCGGCCGCGGGCGACCTGTCCGCGTTCTTCACCGCTCTGGCCGCGGAACTGGCCGGTCATCCGGCATCGGGGAGCCAGGCGC
>JALYVS010000417.1 GCA_030853115.1 Actinomycetota bacterium
GGTGCCGCACCGGGCCACTCCCATGACCTCGGCGAACAGCTCGCACAAGATTTCCTGGCGGGGCGTGGCCGGGGGCTGGTACGGCAGCAGGGCGCTGAGTTCGGGGACGGGCAGCGCGTCGGCGTCGACGGTTCCCGCCGCGGTCACGGGGATCTCGTCGAGGACCACGATCGCTGCGGGCATGGCGCCGTTGCTCAGCGCCGCCCGGGCGTAGGCGTGCAGTTCGGGTACGTCCAGGCCGGGGCCCGATGGTGTGACGTAGGCGATCAGGCACTGGTCGGGCTGCCCGGCGCCGTGCTTGATGACCGCGACGCCGGCCAGCCCGGGAAAGGCCGCCAGGGTCGACCTGACTTCACCGATGCCTTCAGGGTCCATCAACGGCTCACCGTCCCTATCCGCGTGCTTCACGAAATGCCGGACTGGGTAGCTGCCGGCCGTGCCCTCACGGTCGCCGAGCGGCTAGGCCACCGCACCTTCCCGGTTGCGCCGTGATCTGCCGCATCGCCACCGACCCTTGCGTGCGCCGTGTCGTCAGGAGATGGTGGCCTGTAAGGCCTTTAGACATTGAAGTCTTCGCCAGGCGCGAGGTATCGGTATCCGTGCCTGCCCTGGTCGGTCAGCCAGCTGTTGGCTCCTTGCAGCCCGCGGGAGTTGATCTGCGCATCGTGGATCCCGAAAGCGCGTTCAGGCCGGACGGCTCGCAGGAAGCTGATCGCCTCGGCGGTCTTGAGCCAGGATGCCTGAAGCGGCACGAATAGTGTCTCGACCGGCTGGTCCGGGACGACCAGGGCGTCGCCGGGGTGGTAGATGCGGTCGTCGATGATGTACCCGTGGTTCGCGCAGTCTGGCTCGTCCCCGAAGACCGGAGCGTGGCGGGCGCCGACGGCGGTCACGGTGAAGCCCGCCGCGGTGAATGATTCACAGGAGTTCACGCGGATAACGTCGAGCCCGCTGATGTGGGCATCTGCCGGTGCGTAGACCGGGACGCCGAGGCCCGCGAGCCGCAGCACGTCGATGTGGTCGCCGTGTTCGTGCGTGATGAGGACCGCATCGGCGTCGCAGAGCGCGGAAGGCTCGCTCCAGATGCCCGGGTCGATGACCAGCACGGTGCCGTGGCGCTCGATACGCACGCATGAGTGGGTGTATCTGGTGATGCGCGCTGATCGGGAGGACGCGGAGCGGGCGGTCATGGGCGTCTCGATTCTTGGGCAGCCGGGATATGCATCGAGGTTGTCCTATCAGTGTGGAGCCGTGACGGCGGATCTGCCGAAGACGGGCATCGCGGGTATCAATAAGCGCGGCCAGACAACTTTCCGGCATGCGCTGATCGACGAGACTAGGGCCGGGTGACCGGACGGCTGCGGCCAGCATGATCCGCA
The DNA here is from genome assembly GCA_030853115.1 of Actinomycetota bacterium. GTDB lineage: Bacteria > Actinomycetota > Actinomycetes > Streptosporangiales > Streptosporangiaceae > Palsa-504. The sequence continues at coordinate 1,380 of JALYVS010000417.1, forward strand.
GGTACATCATCTGGTGCAACAACCACGCCTACGACGAACGACTCCGCCGCATCGCCGACCAGGCAAACGTAGCATGATGCGGCTGGGAGCAGATTGACCACGGTGTGACCTGAGCTGCCCCGCGATGCGCGGTGGCCACCCATGGCTGGCCGATCTGAGACGGGACTTGTTCGCGCTGCTCGCCGGGGTGTTCACGCAGGCCAGGTCGCGGCTGACGGCGTTCGCGTACGTCAGCGCGCTGCTGGCCGAGCCGGGGGACTGCCGGTCGTGCTGGCAGTTGGCGGAGGCGGCCGGGCATGCCACGCCGCGCCGAATGCAGGCGCTGCTGGCCGAGCATGCCTGGCACTGGACGGCCGCGCTGGGCGCGCTGCAGCGGTTCACCCTGGCACAGCTGGGACCCAGCTCACCTAGCATCTTTCTACTGCCATGCCCCCGCCGGGCGGCCGGTGTCCCTGCCGGCGCTGATCCGGGTCGCCGGGAAGAGATGGCCGGTAGAAGAATGCCACCAGCAAGGCAAGGGGCAAGTCGGCCTGGACCAGCACCAGGTCCGGGCCTGGCACTCCTTTCACCGGCACACCGTCTTGTCCATGTGCGCCCAGGCAGTGCTGGCCGTGGCCGCCGCCCGCCCCGCCCCGTCCACCGCCGAACCTCCCGCCGCCGGCACCACCGGTCAGCTGCAGGGCTGGCGCGACACCGGCAAGCCGCCCGCAACCGTCGATGACCAGCCGCCCGGCGATGACCCCGGCCTGGTCAAGGTTAGCGTCCCCGAGGCCAGCCGGCTCCTCCGCTTGGCCACCACGCCGATAAGCCACGCCGGCCGCGACCTCGGATACGCCTGGTCACGATGGCGACGACGCCGTCAGGCCCGCGCCCGATGGCACCACTACCACGCCCGCCTCCAAGCCGCACACGTCACATGACCATCGCCGGAAGAAAGGGGTCGCCATGTTAACGAACCGGAACTGTAGTACCGGGAAAGGGAACTCCGCCCCGGATGCAGCACCGTGAGAGAGGTACAAAGACTTCCAGGCAAATAGGTTTATATCGAGTCGCTGACCCAATTGATCCTTGGATGAGTCCGGGTCCTTCACGAAAAGTGAGACAACTATGACCACCGAAACGTCCGCGGCGAGCACGCCTAAGGTACCCGACACGCTCATGGCAGAGATCGCCGCCGTACCAGGCCGTTTGGTTGCGGCTTGGGCCGCGCACGATGCCGAGGCATTCTCCCAGCTCTTCACTCAAGACGGTGCGCTTATCATGCCGGGCGTATACAAGAAGGGCCGCGACGAGATCCGGCAGTTCATGGAGGCTGGATACGCCGGGCCGTACAAGGGAACCAGCGTCACCGGCACGCCGATCGACATCAAGCCGCTCGGTGCCGGCGCCGTCGCGCTGCTGACCGTAGGTGGCGTGCTCGCGCCGGGTGAGAAGGAAGTCTCTACCAAGCAGGCGATCCGCGCGTCCTGGATCCTCGTCAAGGACGGCGGCACGTGGCGGCTTGCCGTCTACCAGAACAGCCCGCGCGACCCGGCTAGCTGATTGCGAGAAGTGCGCTCACCGGACGGCTGGACTGCCCGGCGGCATCGGAACGGCCCCGAACCTACATCTGGGTTCGGGGCCTGTATTTTGCCCTGGTGATGCTTCACGATGGTCCCGGTGATGCTCGGTTACAGCGTCCCAGTCCGGTCAGGTTCGCTGACGGCGCTGGTCAGGTTAGCCAGGCAACGCCATGCTCAGATCGCGTATATCACGCTGGCCGGTCCTCATCCGCATATCGGCTGCGGGCAGCTCGGCGCGGTGCTCGCAGCCGCTGCCAGTGTCATCGCGGTTCGCCGCTTTGTTACTTCCACCCGGAATCCGACGCGCCGACGGGCACCCGGCCGCGCCGGGTGCCCGTCGGACGTTGTCAGTTAAGGCAGTGTCAACGCGGACAGTGCCAGGGATGCAGTGCTAGGGAACACAGGCCGAGAAGCCGCTCGGTGCTTTCTCGTTCGGGTCCGAGCTGAAGAACAGGTTCGCGCACTCAGTCAGGAATCCGGGATCCTCTTCGGGAATGTAGTGACCCGAGCCGGGCGCCACTATCGAGCTCACGTCCGAGTCGACATTGTCAAAGGACGTTGCCACCCCGGTCCCGAAGCTGTCCTCGCCGCCCATCGCCACGATCGGTATGGTGAGCTTCGAGGTGTTGGTGCTGGTGTCCCAGGTCTCGTCCTGCGGCATCGCCCGGTAGTAGTTGTAGCCGGCTTCACGGTTGGCCGGGCAGGAGTAGGCGCCGTACCATATCTTCTTGTCTTGGCTGGTGATAGCGCCCGGCTTGGCGGCGAAGCTGTACAGGTAGTTCAGGTACGCTACCTCCGCCTCGCGGTTATTGATAATGCGCTCCGGTGTCGGCGGCGCCGCCATGTTCAGGTCGAAATGGAAGCTGAAAGCGTAGATGCTCTCCAGGCCGTAGCCATTGAGCAACGATTCGAGCACCATCAGCCGGGACACCGACTGCGGGTAGAGCCGGGCGTACGCGTAAGCGATATTCACCCCCAGGTCATGCGAGAGGATCGAGATGTTGTTGTACCCGAGCGCCACGACCGCCTCGCGCAGCCGCGCCGCCGTGTCGGGCGTGGTGTATCCGCCGCTGGTGGGCACGGTTGAGTTGCCCAGCCCGGGCAGGTCGAATGCGATCACCGTGTGGGTCTTGGCCAGGTCCGGCATTACCGTGTGCCATTCCCACCAGGTCATCGGCCAGCCGTGCATGAGCACGAGGACCGGTCCTGATCCGCCGATGACGTAATGCAGGCTGTCGCCGGGAATCGCGACCATTCCCTGCTTGAATCCCGCCAGCTTAGGACTCGGCGGAGGCACGCACACGCCGGACCTGTGGTGCGCTGCCTGCGCGGGCAGCGCATGCGCCGCCTGCGCGGGCAGGACGTTGACTGCCGCGACCGTGCCGAGTCCCCCTAGCGTGACCACAAGGCCGCCGGTGGCGTACCGTCGCCACCCGCGCCCGGGGACAGCTTTGCGCAGCAGTCCCGTTATGGCTGCTGCACTTCGTTTTACTCCAAGTGACATGCCAATCCCTCCGATTCGGGCGGGTGATACGGCTGCTTGCCTAAGACAAGCAGCCGCCGCATCCCTAGTAGGCCTGCCTCCAGACAGGCACGCACCTCTGAGATTGCCAAGCCTTTTCTCATATACCAGGGCGCCTGCAAGTTAGGTGATTTACAGGGGCCGGTTCGTTTCCGGTGCTGTGGCTGGTCGTGTTTGCGCTGGTTAGGGGGCTATTGCCTGGGCGGGGCCGTGGGGGTTGACTGCTGCCGGCCTAGCGGGCGAGGTTTCCGGTCACGGCGGGGTTGCGGTTCGGGGCCAGGGGGGTCATCAGGCCCAGGAGAAGCGTCGGGAGCCGGTAAGGGTCGCGGTGATTGTGGCGGAGCTGGGCGGCAATGCCGGAGACTTCGCGCAGGCGGAGGGCGCCGATGACGGCGTTGCGGACGGCGGCCATGGCGCGGTGCGCGCGCCCGGTCCGGCTGGCGTCCTCCCCGAATACGACATCACGGACGTTCTCCAGGGACGGGTCTGGCCGTTGCATCATGTGGCGCGGACGCGACACGGGTGTCGTTTAGCTGCTGATCTCCTTGGGTGTGGTGCTCGTGGCTGGTAGATGTTCACACGGGAAGCGCGAGATCGAGGGGTCACAGGGTGCGAGCGTTCATGGTGAGGCTGCCGTCCGGGGTGCGTTACTGGACGGTGCTGGATGAGGAGCTGGCTGTCGTGCCGGTCGCGGATTCGTTCTTGCGGCAGGTTCGGTTCGGCCGGGACGGCGCGGAATCGACGACGAAGGCGTATGCGGGAGGCATCGCGCTGTTCCTGCGGTGGTGCGCCCGGTCGGGCCGCGACTGGGAGGCGGGTGCCGGGCAGCTCGGCCTGTTCATGATCTGGCTGGCGCACGCGGGCCGGGCGGCGCCGGGTGCCGGTGCGCCGGCCGGAGCGGCGG
>JALYVS010000418.1 GCA_030853115.1 Actinomycetota bacterium
CCCCTGGACCGCGCTGACCGGCCCCGTGCTGACCGGCCCCGTGCTGACCAGCCCCACCGGACTCGTACGTCGCGCTGCCCCAGCCGGTGTCCCACTTGTCGCCCGCCACCGAGCTTTCCTGGTGAGAGGTAAAACTCGGCCTGGGTCGAGCGCCGGGGGAGCCCGGTGCGCCGACCTCGGGCTGGGCTGGATCCTCGCCGCGGTACCAGTTACCCGGCCAGTTCTCGCTCATCGCGACCACCGTTCATCCGTAAGGGTGGACCCGAGCCTAATAGCAAAGTGAGGCTGCTTAGTCAACCCCCTGGTATCGGCCTGGGTCGCTGGCTCAGACTGACCTTCATGACTCCAGCCGAACCCCCTGCGGACCAGTTGCGACGAGACCCTCTTCCGCTGCGCGGCCGGGTCGCGGTGGTCACCGGGGTCAGCCGCCGGGCCGGAATCGGATACGCGATCGCCCGCAGACTAGCCGCGCTAGGGGCCACCCTGTTCGTGCATCAGTACCTTCCGCATGATCACGACCAGCCGTGGGGCCCCGATCCCGGCGGCCCCGAGGCGGTGCTCGCCGGTGTCACCGCCGCCTACGGCGACCCTGGTGACCCCGGCGCCAGCGTGCGGCAGCTAGACCTGGATCTCAGCGAACCTGGCGCGCCGGCCCAGCTCATCGACGCGGCCGGCCAGGCCTTCGGGCACCTGGACATTCTGGTCGCCAACCACGCCCGCAGCGGCGGTGACGGCCCGCTGGGCGCGCTGACCAGCGCGATGCTCGACGCGCACTGGGCGGTCAACACCCGCTCGGTGATCCTGCTGGCCCAGGCCTTCGCCGCGCAGCACGACGGCAGGCCAGGTGGACGGGTCGTCTTCATGACCTCCGGGCAGGATCTGGGCCCGATGACGCATGAGGTGGCCTATGCGGCGAGCAAGGGCGCGCTCGCCTCGATCACCCGGACCCTCGCCGATCAGCTGGCCGGCCAGGCCATCACGGTAAACACGGTCAACCCCGGCCCGGTCGACACTGGCGGTTACCCGCCTGAGGTGCTCGAGACGCTCCGCCGCCGTTTCCCCCAGCAACGCTGGGGTGCACCCGACGATCCCGCCCGCCTGATCGCCTGGCTGGTCACCGACGAGGCGGCCTGGATCACCGGCCAGGTCATCAACTCCGAGGGCGGCTTCCGCCGCTGGGACTGACCCCAAGGTTCAGCCGCCGATACCGCGGCCGGCCAGCTGACCGGGCTAGCTAGGGTCAGGTCCCATGAACGACGTGAAGACCAGCATCAGGCTTATCCGCAGCGATGACGCCGAGGCGCTCGCCGCCCACCTGGCCCGCGATGCCGAGGCCTTCGCCCGCTGGGATCCCGAACGTCCCCCGGGTTACTACACGGCGGCCAGCCAGCGTCAGCGCATCGAACGCTCGCTCGTCCAGCACGCCGAAAGCGAGCTCTGGCCCGCCGTGATCCTGGCCGGCGATGTCGTCATCGGGCGGGTGACCGCCCAGAACCTCCTGCTCGGCGCCTGGCGCAAGGCCGAGCTCGGCTACTGGATCGCATCCTCCTACCAGGGCCACGGCCACGCGACCCGGGCCGTCAGCCTGATGGTGCAGCTGATGACCACCAAGCTCAAGCTGCACCGCGCCGAGGCATACACCCAGATGGACAACCTCGGCTCGCACTATGTGCTGCGCCGTAACGGCTTCCTGCCGTGCGGAGTGACCCGATCGCGCATCTTCACCGCCGGCCAGTGGCGTGACGAAATCCTGTGGGAACGTCTGCTCGATCAATGATTAAGAAAAAGTGTTCGTTCTACTATAGCTTACCGAGCGGGGAAAACGGTAGCCTGTTCTTAAGGGTTCTTCGTACTTGTCCCTCCGAACGAACGGCGGTTCATGTCTTCAGGCCCGTTCCCCGACCTGGGATCAGACGCCCCGGAGCCAGCCGGTTCCGGAGCGCAGCCTGCCCGGGGGAGCGGACGCGACGGCGCCCCGCGGCCCGCTGAGAGCGGGTATGACGTGGACTGGTCCGAGGATGACTGGGACGGCGCCGCGTATACCAGGGAACTGGTCGCGGCAGTGGCCGCGGGCGAGGACCTGACCACGGAGGACATATCCCAGGCCGGGTTTGGTGAGGACGGCGTCACGGACCAGATGTATCCCGGTCCGGCCCTGGCTGCCCTGGTGCACGCCGCGACCACCGACTAGAAGATCCTCACGACGCTCTCCGAGGATGACCTGATCGGTCTCCTGCGCGGCACCCGGCGGCTGGAGTCCCTCGCGGCCTGGGCCCAGATGACCGTGATCCACGAGTTCGCCGCCCGCCATCCCGCCGTTCCCGAACCATCGGGCCGCACCCGGGTGGGGGAGTTCAGCGCCGATGAACTGGCCCCGGCGATGCGTGTGACCTGGCAGTCCGCCGCGGGTCAGATTTCCTGTGCCTGTGCTGTGGCCGAGCGACTGCCGCGGACCTCCGCTGCCCTTCGCGCCGGGAAGATCCATCCGGTGCACGTCCGGATCATCGAGGACGAGACCTCGATCCTGTCCGCCAAGGACGTCGCCGTCGCCGATGAGAAGCTGGCCGAGGCGGCCCAGTCCAAGACGTTCGGCGAGCTGCGGTACGCCGCGCACCGCCTGGTCCTCAGCCTCGACCCCGAGGCGGCCCACCGCCGCAAGGAAGCGGCCAGCCAGGACGCGCATATCCGCCGGTTCCGTGAAGACTCCGGCAACGCCGGGATGACTGCCCGCGAACTACCTCCCGACGAAGTGCTTGCCTCCTGGCAGCACATCGACCAGCGAGCCCGGGACCTGCGCGCCGCCGGCGTCCCCGGCACCCTGCAAGACCTCCGTGTGCGCGCCTACCTCGACCTCCTCCAAGAGCGCGACGTCCGCACCACCCCGCCGGGCGCCTCCGGCAGCTCCGCCCCCAGCAACCCAGGTGCCCCCGCCGATCCAGGTGCCCCCGCCGACCTAGACTCTGATCCCTGCGCCGGCCCCAGCCTCGCGGCCCAGGTCACTCTCACCATCCCGCTCGGCACCCAGCAGGGCACCTCGGATATCCCGGGCGACGCCGGCGGGTTCGGCCTGCTGGACTCCCAGACTGCCCGGGACCTAGTCGCCGCCGCGGCCCGGCACCCGGACACCCGCTGGTGCTACACCGCCCTGCACCCCGACGGCACCGCCGCGGCGCACGCCTGTGCTTCCGGTCGTCACGACCGCCCGCCCGACCCCCGGACCCTCAAGTTCACCACCGTCATCCGCGGCCCCTGCGACCACTCCCAGGCCCAGGATCGCTACCGCCCCAGCCGCACTCTGCGGCACCTGATCGCCGCCCGCAACACCCGATGTACCGCCCCCGGGCTGCGGGCAAGCGGCCGCCTGCTGCGACCTGGACCACACCAACCCTTGGCACCTCGGCGGGGTCACGTGCGAATGTAATATCGCTCCCTCATGCAAGCGTTAATGACACAGGTGCGATGGGCTCAGCGGAACGGATTGATGACCCGGATTCCGGCGTAGTCCTGGCCGTCACCCAGGTCTTCTGACAGGACCTCTGCGCAGCCCATCGCGCGGGATGCCTCGATGATCGCGGAGTCCCAGTATGAGAGTTGGAACCGCTGGCGCGTGTTCAGGGCGGCCATCAGGATCGCGCTCGTAATGTCCTGGACGGGGAAGCGGCGGAATGACTCGATGAGCCGGACGGCCTGCTGGTGGGTGATGGGGTCCGGCCGGCTGGCGCGGGTCGCCTGCACGTAGAACTCCTGCAGCACCTGGACCGATAGTGCCAGGTCATGGTCGGCCAGGATGTCGTTGGCGCGCTTGGCCTTCTCCCGCTCTGCGGGGTCACGTGAGATCGCGTAGAGCAGGACGTTGGTGTCAACGAACCGCACGGTCGTGGACCTCGTCACGGCTAAGCTGCTCGGCCGCGCGGAACTGGCCTATCTCGGCCTGCACCTCGTGCTGCAGCGACTCAAGTCTCGCGAACTCGTCCATCCGCCCGGACAGCCGTTCGAGATACGCGACGACCAGTGCGCTCAATGAACTGTCACGCTGCGCTGCGGCGACCCGCGCGTTGCGGTACACGTCGTCGGGCACGGAGACCGTAATATTTTTCACAGTTTCACAGTAACACAGTTATGTGGCCGTGCCCGTGCTGCGCAGCCCGGCGGTGTGCAGCCACTGCGCGGCCTGGTGGGCGCGGCCGCGGCGGGTTGCCGCCTTCGGCCGCCGCGTGGCAGCACTCCTCGGTGCAATGCAGGCTATGCCGTTCCTGCGGTAATTGACCGCGTTCATCGATCGCGGCCTTCAGGCGTCCCGTCGGTGCAGCACGTACGCCGCGGCGGCCAGGGCGACGACCGGGTAGACGACGATGACGATGGTGGACTCGGTGATGGATGGCGCGTGCGGCCAGGGATGCAGGGAGACTAGCCTGCGGATGGCATTGGCGGGAAGCACGTTCGCGATGTCGATGACCCACTCGCTGGTGCCATGCAGGAACGACGGCGCGAGAAACAGCAGCGCCACGACCACGCTCAGCGCCCCTGCGGCGTTGCGGATCAGCACGCCAAGGCCGAGGCCCATGAGGGCGGCCGCGACCAGGAACAGCGCGGCCGAGATGACGGCCCGCACCGCGCCAGGATGGCCGAGGGAGATGCCGATGTGCTGCCCGGACAGGATCGCCTGCCCGGCCCAGAACGTGGCTAGCGCGGTGACCAGGCCCACCGAGACGGTGACCAGGCAGACCACCGTGGCCTTGGCGGCCAGCACCGCGCGCCGGGCCGGGACGGCGGCGAACGTGGTGCGGATCAGGCCGCTAGAGTACTCGCCGGTCACTGTGAGCACCCCGATGGCCGCGAAGATCAGCTGGGCGATCGAGAACCCGACGAAGGAGTCGGCCATGGGGTCGAACGCGGCCCGCGCGGCGGGTAGCATCCCCGGCCACCCGACCGCATCGTTGTTGCACACCAGCACGCCGACACCGAGGGCTATGACCGCGGCGGCCAGCAGCACCAGGTAGGTGGAGCGCAGCGACCGGAGCTTGATCCATTCGGCGGCGATCAGGTCGAGGGCCGCGGGATGGGCGGCCGCGGGATGGGCGGGCCGTGGGCCGGCCGCCGTGCGGACGGATGTCATGAGGGGTCTCCTGCCAGGTAGTCGACGCTGTCGGCGGTGAGTTCCATGAAGGCTTCTTCGAGCGAGGCGCGCCAGGGAGCCAGTTCGTGCAGCGCTATGCCCCGGGCCAGGGCCAGATCGCCCACCTCGGCGGCGGTGAGGCCAGCGACCTCGAGCAGCCCGTCGGTGCCCGCTGCCACCGAGCCGCCCGCGGCGGCGAGCGCGGAGGCCAACGCCTGCGGCGCGGGGG
>JALYVS010000419.1 GCA_030853115.1 Actinomycetota bacterium
CGGCAGATCCGCGCGGACGTCGAGCGCTGGGCCGGCCTGGTGACCGGCCGCGGTGCCTGCAACCACCCGGACGGCACGGTGCGGTTTGTCCGCAGCGCGCTGACGGTCTTCGCACCGGAGATCAGCTTGCACGCACGGGGCCAGTGCTCGGCCACCAACCGTCATCCGTTCCTGCCGCTGCCAGATGGCATGCCTACCAGCGAAGGCGACTGGACCTGATCATGAGCGATACCTTGCGGGTGAACCCGATCGACTGTACCGGGCACGGCGTCTGCGCCGAGCTCGTGCCCGAGCTCATCTCGCTGGACGAGTGGGGATACCCCGTGGTGAACCCGCGTCCGGTGCCGCCGGTGCTGAACCGGGAGGCCCGCCGTGCCGTCGCGGCCTGCCCCACCCTGGCGCTCCGCCTGCTCAGGCAGTGACCTGGCCCCCGAGCCAGGGCGGGTCCCCGGGCCAGGGGGTCCCAGCGCTAGGACCAGGGTTAGGTCAGAGCACGTCGTGGCCGGGGTGCGGCTCCGCGGGGATCGACCCCAGCCGCCCGGCCTGGTAGTCCTCGAAGGCCTGGACTAGCTCGGCGCGGGTGTTCATGACGAACGGCCCGTAGGCGGCTACCGGCTCCCGGATGGGCTGCCCGCCGAGCAGCAGGATGTCCATCTCCTGTCGCGGGTCCGCGGTGAACGTCATCGCATTCCCGGCGCCGAACACCGCCAGCTGCCCCACCGTCACCGGCCGCTTGTCGGCCCCCACGGTCCCGCTGCCCGCGAGTACGTACGCCAGCGCGTTGAAGTCCGCCTGCCACGGCAGCCGCACCTGCGCGCCGGCCGACACGGTGGCGTGCACCAGCGTGATGGGCGTGTGGGTCACCCCCGGGCCATGGTGCTGATCCAAGCTGGGGTCGCCGAACGACCCGGCGATCACCCGGAGCAGCGCTCCGCCGTCCGCGGAGGTCAGCAGGGCGACCTGCCCGGCCCGGATGTCCTGGTAACGCGGTGCCGTCATCTTCATCTGGGACGGCAGGTTCACCCACAGCTGGAAACCGTGGAACAGGCCGCCGCTGACCACCAGTTCCTCCGGCGGCGCCTCGATGTGCAGCAGCCCGGAGCCGGCCGTCATCCACTGGGTGTCGCCGTTGGTGATCAGGCCACCGCCGCCGTTAGAGTCCTGGTGCTTGAAGGTGCCGTCGATGATGTAAGTGACGGTCTCGAAGCCTCGGTGCGGGTGCCACGGCGTGCCCTTGGGCTCACCGGGGCCGTAGTCGACCTCACCCATCTGGTCCATGTGGATGAACGGGTCGAGCCGCGCCAGGTCGACCCCGGCGAAGGCGCGCCGGACCGGGAAGCCTTCGCCCTCGTACCCGCTCGGGGCGGTGGTGACCGAGGTGACTTTCCTCTCGGTCCGGGTCGCGTCGGGCTCTGGCACCCGCGGCAGGACGAGGATGTCGTCTACGGTGATCGCTGGCATGGGTTTCTCCTCAAGCTTGATGCCAGCATAACGGTGTTTGAAATCTCAATTATTCCGAACGGCCCATGGTGCGCCCGCAGATCAGCGGCTCGTTAGCATGGGCAGTCTCCAGCCGAAGGTGAGCCCGACATGGACCAGGTCGACGGGATGCCATCCTCCTACGCCCGCGCGGGCGTAGACGAGGCGCACGAGCAGGACGTGTTCGCCCGGGCGATGCGCCCGTGGCTGGCCCGGACCAAGGTCAGGTCCCCGATGGTGACCGGTATCACCGGCCTGGCCAGCGGTTACTTCGCCACCTTGATACACCTGCCGCCTGGCCCGGCGATCGCGCTGACCACCGACGGCGTCGGCACCAAGATCCTGCTGGCCCGGGACGCGGGGCGGTGGGAACCGGTCGGGGTCGACTGCGTGGCCAACAACGTCAACGACCTGATCTGCGTCGGCGCGGTGCCGCTCGCGCTGCTGGACTACATGGCTACCGACCGGATCGACGAGGCGGTGCTCGAAGCCGTCGCCCGCGGGCTGTACCTGGGGGCCGAGGAGGCCGGGATCGCCATCCCCGGCGGTGAGATCGCCCAGATCGGTGCCATGCTGGCCAGCTCAGCAGGCGGGCCGCCCATGCTCGACCTGGTCGGGACCGCGATCGGCGCGCTGCCCCCAGGCCGGGTGCCGGTCGACGGCTCGCAGGTCAGCGCCGGTGACGTCATCCTGGCGCTGCCCAGCTCAGGCCTGCACAGCAACGGCTACTCCCTGGCCCGCCAGGCCCTGTTCGAAACGGGTGGCCTCACCCTGGCCGACCACGTGCCCCCCGCCGGCCAGCGGCTCGACGACGCGCTGCTGGCGCCGACCCGGGTGTACGTGCGGGCCGCGGAGGCGCTGTGGGCGGCCGGCGTGGAGCCGCGCGGCCTGGTCCACATCTCCGGCGGCGGCCTGCTCAACCTGGCCCGGCTGGCCGCGGACGTGTCCTATGCACTCGACACGCTGCCGCCCCCGCCGCCCGTCTTCACGCTCATCGCCGAGACGGGCCGGGTCCCGGCCGCGGTCATGTACGCCACCTTTAACATGGGCACCGGCTTCTGCGTGGTGGTGTCCCCGGCGCAGGAGCAGGCTGCCACCGGCGCGCTGCGCGGTGCGGGCGAGCAACCGGTCCGGATCGGCGTCGTCACCGGCCAGCCCGGCCGCCGCGTGTCGATACCGTCGGCCGGCCTGACCGGCCACGGCGAGGCCTTCGAGGCGGGCTAGGGGCGCGCTCGATCTGTCAGCGGGTTCGGGCGCTGCTGCCCTGGAACTGCAGCCAAGGGCCGCTAATCGCCGAGACTGCCCGCACGATACGGTCTAGTCATGGATTCCCGTGGCTATGGTGAGACGCTTCAGACGCTCGCGCTGGCCCGGGGGACGGTCGACCGGGCCACCGAGAAACGCGACGACCAAGACTGGCTCGATGCCGCCTGGCGGGATCCGCGCACCCGCGTGTTCGCGGTGTCCGGCGGGCGGGCGCTGGTCCGGATCGACGACGAGCACGCGGAGCTGATCTTCGTCTCGCCCGTGCAGGCGCCCTCAGGCATCCGCATGCTGCTAGGCCAGGACGCCGATGGGATCGTGTACTTCGCCGTCGACGCCGCCCTTCCCGCGGCAGCCTCCGCCGACGAGGCTTCCCCCGGCGGAACCCCGTCCCGCGCTGTCTCGGCTGGCGGAGCCCCGTCCCGCGCTGTCTCCCCTGGCGGAGCCCCGTCCCGCGCTGTCTCGGCTGGCGGCGTGCGGGTAGCGTCGCTGCGCGAGGCGGGGTCGCTGCTCGACGCCCGCGACGCCGGCTTGTTCACCCACGCCGTGGCCCTGGCCAACTGGCACGACACGCATACGCACTGCCCACTGGATGGCACCCCGACGGTCCCCGAACCAGGCGGCCACTCGTCCCGGTGCCCGAAGGACGGCACCGAGCACTTTCCGCGCACTGATCCCGCCGTCATCATGCTCGTAACCGACCCGGACGACCGGTGCCTGCTGGCCAGGAACGCCTCCTGGCCGGGGCGCCGGGTGTCGATCCTGGCCGGGTTCGTGGACCCGGGCGAGTCGGCCGAGCAGGCCGTAGTCCGGGAGGTCGGTGAGGAAACCGGCATCAAGGTGACCAACGTCCGGTACGTCGGCAGCCAGCCCTGGCCGATGCCGCGCAGTCTCATGCTCGGTTTCCGCGCCGACGCCGCGGCGGGCCAGGACATCAACGTCGACCACGACGAGCTGGCCGAGGCGCACTGGTTCAGCCGCGACGAGCTGCTAGCCGCCATCGAGTCGGGTCAGATCGCGCTGCCGCCTTCGGTGTCGATCGCCCGGCACGTCATCGAGTCCTGGTATGGCGCCCCGCTGCCGCCCTCCACCTGGCCCGACCCCGTCCCGCCTCGTTAAGGCGCGGACGTCGACCGGACGCTGGCCGCCAGGAAGGGTCGCCGCGGACCCCGGCGGATCCGCGGCGGGTGCGGGGGGACCTGGAGGTACACCGTTAGGGTGACGAACGTGAACCTGAACGCAGAATCGGCGCGGCCCGCCCGGACGAACTGGGCCGGCAACATCGCCTACGGCGCTCCTGACTTCTACCGTCCGGCCACCGTCGGCGAGCTCCGGGGCATCGTCACACGGGCCGGCCAGATCCGGGTGCTGGCCACCGGCCATTCGTTCAACGACATGGCCGATTCGCCCGGAGCCCAGGTCAGCCTGGCTGACCTGCCGCCCGAGGTAGACGTCGACTCTGCGGCCGGCCTGGTCCGGGTCGCGGCGGGGCTGAGCTACGCACAGCTGGCCAGCCGCCTGGACGCCCAGGGCTTCGCGCTGCCCAACCTGGCGTCGCTGCCGCACATCTCGGTCGCCGGGGCCTGCGCGACCGCTACCCACGGGTCAGGCCCGGCCAACCAGAACCTGGCCGCGTCCATCACCGCGATGGAGATCGTCAACGCCGACGGGGACCTGGTAGAGGTCAGCCGCGCCGATGACTCATTCCCCGGTACCGTGATCCACCTGGGCGCGCTAGGCGTGATCACCCACCTGGTCTTGGCGGTGGTGCCGTCCTTCGACATCAGCCAGTGGATCTATGAAGACCTTCCCATCGAGGTGCTCGACGATCATTTCACCGCCCTGATGGCCAGCGGCTACAGCGTGAGCCTGTTCACCGACTGGCGCGCCCCCCGGCTGACCCAGATCTGGGTCAAGCAGCAGGTCGAGGACCCCGCCTATCCCGCCCCGCCGTCAGCGCTGGCCGACGCTCCGTGGTTCACCGCTATGCCCGCCCCGGCCGCCCGCAATCCGGTGCCCGGCGGGTCGCCGGAGGCCTGCACCCAGCAGCTGGGAGTACCCGGCCCCTGGTACGAGCGGCTGCCGCATTTCCGGCCCGAGTTCACCCCGAGCGCAGGCGACGAGCTGCAGTCCGAATACCTGCTCTCGGTCGCGCACGCGGTGCCCGCCATTCATGCGCTGAACCAGATCAGCGAACGCCTGGCCCCGATCGTGCGGTGCTGCGAGTTCCGCGTCGTCGCCGCGGATGACCTGTGGCTGAGCACGTGCTACCAGCGGGACACCGCGGCTTTCCATTTCACCTGGATCCCGGACCTGGCGGCGGTGCTTCCGGTGGTGACCCTGCTGGAACAGCGGCTGGCCCCGTTCTCCCCCCGGCCGCACTGGGGCAAAGTCTTCACCGCTACCCCGGAAAGCCTGCACGCCAGCTACGAGCGCCTCCCGGACTTCCTCGACCTCGCCCGTCACTACGACCCCGCCGGAAAGTTTCGCAACCCCTATACCGCCCGCTACCTAGCCCGCTAGCCCAACCCGCCCCGCTGCCTAGCCCGCTAGCCCAACCCGCCCCGCTGCCTAGCCTGCTAGCCCAACCC
>JALYVS010000077.1 GCA_030853115.1 Actinomycetota bacterium
TACCTCACCACCGCGCGCAGCCACGGCCGCCACCCACTCGCCGCCATCCGCGACGCCCTCACCGGAACCACCTGGATGCCACCCCACCCAGCATGATCAATTAACCAGGCACCCGTGACTGGTTACCGCAAGACAAAGGCTGGGGCTACTCCAACAATTTCGGAAACGAGGAGAGCTGCGGCGAAGCGCTCTCGCTATTTCTGACCGTCCAGTTCCAGATCTCGCAAGGCCTGGGGACAAACTGGCTGATGAACGGCACGCCATCGACCTGGCTCAACACCTCGCTGCCGGCCAGCAATCCGTCGTCGACCGAGTTCGACGCCACCGGTAACTTCGTAGGACCGTCGACGGGCACGCATTACGGTTCGCGACAGGACTATGTCGGCAGCGTCAAGCCCTTTGCGAACAACGGTCCGGGGACCGGCTGCTGCATGGCGTTCCTCTATTATCTGTTCCACCAACTCCAGTTCACCTCGATCCCGCAGATCATTGCCGCTGCGCCGGGTGTCGATTCCAGCAATAACGTGAACGGCGGGTCATGCCTGAAGGGCGTTTACACGAATCTGACGGGTGACGATTCTGATCCGTTTCCCTATTTTGCGAGCCTGCTCGCCGCCGCCTATCCGCCCGATCAGGTGGCGAGCATCCCGGGGCCGAATGTCGACGATCCCTGGCCGCTCGGCGGCCTCAGCTATGTCGGCGCCAAGGACACCTGGGGCCGGGACGAGATCACCGATGTGATCAGCAAGGGCGGGAGGTACCCGGACGGTTTCCTGGTCGCCCTCGACGGCTTTAGCCTCAACGTACTGGGCGGGACGCGGCCATCGGTGCCGACCATTGCCTTCCAGGGGGTGACGACGGGCCTGTCCGCGACGACGCCGAACATCTTCCACCAGAGCGAGAACGCCAGCGTGCCCCAGCAGATCCTGTTCGCCTACGATGTGCTGTTCGCCAATCCGCTCGGCGCCTTTCCCGCGACGGGCGAGACCCCGGCGGCCGTCGGCACCGGGATCACGGTGCTTGGCAACGGACTTTCGGCAACGACCGAGTTCTTCTTTACGGCCAGCGCGACACCCTATTTCACCAACGTCGTACCGGATCCCGCAAATCCGAATGACGTCAACGTGCCCTGGCTCAGCGAGGATCTCCGGCTGTTCACAGCGACGCCGGGCGCATCGCCCGCCGCGCAGACCCCCGTGCCGGGGGGTCCCTCGTTTGTCGAAAACACGTCGGGCGGCGGCTTTGACACGGCAGGCGCCTACACGTATATCCAGGCGCTGCTGGTCTATCTCAACCAGAATTTCGCCCAGCAGGGGTCGGCCGACCCGTTCGCGCCCGCCAGCGGGGTGATCCCGCAACAGGACGGTCAACTCGACGCCGATTCCTCGGTGACACCGTTCACGACGGTTAACGGAGCGACCCACCCCAACTACAGCTTCGCCGTTGCCCGTGTGCGCCTGAAGGGCATCGCGGGGACGACGAGCGCGGCGAACGTCAAGGTGTTCTTCCGCTTGTGGGGAACTCAGACTGCCGACACCGGCTGGGATCCGGTTGCCACCTACCTGAGCCAGCAGGACGGCGGAGGCAATCCAGTCTGGCCCAAGGCGCCGGCCGACGATCACACGATTCCCTTCTTCGCGACCAGCCAGCAGCCCAATTTCAACGATCCCAACGATCCCGAATTCAAGACCGGCGGAAGTACGGGCACCGGCGCGAACAACCAGACCGTCGCCATCGCGACCGGTGATACCCAATGGGCCTACTTCGGCTGTTATCTCGATGTCAACGACCCTGGCAACGTCGTCAACGGCACGCCGAGCTGGCAGGCATTCCCGGGTACGCATCACTGTCTCGTCGCGGAGATCGCGTTTGCGGGCACGCCGATCCAGATCGTCAACGGCATCGTTCCGACCCCTGAAGGCAGCGGCTTGCTGGCGCAACGCAACTTGCAGGTGACGACGTCGGACAATCCGGGTCCCGCTTCCGCGCACCGGGTTCCCCAGACCTTTTCGACCAAGCCGAGCGCGCCGCCGCCCTCCACGGGACCCCTCGCCGGACGGCCCGACGAGCTGCTTATCTTCTGGGGCGACACTCCGGTGGGCTCGACGGCGCAGATCTACTGGCCTGGCGTCTCGGCGGACGATGTGGTCACGCTCGCCGACTGGATGTACGGCGTGCATCCCCTGCACGCCGCCGATCCGCACACCATCGAGCTCACGACCGTGAAGGGCGTCACCTTCGTACCGATTCCGGTGGGTACGGCGACGGTCTACGCGGGGCTGTTCAGCATCAACTTGCCGGTGACCGTCAAGACGGGACAGGAATTCAACGTCGTAGTGCGCCGTGTGAGCAAGAGGCTGCGACCCGCCGCGCCGCCACCCCCGCCGGCCGGACCGCGGATCGCGGCGCGCGGCCAGGCGAGCGGGGGCAAGCCTTCCGCGCAGGCACCGGCAATGGTGGCTCAGGCGGTGGCGGAAGGTCAAGTCTGGGAGCGCTACATCGCCGGGTCCTTCCAGGTGAAGATTCCCGTCTCGACCGGCCCGGCCATGCGGCCCGCCGAGGAAACGACGCTTGCGATCCTCAAGGCGCGGCTCGAGGGCTGGCCGAAGGCGAGCCCATGGTATCCGGTGCTACTGCGCTACGTCGAACTCATTGCCGGGCGTCTGCGCGGCATCGGTGGCGATCCCGAGGCTATCCCGCCTTCCCTGGGCGGCTACCGGCCGGGGCAGACTGTTTGCCAGCCTGAAGAGCAGCGCCTGGCATTCACCGGCAAGGTGGTGAGTCTTGTCTACGACCGTTTTGGCGACTTCTGCGGATTCGTCTTGGACACGGAGGATGGCGCCCGGCGCTTCGCCGCGCGTGAGCCGGAAATCGAAAGGATCGTGAACCGCGCCTGGGCGGAGCGCATTGTGACCAGCGTGTTCGTCGAAAGGCACGCGCCGCACCACCCCGAGGAGATCGTGCTGCACAGTCCACCAAGGTCGCTCATGCATTGAGCTGGCCGTTCTACCCGGACACCGAAGCTGTAATTCGTTGCGATCATGGTGTTGTCCCGGCGTAGGCGTCTCAGCGTTGGCGGGCTTGGCAGGCGCGGTACTGATGGCGGCGTCGCCAGGCCAACCAGTGCAGCCGGTGGGCCCGGTCTTGGCGGGGCGGCAGGATGACGATCAGCTTGGACAGCGGGACCGGCTCCGGTGTCCAGCCGGCCGCCGGACCTCGCCACGTCACATTGCCTGGTCGCGCCGGCTGGCGGTGATCGTACTTGTCTTTTAGCTTTGGGTCAGGCCACCTTTGGTCACCTCCGGGTTACCTACGCAGCAGGGACTTGGCAGGGGAGCCAAAGCGGGAGTCGGGATACCGCCCAGTCGTACGATCGCTGATCATCCGGTTAATCGGACCCTCTCATTTTCGGCTCCATGACTCACTGACTGGCCATGGCAGGCACACGCGGCTGGACGTTCTGCGCCGCGCCCAGATCATCTGGTCTGGTGCTTTAGTCGGCCAGATTGCACGGCAAGCCCATTCCGAGGCCGGGGCCGCTGTAATCGCTGCGCGTATTTTTGATGCCGACCCCGCTAGCTGGACCGGGGCGACGGTTCCGGGAGGGAAACACGCTCATGACCGATACCGGGATCCGGCCAGCGGGCCGTCTGGTCTTCGCGCGGACCCCAGCGGGGGAGCCGGTCGCGGAATGCGAGCTGGCCGCGGATGAGACGAGCCTGCTGCCGGAACTGACCACCGAGGCGGCGCGTTCCGGTGCCGTCCTGCTGTGGGTGCACTGCTCGGCCAGCCTGAGCGAGGCCGGGTTCACGGCACGGCAGGGATACCGGCGGTTCACCGCGGCCGGGTTCCCACCCGCTCCCGCTGCTAGATCCCGCCGCGGTACGCCGCCTGCTGCCGCGCGCCTTCGCCGGGCAGTGGGGGCATCACGAGTTCGACGCCGCCTGGGCGGCCTCGGCCGAGGCGCGGTACGCCGGGCTGGGCAGGCCGGGCGCATGGACGGGGCTGTGCCGTTTCGAGCCGGGTCGTCGTTACGTCGACGGTCCCGGCTTCCCGGCAGGCCCCCGGTCCCCAAGTGCTATCCAGCGGCTGGTCCTGGGCGCGATCGCGCACCTGGGGCCCGGCCCGGTCACCGTCGAGACCTGGGGTGAGCTACCCGGCCCCTACCTGGATCTGGGTTTGGACCTTGCCGAGGAATGCAGCGGCTGGGAACGTGCCCTATGACCACTGCCCTTGATTATTCGGTGGAGCGTCCCGTTCACGGTCTTCTCAGATGCAAGAACGCGACTTCGATCGCCATCTCTTTGCATACCGGACGGCGATATCCGCAGCCGGGAACGCCTGACGGTCCAGCAGGTGGTCAGGACCCGTATCCGGGTCGTCTTCGCCCGGCCGCTGCGGGCCGCGGCGGTGATGGTGAAGGTGACGATGCCGAGGACACGCGGCACATCGCCGGCCGGGCGGCCAGCGTCGGGAGGACTTCGCCGCCGAGCGGGGCCTGCTGCTGCCACCGCCGTCTGGACGGCTGAGAGGACCCTGCGAGCAGCTTAGGTGCCGCTCAAGGACCTGATAAAGTTAGATTGTCGGAAAATCGGAATTGGAAGGATGGCTCTCATGGGTGTGCCTGCCGGAAAGGTCGAGCCGGAGCCCCTCGTCAGCGCCCGGGTGAAGGTGCGGCCCAAGGCTCAGCTGACGCTGCCCGAGGAGATCAGGCGGGCGCTGCACATCAGTGAAGGTGATGAGGTGGAGTTCGCCGTTCATGACGACGGGACGATCACGGTACGCGGTTATGTGTCCATCCCAACTGATCAGGCCTGGTTCTTTACCCCGCACTGGCTGGCCGGGGAACGCGAGGCGGACGAGGAGATCGCGGCCGGGCAGGGAACGGCACACGGATCTGCCGACGGCATGTTCGCTCATCTTGACGCGCTGGCCGCGGACGCCTGATGCCGACATTCGAGACGCTGCCGCGTTTCGAGAAGGACTGGAAGGGCCTGACGCCCCAGCAGCGGGATGCGTTCCGAAAGGTGGTTAAGGACGCCTTCGTACCGGATCTGATAGCGCCGGACCGGCCGTTCCGGCCGGGCCTGCGCGTCAAAGGCGTGAAAGCTCACCCGAACGTGTTCGAGATGACCTGGGACAATGATGGCCGCGCCACCTTCGGCTACGGAGCCGAACGCGCATCCGGGCAGCCGCACGTTATCTGGCGGCGCATCGGAACCCACGACATCTTCACCCCTCCGCCTGGCCCGTAACAATGCTGGCGATGCCGGCTTGACCGGTCACGGGCCCGGCCCCTTGTTACACTGGCGGCGCACGGGCCGGGTGGTGGTGAGGTGCCGGCCGGCGAGCTCCCGCGGGAAACCAGGTGCCGCGGTGCGGGTACAGGGAGGCGCTGCTGCGACGGCGGCACCGCGGATCGGTACCGTGCGGGCACGCCGGGCCGACCGGCTATCGCGGGGAGGCAACGGGTGAAACGTCCGACCATCGCTGACATCGCGCACCGCGCGGGCGTGACCAAGGCGGCGGTGTCGTTCGCGCTCAACGGCCAGCCGGGGGTCTCGGCGGCCACCCGGGAACGGATCCTGGCCATCGCGCAAGAGATCGGCTTCCAGCCGAACAGCGCGGCCCGCGCGCTCTCCGATGGCCGGGCCGGAGCGTTCGGGCTGGTTATCGACCGGCCGCCGAACATGCTCGGGGTAGAGCCCTGGTTCATGAAGTTCATCGTCGGCATCCAAGCGGAGTTGTCCGGGGGGCCTGCCGCGCTCTTGTTCAGCACCGCCGAGGACCAGGCGGCCGAGATCGCCATGTATCGCTCGTGGTGGGCCCAGCGGCGGGTGGACGGGGTTTTCCTCGTCGACCTCCAGATCAGCGACCAGCGGGTGCTGGTTCTGGAGGAACTGCGGATGCCAGCCGTCGTGATCGGCACCCCGCTGGGCGCGGGGTCGCTGACCGCGGTGTGGGAGGACGACGCCGGCGCCACCGCCTCCGCGGTCGAGTACCTGGCCGGGATCGGGCACCGGCGGATCGCGCGGGTGACCGGTATCCCGAAGCTGTGGCACACCAAGATCAGGACCGATGCGCTCGGTGCGGCGGCGCGGGCCGAGGGGATCGAGTCCATCTGCGTGGAGGCCGACTACACGCGCGAACGGGGGGCCGAGGCCACCCGGACGCTGCTGCGAGCCAGGCGGCCGCCCACGGCGATCATCTACGACAATGACATTATGGCGATCGCGGGGCTAAGCGCCGCGCAGCGGATGGGCGTCGACGTGCCGTCCGAGCTGTCCATTGTGGCCTGGGACGATTCACCGCTCTGTGAGCTGGTTCACCCGCCGCTGACGGCATTGAGCAGGGACATCGCCGCGTACGGGGCGCATGCGGCGCGGACCCTGGCGCGGGTGGCGAGCGGCGAGAGCGTCGGCCATTTCCAAGAGGAGTCGCCGGTGCTCACCCTCCGGGGGAGCACCGCTAGCCCCCCGCCGGCCGCCGCCTGAGCTGAGATCCGGCGGAGGCGCTTCGCGGCATCTTCGCGTCGCGGTAGCTGCGTCGCGCCGCACCACCCCTGAGTCAGGCCAGTACGGTCAAGCGCCGCGGCAGCGGTTCGTTCGGCGCGTCGTTGGCGCAGTTCAGTGGCGGGACTGAGGTCCGGCGTGGGGTGCGGCCGGGTGGTCCGCTTAACCGTACCGACATGGGATCGAAACCCTAACGAGACCAGGATTCTCCTTCTCCGAAGGTCATGAAGGGTTGACACTTAACCGGTATAGTGATTCGCTCAGTCGACCCGGAAATCCCGGATAGCCGAGTGTCGCTGGCAGCGCCTGAAATGCATAACCGAACATCACGCCGATTGACCGGCGGCCATGACAGCCGCAGTTCGCGGGCGCTCCAGGAGTGCGCCGCCGGTATATTGCGCGGCCGTAGTGACCCCAGGGCGTAAAGAAAGAAGGAATTATCAATGTCGTTGAGACCCTGGCGTATGGGAATGATTGCGACCGGCGCCGCTCTCCTGGCTACCGGGATGCTTGCGGCCTGCAGTAGTAACAGCAGTAGCGGCAGCAGCACCACGGCGTCCTCGGGACCCGCCGGAGTGCTCTCGGTCGCCACCGGCGCGACGAGCTACCCCGACGACTTCAACCTCTACTCCCCGAACGCCGAGGACGCCGCCAACGGCATGATCTACGAGCCGTTGTTCTTCTACGACACGGCGGAGGCCGGAAAGATCACGCCCTGGCTCGGGATCAGTTATGCGTGGTCCAGTGGTGGCAAGACACTCAACGTGCAACTCAAGCACAACGTGACGTGGACCGATGGCAAGCCGTTCACCAGCGCGGACGTTGTCTTTACGTTTAATCAGGCGCTGCACAGCACCGGGCTCAACAAGTTCGCGCTGCCGCTGGCCAGCGTGTCGGCCGACGGCACTTACGGGGTGACGATCAACTTCACCAAGGTGGCGTACACCGATGCCTACTACGCGCTCGGCCGGGTGGAGATACTGCCTGAGCACATCTGGAAGTCGATCGCTAACCCGGCTACGTTCCTGAACGAGCACCCGGTCGGAACCGGCGCCTACATCTTGACTAAGTTCTCCCCGCAGGTCTTCGAGCTGACCGCGAACCCGCACTACTACCTGCCGGGCCTGCCGCACTTCAAGACCGTCCGGTTCATCAGCTACAGCGGGAACACGACGATGGACGCGGCCGTCGAAGCGGGCGAGCTCGACTGGACCGGCGCCTTCATCCCGAATATCAAGCAGACCTACCTGGCCAAGGGCCCGAAGTTCGTGGTCAGTGACATCCCGCTGGCCACCACGTTCCTGATCACGAACATGGTCAGCGGCCCCACCACCAAGCTCGCCGTCCGCCAGGCGATCAGCGACGCGATCAACCGATCGTATATCAGCAACACGGTCTACGACGGGTATGCGCCGGCCACCAACCCAGAGGCGCTGATCACCCCGAACTTCAACCCGGTGCTCGATCCGAGCCTGGCCAGCGCCTCGTTCCCCAGCCCGAACGCAGCAACGGCCAAGAGCCTGCTGACCAGGGCCGGCGTCGCCACCCCGCTGACTCTCACGGTCAAGATGGTGGCTGGCTACACCGACTACCTGAGCGACCTGCAGATCATGCAGCAGGAACTCAAGCCAGCCGGGATCAACCTCGTCATTGACCAGGAGGCCTACACCTCGTTCATCTCCGACCAGGACAACGGCAATTTCCAGCTGCTGATGGACAGCCTGGGCTACACGCCGGACCCATGGTCGTACTACTACACGGTGCTGGACAGCTCGATCGCGGGCCCCATCGGCACGGCCGACACGGTCGGCAACTTCGGGCGCTACCGGAATCCGACGGTGGACGCGGCGCTCAACACCATCGCCTCGACCACGAGCACCGCGGCGCAGCAGCCGGCCTTCAACCAGATCGAGACGATCTTCCAGCAGGACATGCCGCTGATCCCGCTCTGGGAATCGCAGAACGAGATCGAGTTCAACGGGAATTTCGTCGGCAACATCCCCACCGTGTCGAACGCGTACGGCGCCCCAGCTGTCTACATCCAGCCGGATATCGGCTGGATCGCCGCCCGGCTCACCTCGGTGCGCAAGTGACCGTGCCGGCCCAGGACTGACACCGTCCAGGGACCGGGAAGACGCCCGGCGGGGGCCGCCGCGGACCGCAGACCGCGACGTCCTCCGCCGGGCACCGCACCGGCACCGCACCGGGCAGGCCGGCCCTACCGCCGGAGAAAGGAAGGACCGGGGCGTGCGTTATGTGTTCCGCAAGCTGGGCTTCTACCTGGTGGCCGCCTGGGCGGCGCTCACCATCAACTTCGCCCTTCCGCAGCTCATACCGGGCAACCCGGTCGAGGCGCTGATCGGCCGGATGACGCAGTCGGGGGGCGCCCCGCCGGGCGAGGCCAAGGTGCTGACCAGCCTGCTGGGCCTCGGCACGGGCAACATTTTCCAGAAGTACTGGCAGTACCTGGACGGCCTGGCCCATTTCCGGCTCGGCCTGTCCGTCACCAACTTCCCCGCCCCCGTCAGCACCGAGATCGGCCAGTCCATCTACTGGACGCTGATCCTGGTTGGCACCGCGACGGTGGTCAGCTTCGTGCTCGGTGTCGGGCTCGGCGCGCTGGCCGGCTGGAAACGGGGGTCAAAGCTGGACGCGATCATCCCGGCTACCACGTTGCTCACCGCGATGCCGTACTTCTGGCTCGCGCTCCTCTTCGTGTACGTCTTCGCCAGCAACATCTGGCACGTGCTTCCGCTGGGCCAGGGGTACGACACTAATTCCGAGCTCAGCGTCGGGTTGAACCTGCCGTTCCTCGCCTCAGCCGTGCAGCACGCGATCTTGCCCGCGCTGACCATCGTGGTCAGCTCGGTTGGTGGCTGGCTGCTGGGCATGCGGAACATGATGGTCTCGACGCTGTCCGACGATTACGTCGTCGCCGCCGAGGCAAAAGGGCTGAGGCAGCGCCGGATAATGATCGGCTATGCGGCCCGCAACGCGGTGCTGCCCAGCATCTCCGGGTTCGCGATCTCGCTGGGGTTCATCGTCAGCGGGGCGATCGCGACGGAGTACGTGTTCTCCTACCCGGGCCTGGGCGAGAAACTGGTGCAAGCCGTCATC
Source organism: Actinomycetota bacterium (assembly GCA_030853115.1). Taxonomy (GTDB): domain Bacteria; phylum Actinomycetota; class Actinomycetes; order Streptosporangiales; family Streptosporangiaceae; genus Palsa-504. Next base: position 9,630 of record JALYVS010000077.1, read on the forward strand.
AGCGACGACTACCCGTTGATGCAGGGGATCTTCCTGGTGATCACCTTCGCGGTGCTGGGCGCCAACATGATCGTCGACCTGTTGCACGGCTTCATCGACCCGCGGACGAGGCTGTCCCGGTGACTGCCAGCAACGTGGTCGCCGCGGCCGTCGCGCAGACCGGCGGCTCCGGCAGCGGCCGGCTGACCGGGCTGCGGGCGGCGTTCCGCTCGCCCAGGCTGATCGTGGGAACCAGCATCGTCGGGTTCTTCGTGCTGCTCGCGATCTTCGGGCCGTTCTTCTTCAGCAACCCGAATGCGCTGAGCAGTACCGAGCTCGCCGGGCCGTCACTTAAGCACTTGCTCGGCACCACCCAGATCGGGCAGGACGTCTTCGCCGAGCTCGTGGTCAGCGCGCGCAACTCGCTGCTGATCGGCGTGGGCGCCGGGCTGCTGGCCACCGTCGTGTCGATCATCGTCGGCATCAGCGGCGGGTATGCGGGCGGGATCATCGACGAGGCACTGAACCTGTTCAGCAACGTGGTCCTGGTCATCCCCACGCTACCGCTGGTCATCATCATCATCGCTGACGTCAAGTCCAGCGGCCTCGTCCCGCTGATCGTGATCATCGCCTTCACCAGCTGGGCGGCGGCCGCCCGGGTGTTGCGGGCGCAGACGCTGTCGGTGCGAAACCGGGAGTACGTGCTGGCCGCCCGCGCCTCCGGGGAACGCGCGTGGCGGATCGTGTTCGTCGAGATCATGCCCAACGAGCTGCCGATCATCGTGTCCAACTTCATTTTCGGCGTAATCTTCGCGATCCTCACCCAGGCGGCTCTCGCCTTCATCGGCCTGGGCGACCCGACGCTTCTCACCTGGGGAAACATGCTCAGCCTGGCCTACGACAACCAAGCCCTCTCGGTCGGCGCCTGGTGGTGGCTCATCCCGCCGGGCTTGTGCATCGCGCTGCTTGGCATGGGCCTCGCGCTGATCAACTTTAGCCTGGACCAGCTGCTTAACCCGCGGCTGCGGGTCTACCGGCCCGCCAAGGCCAGCCGGGTCCGGGTGCGGGTGAGCCAGGGATGATCGGCGGGATATCAGGTTCCAGCGGCAACGGGGCGGCCGCCCGGCACGATGTGGTGCTGCGGGCGGAGCACGTCAGCGTGCAGTACGCTGGGCCGCGCCCGACCCGCGCCGTTCGTGACGTCACGGTCGAGCTGCGGCGCGGCGAGGTCCTCGGCATCGCCGGGGAGAGCGGATGCGGCAAGTCCACGCTGGCCTACGCGCTGACCCGGATGCTCAGGCCGCCCGCCGAGCTGACCGCCGGGTCGATCACGTTCTGCCCCTCGGACGGCGCGCCGGTGGACGTGATGGCGCTGCAAGGTGAGGATCTGCGCCGGTTCCGGTGGAACAAGATCTCGATGGTCTTCCAGAGCGCGATGAACGCCCTTAACCCGGTGTCCACCCTGGCCCGGCAGTTCGATGACATCTTTGAAGCGCACCGGCCGGATATGGACCGCGCCGCCCGCCACGCCCGGGCGCGGGAACTACTCGACATGGTCGGGATCGACCCGGCCAGGATCAATGGCTTCCCGCACGAACTCTCCGGCGGCATGCGGCAGCGGGTCATGATCGCCATGGCGCTCGCGCTCGAGCCGGAGGTCGTCATCATGGACGAGCCGACCACCGCGCTGGACGTGGTGGTGCAGCGGGAGATCCTGGACGAGATCGAGCGGCTCCGTGAGGACCTCAGGTTCAGCGTCATCTTCATCACCCACGACCTGTCCCTGCTGCTCGAGATCAGCGACCGGCTCGCGGTGATGTACGCGGGCGAGATCGTGGAGCAGGCGTCGTCCGAGCTGGTCGGTACCGCCCCCGCGCACCCGTACACCCGCGGCCTGCTGCGTTCGTTCCCGGATATGCGCAGCGCCAGGCGCGAACTGCGCGGGGTACCGGGAAACCCGCCGGACCTGCGGGACGACTTTGCCGGGTGCCCGTTCGCGCCGCGCTGTGACTACCAGTTCGAGCCCTGCCAGACCGTCCGTCCGGCGCTGCGGGCGCCCGCCCCCCGGCTAGTAGCAGCTGATCCGGCTCTGGTCACCGGCTGGCGGGTGGCCTGCCATCTGCACAACCAGCAATACCGCCCGGCGGGGCCGCCTGATGAGCTCGCGGGGGTGGCCCAGGACCGGTCCGGCGCCGACGTCCCGGCCGTGGAAAGCCCGGTCGCCGCGGATAGGCTGGGAGGCGAGCAGTGAGCGTTCTTGAGGTGCGCGACCTGACCGTCGAGTTCGGTCAGCGCGGCGGCGGCAAGCTGCGGGCGGTGGACAACCTGTCGTTCGAGCTGCACGAGGGGCAGACGCTGGCGCTGGTCGGTGAGAGCGGCAGCGGCAAGTCGACCGTGGTGCGGGCGCTCGGCCAGCTGGTGAAGCGGAACTCCGGGAAGATCCTGCTGGACGGCGCGCCCGCAGGCCGGCGCGGCCAGGCCCTGCGCGGCTACCGGCACCGCGTTCAGCTGGTCTTCCAGGACCCGTTCGCCTCACTCAACCCTATCCACACCGTGCGCCATCACCTGGTCAGGCCGCTGCTGTTGCAGCGAGGGCACCCGCGAGGCGAGGCCCTGGAGCAGGCCGTCTACGCACTACTGCGCTCGGTGAACCTGACGCCGCCCGAGGAAATGGCCGGCAAGCACCCGCATGAGCTGTCCGGTGGCCAGCGCCAGCGGGTGGCCATCGCCCGGGCCCTAGCCACCAACCCTGACGTCCTGCTCGCCGACGAGCCGGTCTCCATGCTCGACGTGTCGATCCGGCTGGAGATCCTCAACCTGCTTGACGGCCTCAAGCAGGACCGGAACCTGGCCATGCTGTATGTCACCCACGATCTGGCCACGGCCCGGCACTTCTCCTCGCAGATCATGGTCATGTACCAGGGCGAGATCGTCGAGCATGGCCCCAGCGACGAGGTGATCCTGCGGCCTTCGCACCCGTACACGCAGATCCTGGCCGGTTCCGCGCCCGATCCGGCGATCGCCCGTGCGGATCTGGCCACGGCCCGGCGGGCCAGGCAAGCCGCTCGGGCCAGCCGGACAGCGGAACAGCGCGAGGTCTCGGTCGGTACAGGCTGCCGGTTCCGTTCCCGCTGCCCCTTCGCCATGGACATCTGCGCCACGCATCCGCCCGACCTGGCGGTCGCGCCGGATCACCTGGCCCGGTGCTGGCTGCTTAGCGCCAGGTAGCTCATCACCCCGGCGGATGCCCCGGCCGGGCTGGCCGGGGCATGTCGCGCGAGGCGCAGGTGAGGGCCCGGTCCTAGTGTGACTCCAGGATGACCATTGACTCGGCCGGCAGCGTGATGCCGTGCCCGAGCGAAGACGCATTGACCGTGCTCGGCACGATGTCGGAGTTGCCGGCGTTCTGGTTACCCGCGCTGTAGGTCCAGGAGCGCAGCCGGCCCCGCAGTGGCGCGTCCGCCCGGAAGCTCACCTGCTCGGCCGAGCTGGTGCTGGAGTTGATGAAGGCGACCGCTTCCTTGCCGCCCGGCAGGCGGGCCTGATAGGCCAGAACGTCCGCGGCATCTGAGGTCCCCATGGCAGCCAGGCGCGCACCCGGCCGGGCCAGCACCGAGGCCAGCAGGTAACCGTAGTACGGCGTTTCCGGCGTCGGCGGCGAGGCCGACGTGAACATCCCGTAGTCCGGGTTGGTGCAGGCGGCGGTGGTATTGCCGTAGTTGTTCATGTCCCACCAGTCCACGCTCTGCGCCCCGGCGGCCAGCCAGGACAGAACGTCCCCCGCCGCGAACAGCGCCCCGGTCGGTGTGCATACGGTGGTCGTCTCGTTGTTCGAGACCCCCGTTTCGCCGACGACGATCTTGGCCCTCGGGTCATAGGCGTCCAGCTCGCCGCGAATCTCGCGGTACTGCGCGGGCACCGACATCAGGGACCGCAGGACCTGCCGGTCGGTCGGGTTGCTCCCGCCGGTGGCCCCGCCGAAGGAGAACGGGTAGTAGTGGGCGTCGACGAAGCTGATGTACCGGCCGTCCTGGCCGAGCACCGTGTTGTTCCACTCCGAGTTGTCCGGAACGGACGCGCCCGCCACGTCGCTGCCGAAGGCCCAGGGTACGCCGATCCGCGCTGCCGGGTCAGCGGCCTTCATGGCCTGCATAAAGGCCCGCGCGTTGGTCGCGTAGGAGGTGGCCAGCGTCTGGGTTCCCGCGGCGTCGCCCTGCGTCACCTGAGGACACGTCTGGTTCTCGGTGACCCCGTTGACGTTGGTGAAGTCGTTGGGCTGATAGCCCTGGAAATTCTCCGGGGCCTGAGCCAGCCAGTTGTTGACCTCCCAGCAGCCGTAGTTCTCGTTGCCCACCTCCCACAGCGTCACGCTGTCGCCCGCCGTGCTCAGTGAGTGGCTGACCCAGGCGGCCGCCTCGGCGGGGGTGCCCGAGCCGTAGTTCACGGTCACGAAACTGCCCGCGCCGATCGCCTTGGCCTGGGCCGAGAACTGGTCGAAGGACAGTGAGTCGGTGCTGTCGCAGCTAGCCCCGGTGAACGGCGCCGTCGTGTCGTAGGGGAACGGAGCACCGGTGAAGCTCCCGAAGGGGTTACCCCAGATGCAGGTCTGGATGTCGGTATTGCTCTGCCAGTCGTAGTAGTCGGCGTACGAGCCGCCGCCATAGCGGAGCAGGCCGATACCGGCCGCCTTGAGCAGCGGCTGGATCACGTCCAGGCCGCCGCCCGCCGAGACGTCGGCCGCGTAGATGTAGTCCCAGGGCGCGACGTTGAGCCCCAGGGCCAGGGCCGGCACCACGCGACCCGGATGGTCCGTCAGCGGTGCCGCGTTCGCCCCGCCGGCCGTCGAGAGGGCCGCGGCCGTCGCAATGGCCAGGCCGGCGGCTACCGCCGTCCGGCGGCCGCGTCGTCGGCGTCGGGCGGCGGGTGCACAGGAATGCTCTTCGTGCATTTCAGCCATTACCACTCCGTCTCTCACTTACCCGGTTTAGTTAACGGCTACCGCCCGGCCATCTAGGGCTAGGTGAGGTGTCGCTATTCCGGTCGGGGGCCAAAGAGCTATACCGGTTAAGTATTCATCATTCGGGAACTGGAAGTAAAGCGGGGCAGGATGCGGCGCGCCCGTTGACACTTAACCGGTATAGTGTTTCGATCTCAACAGCGACATCCGCTAGCAGTCTGCACGAGGGAGCCGCCGCTCATGCACCGCACTACGGCCCGGCTGATGGCCGCCGGCCAGCCGGTCAGCTGGCTCGGGGCCAACTTCTGGTCCCGGGCCGGCGGCCCGCTCATGTGGCGGACCTACGACCCCGCGCTGATCAGCGCGGAGCTGCGGGTACTGCGCGAGCATGGCCTGACCATGACCAGGTCGTTCTTCTACTGGCCCGACTTCATGCCGGAACCCGGCGCGATCGATGAGGAGATGACGGACCGGTTCGCCGACTTCCTGGACCGGCACGTCGAGCAGCAGATGAGCACGGTGCCCACGTTCATCGTCGGGCACATGTCCGGCCAGAACTGGGATCCGTCCTGGCGGGCGGGCCGGGACCTGCTGACCGACGTCTGGCTGGTGGGCCGGCAGGCCTGGTTCGCGGGGGAGATGGTCCGCCGGTTCGGCGGGCACCCGGCCGTGGCGGGCTGGCTGGCCTCCAACGAGATGCCGCTGTACGGCGGCGAGCACGCGCCCGCCGAGACGGTCGCGGCCTGGGTCCAGATCATCCGGGACGCTGTGCGCGCGGCCGGCGGTCACCAGCCGTTCTCGACCGGGGACGGGGCCTGGGGGGTCGAGACCAGCGGCCGCGACAACGGGTTCCGGCTGGCCGACATGGCCGGGCTGTGTGACTTCCTCGGCCCGCACGTCTACCCGGTGGGCGATGACAGGATCCGGCAGCACTACGCGGCGGCCTGGCAGTGCGAGCTGGCCGGGACGTTCGGCCTGCCGGTGGTGCTGGAGGAGTTCGGGGTCAGCTCCGACTTCGCCTCCGGGCCGAACGCCGCGCGGTACTACCGGCACGTCCTGCACCACAGCCTGCTGGCCGGCGCGACCGGCTGGATCGCCTGGAACAACACCGACTTCGACCTGCCCGGGCAGGACCCCTACCGGCATCACGCCTTCGAGCAGCATTTCGGGCTCACCGACGCGGTGGGCGTCCCCAAGCCGGCCCTGGCCGAGCTGGCGGCCTTCGCCGCCACGCTGCGCGCCATCGGTGCCGTCCGCTGCGCGCGGGCCGGCACCGACACCGCCCTGATCGTCCCGGCCTACCTGGACACCGGCTACCCGTTCACCAGCCCGGCCGACGCCGCGCGCCTCGCCGCGACGCTGGCCCAGGCCTACGTCTCGGCCCGGCTGGCCGACCTGGCTCCCGCCGTGACCCGGGAAAGCGGGGGCATCGCGGCCGGCGCCCGGCTGTACCTCGCGCCCTCAGTCAAGCAGCTGCTGGCCCCTACGGCGGCGGCGCTGGAACGGCTCGCCACGGACGGCGCCTGCGTGTACCTGTCCTACTCGGCAGGCGACACCGGATGGCACCGCGGCCCGTCCTACGGGCGGCTGGATGAGGCCTTCGGCGTCCGGCACCAGCTCGACGTGGGCCTGGTGAACCCGATCGAGGACGAGGTGGCGGTGCTGCGCCTGCACCGGGACTTCGGCGGCCTGACCCGGGGCACCACGCTGTCCTTCGCGGTGGCCGGCGACCAGCACGGCCGGGCCTTCCTGCCCGTCGAGGCGGCCGGCGCCGAGGTCATCGCCACCGACGCTCACGGGCGGCCCGCGCTGCTGCTACGCCGGCTCGGCCGCGGCTCGCTGGTCCTGGGCACCTACCCGGTCGAGCACATGGCCGCGCTCACCCCCGGGGTCAATCCCGACGACGCGGTGACCCTCTACGACGCGCTGGCCGCGCACGCTGGGGTGCGCCGTCCGGTGACCGTGGACGACCCCCGGGTCGCCTGCGACACCCTGGTCCGCGACGACGGCGCCGCCTTCGCCATCCTGGCCAGCCACGCCGCCGAAACGCTGACTCTCAAGCCCGTCCTGGCCGGCGACCGCGCACTTGCCACGCTGGACGGGGACGGAGTCCTGGAAGGTATCACCCTGGATCCGTTCGGCATAGGCATGTTCAAGGTGATCGCAAGCGAGCCCGCGGCCCCGGCCGCTAACGGCCGCCCCTAGCCGGCCAGGGACTGAGCCCGGTCGTCCGGCCGTGTCGTCCTGCTGACCAGATCATTCCTCCGAATGGACCATGGTAGAGCCGCGCTCAGGACTGCGGGCCTGACAGTTGGCGTCTGGTACCTTTCAACCTTAATAGGTACCATGTGACCATGGCGCTGAACATCAAGGATCCGGAGACCGAACGACTGGCCGCCGAGGTTGCCGCATTGACGGGAACGACGAAGACCGGAGCCGTCCGGTACGCCCTGCGCCAGGTTCTTCAGGCGCAGTCCCGTCTGTCCGTCCAGCAGCGCGAAGAACGCCTCACGCGGTTCCTCGAAGAGGAGATCTGGCCACTGGTGCCGCAGGACCGGCTCGGAAAGCCGGTGGCCAAGGCGGAACGCGAGGAGATCCTAGGATTCGGCGAGCACGGCGCATGATCATCGACTCGTCCGCGATCCTGGCCGTCATCGGCAAAGAATCCGGGTACGAGCGGATCATCCATCAGCTTGCCGCCTCACCGGGGACCCGGATCGGCGCCCCGACCCGGCTGGAGACGGGCATCGTGCTGACGGCGCGGTTCGGGCCGCGGGGGAAGACGGCACTCGCAAGGTTCCTGCAGGAGAATTCTATCCAGACGGTGGCCTTCGACGAGGCTCACGCCAGCGCTGCGCTCGACGCCTATTCCCGGTTCGGCAAGGGCAGGCACCCGGCTGCCTTGAACTTCGGTGACTGCTGCACCTACGCGGTCGCTTCGGTCGCGGGGGAGCCGCTGCTGTGCATCGGAGACGACTTCGCCAGGACCGATCTGCTCCTGGTCAGCCTCAATCCCACCTCGCCAGCGCCCTAGCACTCGCCGACCCCGACCTCATCATCGCCGTCTGGGACAAACGACTGCATGTCGGCGCCCCCACCGCTGCATTGCGAGTCGCCCCGGCAAACCTTTCGGCCACATAACCAGCCATCACCACCAAATGCCGGCCACCGGCTCCTGGTTGCCAGCTGACACGCACTTGCCCGTTCACATGCGTTCGGATGCCCTCGTGGAATCGTGAGTCGACCGTTGGTAACCGCCTGATTGAGCCCGGTTGGCACTCCGGCGCCCTATGGCGTTAGCCCGAGGTTAGCCCCAACGCTACGGACTTTAGCTGTTTGCGGTCTCCTGGGGCGTTATCTTCCTGGTGTTCGGTGTGTGTTCTGGAGTCTGTTTTGAAATGGTGTGCGGGCATGGCTTCGGCCCGCGTGTCGCGGCGGGG
>JALYVS010000420.1 GCA_030853115.1 Actinomycetota bacterium
CCCCCGTCCAGCTCGGTCATGCCCGCACGGTGGCGGCGGCCTCGTTCATGGCACCGGTATACACGCTGATCAGCTTGTCGGCGGTCGCGGGCCAGCCGAACGCGGATGCGTGCTCGATCGCGCCCCGCGAGAGCTCCGCCAGCCGGGCCGGCGCGGCGATCAGCCGCGCCAGCTCATGGGCGTACGCGGCCGGGTCGTGCCCGTCCACCAAGACGCCGGAGACGCCATCGCGGACCGCGGTCCGCAGACCGCCGACGGCAGCCGCGACGACCGGCGTCCCGCAGGCCTGAGCCTCCAGCGCCACCAGGCCGAACGATTCGGAGTGCGACGGCACCAGCACCACGGTGGCGGCCCGGTACCAGTCGGCCAGCTCGCGCTGCGGGCACGGCGGCTCCTGACGGACGTGACCGGCGATGCCCAGGGCGGCCGCCAGCCCGTCGAGCCGGCCGGGGGCACCGACCTCGGAGCCGCTCGGGCCGCCCACGAAGACCACGACGAGCCTGCTGGCCAGCCCGGGGGCGGCGCGCAGTAGCTCGGCCGCGGCGCGCAGCACGATGTCAGGGCCTTTGAGCGGCTGGATCCGGCCCGCGAAAACCAGCACTACCGCGTCGGCGGGCAAGCCGAGCCGGGCCCGGGCCGCGTCCTGCGAGCCGGGTGAGAACAGGGACAGGTCCACACCCGGGCTGATCGTCTTGACCTGCTGGGGGCTAGCGCCGTACAGCTCGACCAGCTGCCTGGCTTCTTCCGCGGAGTTGGCGACCAGCCGGTCGGCGACAGCGACCACCTCGTCTTCGCCACGGATCCGGGCCGCGGGCTCGGCGCAGTCGCCGTTAGCCAGCGCGAGGTTCTTGACCTTGCCCAGGGTGTGCATGGACTGTATCAGCGGAACCCCCCAGCGTTCCGCCGCCACCGCGGCGACCTGCCCTGACAGCCAGTAGTGCGCGTGCAGCAGGTCGTAATGGCCGGGCGCGAAGTCGGCTTCGGTGCGCAGTACCCCGAAGGTGAACGGGCAGATCTGGCCGGGCAGCGAATTCTTGTCGAGTTCCTCGAAGGGGCCGGCCACCACGTTGCGGACGAGCACGCCAGGGACCAGCTCGACGGTCGGCGGCGCGTCGGGGCAGACCGCGCGGGTGAAGATCTCGACTTCGACATCGCGGCGGGCCAGCTGCTTGGCTACCTCGACCACGTACACGTTGAGCCCGCCCGCGTCTCCGGTGCCCGGCTGGTCCAGCGGGGACGTGTGCAGGCTAATGGTCGCGACGCGGCGCGGACGCCGTGGCCCGGCGCCGCGACGATGCAGTTCGAGCACGTTCTAAGCAACTCCGCCAGGGCGGCGGCTGTTCCCTGCCCTGTGTTCCCCGCCTTCTGTTTCCGGCGCCATGTTCCTGCCCCGTGTTGCTGCTTCAGGGTTTCCTGCTTCCGGCTTTCCTGCTCTAGGCTTTGCGCCTATGAGGACGCTGGTGCTGCTTCGTCACGGCGAAAGCGAATGGAACTCCAAGGGCCTGTTTACCGGGTGGGTCGACGTCGGGCTGTCGGCGACCGGAGAGCAGGAGGCGGCGAACGGGGGCCGGCTGCTGACCCAGACGGGTGTGCGCCCCGACGTGGTGCATACCTCGGTGCTGACCCGCGCCATCGCGACCGCCAACATCGCGCTGGGCGAGGCGGGCCTGCTGTGGCTGCCGGTGCGCAGGTCCTGGCGGCTCAACGAGCGGCACTACGGCGCGCTGCAGGGCAAGGACAAGGCCGCGACCCGGCAGGAGTTCGGTGACGAGCAGTTCATGCTGTGGCGCAGGTCTTACGACGTGCCGCCGCCGCCGATCGCCGACGACGACCCGTTGTCCCAGGCGGGCGACGCCCGGTACGCGGTGCTGCCGCCGGAGGCCAGGCCGCGGACCGAGTGTCTGCAGGACGTGGTGGCGCGGCTGCTGCCCTACTGGTACGACGCCGTGGTGCCCGACCTGGGCCGCGACGCGACGGTGCTGATCGTGGCGCACGGCAACTCGCTGCGCGCGCTGGTCAAGCACCTGGACGGGATCAGCGACGCGGCCATCGCGGAGCTGAACATCCCGACTGGCATCCCGCTGGTGTACGAGCTCGACGACGACTTCCGGCCGGTGCTGGCCGGCGGCAGGTACCTGGACCCGGCCGCCGCCGCGGACGCCGTCGAGGCGGTCAAGAACCAGGGTCGCTGACCAAGTCAGCCGCGACCACCCGAACCAGCGGACTAGCGGACCGCCGATTCGACCGGTTCCGGGCGGTAAAGCCGGGATCCGGCCGGTTCAGAATGGTAAATCCGGCATGACCAGATATTGACCGTAAGGTGAACAACCTTCGAATATCGCCCGGGGTCAGCCATCGCGCTGTTTTCCGCGCCGCGCTTCCGCTTACCATGAGACATGTGAGTCTTTACTGGTCACCGCCCCGGCCTGCGTCGATGCCGGAGCTCGCGTGGCGCTAAGAACCAGGATCGGCGTGAACGCCCGCCGGGCCCGCGGCACCCGGCTGCGAGTGCCCCGGCGCCAGCCGCCCCGGCTGCCGCCGGGGATCGCCTCGGTCCTTTCCGTCCTGTCCTCGTCTGCCGTCGTCCTGGACAACAACGACCGGGTGCTGCGGGCCAGCGCCGCGGCCCGCGCGTTCGGACTGGTCAAGGGCGACCGCCTGATGGTCAGCGAGTTGTCTGCCCTGGCCCGCCAGGTGCGCCGGGACGGCGAGATCAGGGAAGGCGAGGTCGAGGTCCCGGTACCTAGGTACGGCGGCCGGACCACGAGCTTCGCGGTCCGGGTGGCACCGCTCGGCGGTGGCGTCGGCGGTGGCGGCCTGGTGCTTGTGCTGGCCGAGGACCAGACCGAGAGCCGGCGGGTGGAAGAGGTCAGGCGCGACTTCGTGGCCAACACCAGCCATGAGCTGAAGACGCCGGTCGGGGCGCTGGCGCTGCTGGCCGAGACGATCGAGGACGCGGCCGACGACGCCGAGGCGGTGCGCAGGTTCGCGGGCAAGATGCGCCAGGAAGCGTCGCGGCTGACCAACCTGGTGCAGGACCTGATCACGCTGTCCAGGATCCAGGCCGCCGAGCCGGTCCCCGACCCGCGCTGCGTCGACCTGGACGCGGTGGTGGCCGAGGCGGTGGACCGCTGCCGGATGAAGGCCCACGCCCGCGGCATCGCGCTGGCTACCGTCGGCGCCCGCGGGCTGTCCGTCCTGGGCGATGAGGATCTGCTCGTCACCGGGTTGCGCAACCTGCTGGAGAACGCGGTCGCCTACAGCCCGGAGCAGACCCGGGTGGTCATCAGCATCCGGAAGCTGAGCGACGGCAACGCCGAGCTGAGCGTCATCGACCAGGGCATCGGCATCCCCGAAGGGGATCTTGAGCGGATTTTCGAACGCTTTTACCGGGTCGACCCGGCGCGCTCACGCGCGACCGGCGGCACCGGCCTCGGGCTGGCCATCGTCAAGCACGTGATGGCGGCCCACAACGGCAGGGTCACGGTGCGCAGCGTCGAAGCCGCCGGGTCCACCTTCACCCTGCTGATCCCGCTGCGGAGCGAACCCGCGAGCGCCGGTAGAGCCCAGGAGGGACTCACGTGACACGCGTGCTGGTAGTTGAGGACGAAGACTCGTTTAGTGATGCCATTTCGTATCTGCTGCGCAAGGAGGGGTTCGAGGTCGCCGTCTGCGCGACCGGACCCGACGCGCTTGACACCTTCGACCGGACCGGCGCGGACCTGGTCCTGCTCGACCTGATGCTGCCCGGCCTGCCGGGCAGCGAGGTCTGCCGGTCGCTGCGGGAGAAGTCGAACGTCCCGGTGATCATGCTGACCGCGAAGGACAGCGAGATCGATAAGGTCGTCGGGCTCGAGCTCGGCGCCGACGACTACGTGACCAAGCCGTTCTCCTCTCGCGAGCTGGTCGCCCGGATGCGCGCGGTGCTCCGGCGCCGCGGCGAGCCCGAGGACATCGCCGACTCGGCGCTGGAGTCGGGCCCGGTGCGGATGGACGTGGACCGGCATGTGGTCACCGTCCGCGGCGGCGCGGTGCCGCTGCCGCTGAAAGAGTTCGAGCTGCTCCAGGTGCTGCTGCGCAACGCCGACCGGGTGCTGACCAGGATGCAGCTGATCGACCGGGTCTGGGGCGCGGACTACGTGGGCGACACCAAGACGCTGGACGTGCACATCAAGCGGCTGCGGGCCAAAATCGAGGTCGACCCGGCCCGCCCGTTGAACATCGTGACCGTCCGCGGCCTCGGGTACAAGTTCGAGTCGGCGGCCTGACACCAGGGTCGTTCGGCAAAAAAACTCTTTTCCTTCCGAACGTCCCGCCTGCTTGCCCCCGGACCTACGGCGTAGCCGAAGCCGACGGGCTGATGCCCGCCCGGGCCGACGCGGTCCCCGAGGCGGCCGGCGATACCGACGCCGTGGCCTGCGCCGAGGGCGTGACGCTGGCCGTCGGGAGGGCCGGCGCGGAGTAGGTCGCGTAGTCGTAGGCGCGCGGCAGCACCGGCACGGTGAGCGTGATCTGGCCGACGGTGGCGAAGGTGAACACCAGCTGGACCGTCTGGCCGCCGTTCAGCGGCTTGGTCAGCCCGGTGAGCACGATCTCCGGGCTGGGGCCGCTCAGGTCGACCAGCGATTGCGCGGCCAGGTTCACCGACCCGCCGGCGATCGTCACCGAGGTCGCGGCGCTGGGGGCGCTGACCGACTCGAGCCGGTCCCCGTTCGGGGCGTCGAGGGCGAGGAAGACCCCGGCCCGGCCGCCGGCCGGCAGTGTCGTGTTCAGCGCGGGCCCGAGTACGAACGCGTTGCCGATGGTGATGCCGCTGGCGACGACGCTGACCCCGGTGGAGGCCGGGTGGAACTCCAGTGTCGGCGCGTTGTTGCCGGCCTCACAGCCAGCCAGCACCGGGACCAGCACGGCTATGGCGCCGAAAAGCAGGCGGCGGTTCCAGCGCGTCACCTTGGCGGCCTCCTCGATGTACTCCCGTCGGACGGAAGAAATCGTAGCGGGCACGCGATGCCCGCTACACGCGGGGTCTTCACGACCGTCACCGGCGCCTCCAGGCCGCCAGGCTCGGTTGCGGGGGGTCGGGTCGCGAAGCCTTCGGGTCGTGAGGGTTCGGGTGGCGAGGGCTCAGGCGGCGAAGCCTTCGGGTCGGGAGGGGTTCTGGTTGCGAGCGTGTCCTCAGGGTGCGCGAGAGCCTGAGGTGCGGCCAGCAGGGCTCGGCCGGACTGAGGAGGCGGGCGGAGTCGCCGGGCGGGTGCCCGTCGCCCGCGCGGTGCTGGTGGCCCGCGCGGTGCTGGTG
>JALYVS010000421.1 GCA_030853115.1 Actinomycetota bacterium
GGGCCAGCAGCTCCGTCTCGTCCATCGCGCCGGCCCAGTGCAGGGCGGTGAGCTCGCCGAGGCTGTGCCCGGCCGCCGCTACGGCTTCGATGCCGAGCAGGGCCAGGACCCGCAGCCCCTCGACGGAAGAGCTCACGATCCGCGGCTGCGCCACGGCGGTGGCCACCACGTCACCGCCGGCAGGCAGGCTGAACGTCCGGCCGAGGTCCCGCGCGGCCGCGAAACGCCGGCTGAGCGCACCCTCCGTGCCCTGACCTGATCCCTGTCCGGGGAACAGGAATCCGATGCGGGCCGCCTTGGTCCCCTGGCCGAGGAACACCCCGCCGGCCACGTCGATCGTGTCGGCCGCGCCGTGCTCCAGCAGCTCCAGCAGCGCGGTCAGCCGGTCCGCGGCCTGATACGGGGACGCGGCGACGACAGCGGCCCGCAACGGCGCGCCGCCGAGATCCCGCGCCAGCGTGGCGGCCAGGTCACCGAGCTCGGCGAACGCCAGGCGACGGCACAGGCTCGCCAGGTCGGCCACGCGGTCGCGCAGGGCTTCCGGGTCCGCGGCGTCCAGCAGCAGCAGCTCGCTGTCCTGCCGGGAACCGATGAGCCGGACGGTGCGCGAGTCGAGGCTGGTGCGGCGCGCACCCTGCGCGTCGCTGTGCGCGGCGAGGACGACGTGCGCGTTGATCCCGCCGAACCCCATCGACGACACGCCGGCCCGGATGAGCTGATCGGCCGGCCATAGCTCCGCTGTCCGCGGCACCCGCAGGGCCGGAGTGCCCTCGGTCAGGACCGGGTGCGGATCGACGTGACCGGTCGCGGGCGGGATGACCTGGTGATGCACGGCCATCGTGGCCTTGATCAGCCCGGCGACCCCGGCGGCCGCCTTGGTGTGCCCGATGTTGCCCTTGACCGTGCTGATCGCGGCGGGGGGCGCGGCCGGGTCGGCCGAGCGGCGGGCCTGGCTGAAGGCCCGCAGCTCGGTGGCGTCACCGAGCGCGGTGCCGGTGCCGTGGCCCTCCAGGTACCCGACCGTGCTGATGTCGAAGCCCGCGAGCTCGTAGGCCCGGCTGATGGCCAGCTGATGCCCGGCCGCCTCCGGCCGGGTAATACCGCCCTTGCCGTCGGAGGAGTATCCCCAGCCCGGGATCGTCGCGTAGATCCGCAGCCCCCGCGCTTCGGCCTCATCGGACCGCATCAGCACGAGCATGCCGCAGCCCTCCCCCGGCCAGAAACCGTTGGAATGCCGGTCATAGACCCGCATCTCCCCGGTGGCCAGGGCGCCCGTCTTGGCGAAGCCGATGGTCTCGAACGGGTCGATGCTCAGGTCGACACCGCCCGCCACCGCTACGTCGGTCCTGTTGTCGCTGAGCGCGGTGCAAGCGGTCAGCACCGAGAGCAGCGACGACGAGCAGGCGCCGTCGATGGTGAAGCCGCCGCCCTTGAAATCGAACTGGTTACAGATCCGGCCCGCGATGGTGTTGGACAGGCCGCCCGCCAGCGTGTCCTCGTCGACCGGCGGGAACACGCTCTTGTACCTCGTTTCGAGGCCGGGCAGGAAGGCGGCCAGCTGGTCGTCGTCCCACCCCATCTCCTTCAGCGCGGCGCCCACCGTGCGGCGGACATAGGGCCAGCGCAGCCGCATCAGGCTGGCGCGGGCGAACTCACCGGTCAGGCTGTTGCCGACGATCACCGTGGTGCTCGTCTTGGGCAGCCCTTCGCCGTCGGGGAACCCGGCGTCTTCGAGCGCGCGGGCCGCCGTGTCCAACGCCAGCCAGTGCGTCATATCGGTGGTGCGGAAGGTGCTGCCAGCGATCTTGTACTTCACCCGGTCAAACTCGAAGCCCTCGATCACGGCGGCCTTGTCCGCGTAGAGCCGGTCGGGTTCCGCGGGATCTGGCGACCAGTAATCCTCGAGGCGAAGGCGCTCGTCCGGGATCCGGCGGAAGGCCCGCCGCCCGGAGAGCACGTTCTCCCAGAGTTCAGCCGGGGAGCTGGCATCGGGATACCGGCAGGCGATCCCGACGATGGCTATGGGCGTGCTCATGCGGTGACCGTTTCTCCTGACGCCACTTTTCCGCCATTACCGTTGCCGGCGGTGCCGTTGCTGCCGTTGCCGTTGCCGACGATGCCGTCGCCGGCGGGGATGTCATATTCCTTGGTTGGGTCGCCGGCGGACGTGGCCTCCGGGCCGGCTTCTGCGGTCCGGCGCTGCCTCCTGGCGTAGGCCACCCAATGGCCCAGGCCGCGGAAGCCGCAGACGATGCAGACCGCGAAGAACAGGGTGTAGACGATGTTGAACTGCATCAGCACCGCGTAGACGAAGGCGACCATGCTGCCGAACATGAACTGGTTCCTGGGCCGCGTCGGGGTGGTACCCGGGTCGGTGATCATGTAGTTGGTGAACAGGATGAACGCGATACCGGTCATGACGCTGAGCGCGGTGTTCAGCTGGACGCCCCACAGCCAGTGCCGGACGAACGCCTGGATGAAGAAGCCGCCCATCCAGCCGACGATCAGCGCGACCCGCTTGGTGAGCATGGTGTTCAGCACGGTCCCTGAGACCAGGATGACGATCGGGATGAACAGCTTGAAGTAGGAGCTCGCCCACTCGGAGAACATGTACGGCGGCGAGATGCTGATCCAGCGGGCGAACACCAGCAGGCAGACGCTGATGCCGAGGTTGGAGGGGTTCATGAAGTGGCGCATCTTGCCGTTGATCGGCGCCCTGAACACGTACTTCCCGGCGACCGTCACCATCACGCCGAACATGATCGGCCAGAACTGGTTGTTGGCGTACAGGAGCATGTTGCAGGCAAGCGACCCGATGTGCGCCGGCAGCAAGAACTGGTACAGGCCGCGTAGCCCCCGGCCGCGGTACTCCGGGCGGCGCTTGTAGGCCCAGGCGCTGACCGTCTCCAGGGTGATGTCCGTGGAGTACCCGACCAAGACCGCGAACAGGGGGAACAACCAGGGCTGCTCAAAGCCCAGCATGGTGTAGCCGAAGACGTTGAACGCGCTGATCGAGATCGCGAAGTTGCGGAGCGCGATATAGCGGGGGTCGACAGGCTTTTTAGCCTGCTTCGCAGGCGGCGGCGAGGTTACCGTGCCGTCCTGTGCGTGGATCGTGGCGGTCATGAGCTAGCAACCTCCGTGGCGGTGCTGGTGAGCATCAGGTTGTGGGTACCGGGGGCGAGCTTGAGGGTCTGGGTGTGCTGCTGGCCGCTGTTGTCGACCCATTGCAGGTGCGCCGTGACCGGGCCGTTGTAGGACCCGAGCCCGAAGGAGACCTCGAAGCTGCGCTTGCCCGCGCTGCCGCTGCCGCCGTCGAGCTGAGAGATCTGGGTGTGTCCGGGGGTGTCGATCGTGACCGTCGTCCCGTACGCGGGGGCGCCGATACCCGACAGGCCCTGACCCGCGGCGGCGCCGCCGGTCGCTGGCCGGTAGAGGTTCAGGCCGAGGTAGCTGCCGACCTTCGACTCGTTCGAGTAGAAGATGGGCGCTCCCCACTGGCGAGCGAGCGCGAAGTCGAGGTGGCCGTTGCCGTTCACGTCCGCGGTAGCGACACCCCTGGTCGGGGTCTGGTCGGCGGTGGTGCACATGCCCAGCTGCTTGCTGATGTTGACGTACTTGTCGTTGCCGCCGTCGGCGTAGAAGGCGGGGCACTGGCCGCCCGCGACGTCGTCTCCTGGCTCCATGAGCGGCCAGTTCGCCGGGTTGCTGAGCAGGTCGTCGTTGGTCATGGCCATTTCCTGCAGCCAGTTCCAGCGGTCGATGGTCCCCTTGATGAAGCCGTCCGTCTGGACCTCGTCGTCGCTCCCGCTGTTCAGGAAGTCGCCGGACTTGACGTCCCAGGTCCAGCCGGTCCAGGCCATGCCCATCTGCGCGGCTTCGTCATTGAAGGGGGCGACGCTTCGCGCCAGGTCCGACTGCATCGCCTTGCCGTTGGCAGCCTGGTTCATGAAGACGAGGTTGCTTTCCTGCAGGCCCCAGGGGGTGGTGATGTCGCTGACCATCAGGTCGTACTTGCCGTTGTCGGCCAGGTCACCGAAGTCGGCGCCCATGCCCTTGAACGACCCCCGGCCCAGGACGAACGACTTGGGCGTGAGCGCCCCGCGCTGTCCCCACGCCAGGGCGAACTTCAGGTGCCCGGGGGTGGACTCGTTGTAGAGCAGGTGGTCGGGACCGAAGTCGTTCGTGATGTACAGCTCGGGCAGCCCGCTGCCGGTCAGGTCCGCGGTGGCCGCGCCCAGCGTCCACCCGGTCGAGTCGTCGTACGGGATGGCGTTCTTCACGATCTGGTAGTTCACGGTCGGATTCGCTCCCGCGGTGCCGCCTTTCCACTGGAACATGTAGTCGCCACCGCCGTTCTGCGCGTCGGACAGCGACGAGGGCATCTGCACGTTGTTGATACCGTTCGGGTCCAGTACCGCGGAATCCGGGAAGTAGTTGCCCAGGAACAGATCGGGATGCCCGTTGCCCTCGAAGTTGGCCACGGTGACGTCGTTGGTGTTCCAGTCCGGCCCGTTATACTGCCCGTTGAGGTCTTCCGGCATCAGCTCGACTGGCTTGTAGGCACTGGCCGACGGCTGCTTCGCGGTCGATCGGGCCAGGAAGACGATCGGCGTGCGGCCCCAGTAGTACACCAGGAAGTCCATCCGCCCGTCGCCGTTGTAGTCACCCGGTACGCAGCCCATCGGCGCCATCGTGCTGGTGACCGGCAGCGGCGCGGCGTTCAGCTCGAACGGGGTGAACTGGTCCGCCGCCGGCGCGGTCGGCGCGTACGTGACGATCACCTGGTCAGTGCGCGGGTCGACGATGCACAGGCTGTCGTCCCGGCCGTGGCCGGTCGCGTCGGTCGACGCGATGCTGGCGCCCACCGACGAGATCCACGACACCAGGTGCTGGTAAGCACCGTTCACCTTGCGGATCGACTGGGTCGGGTGGTAGCCCGGCGGCAACGCGATCGGCATCCCCTGGAACTTGTACGCCGCCGCGACCTGATTGGCATTAGCCGGCGACGCGACCGCCATGTTCGCGCCAACGAGAAGCCCAATCAGTAGCGGGATCGCCAAGAATGCGGGCAGCAGGTGGCGCAACTTGGTGCGCATAGATGACATTTTTTCCCTCACAGCTGACAAGTAGCATTGCCGGGAACATGCGGCAGGTCGGTGTGTATACGCCTCAATGTCCGCCATCAGCAAGCCCGTTCCCATCTCGGAACTTGCTCATTGCAGGGGCACCCCGGCGGCGCAAGCAATTTACGAGAAGTCAGGAAACAACCGCGCAATAAAAAGTGGCGGGG
>JALYVS010000422.1 GCA_030853115.1 Actinomycetota bacterium
CGGCGTACCGGGCGGCCGCCGAGACCGACTGCAGGTCCGCGAGCATGTCGACGCAGGAGTTCGCGACGGCCTCGAAGGAGCCGATCGGATGCCCGAACTGCTCGCGGTCCTTGACGTAGGCGATCGTCGCATCCAGGCACCAGCCGATGCCGCCTGCCGCCTCGGCGGCCGTCGCGAGCAGGAGTTCGTGCTCGGCCCGCTCCAGCGCGGCGGCGGCCTGCTGACCCTGGCTGAGCAGGAAGGCCGGGGTCGTGTCGAAGGTGACGACGCAGACGCGCCGGGTCAGGTCGATGCCGAGCTGGCGGGATACCGCCAGGCCAGGGGACCCCGCTTCCACCAGGAACATCGCGGGTCCGGCATCGGTGACCGCAGGCACCACGGCAATGTCCGCCACGTGGCCCGCTATCACGTACCAGCGGGTGCCGCGCAGGTACCACCCCTGGGCCGACCGCCCGGCCTCGACGCTATCGGATCCGGCCGGCCAGTGACCATCCTCGCCCGCGGCCGCCACCGTCCCCGCCGCCGACCCGTCGGCGAGCCGCGGCAGCCAGTACCGCGCCGCGGCCTGGTCACCGGCCTGGAGCAGCGCGCCGGCCGCCAGGCCGCTGGCCAGGATCGGCCCCGGATACAGAGCCCGGCCGAGTTCGGTGTGGACCAAGCCGGCCTCAGCCTGCGACAGGCCGCGGCCGCCGAATTCCCCGGGAATCGTCAGCCCGGCCAGGCCGAGCTCGCCGGCCAGGCGGGCGTGCAGCTGGGTGTCATAGCCGGTGTCGGTGTCCAGCGAGCTTCGCAGCGCGGCGGAGGACAGCTGGTCGGCGAGGACGCCGCGCAGGGTGTCCTGCAGGTCCCGGGAGCGCTCATCGAGAGCGGGCGAGTCGGGGATGGACATAAAGCTGCTCCTCACGCGGCACGCGGCCGGCCAGCGGCTTTATGTTATTGGACAAAAGCGATCCATTCAGGGCAATGCCTGACCTCGTCGCTGATCAGATCAGCGACTCCAGGGTCGCGCGTGCTCCGTGCGCGTGCAGCGAGGCCAGCGAGGATAGGTAGGCGGCGCGGAAGCGGTCGTCGTCGACCAGGTCCCCGAACAGCTGGCGGTTGGCGATGAACGCCTCCGGGTCCGCGCCCTGTCGCCGGGCCAGCGGCACCAGGCTGTCCGCCAGCCGGTCGACCACTTCGATGGGCTCGCCCTGCTCATCGGTTCCCTCCGCGTACCGCGCCCAGCTCGCCACGACCGCGGCCGAGCGCCGGATCTCGCCCCCGGCGGCGAGCTGGGCGCGGATCACCGGCAGCAGCCACTTCGGGATCCGGTCCGAGCTTTCCGCGCACAACCGGGCGATGGTGTCGCGGACCTCGGGGTTGGAAAAGCGCTCGATCAGCGTGTGCTTGTACTCGGCGAGGTCCACGCCCGGCACCGCAGGCAGGGTGGGCGTGCCCTCCTCGTCCATGTAGCCGAGGAGGAAGGCCTGGAACAGCGGGTCCTGCGCGGCCTCGTGCACCAGCCGGTACCCGCACAGGTAGCCGAAATAGCACAGGGCCTGGTGGCTGGCGTTGAGCAGCCGCAGTTTCATCAGCTCGTACGGCTCGACGTCACCGACGATCTGCACCCCGGCCTGTTCGTACGGGGGCCGGCCGGCGGTGAAGGCATCCTCGAGCACCCACTGAGTGAAGGGCTCGCAGACGACCGGCCACCGGTCTTCGATCCCGAACCGTTCGGTGACCTCGGCCCGGTCGGCATCGGTGGTCACTGGCGTGATGCGGTCGACCATGCAGTTGGGGAAACGCACCTCAGCCTCGACCCAGTCGCCGAGTTCGGCGTCTCGCAGCCGGGCGAACGCGGTGAACGCCCGCTTGGCCAGGTGACCGTTGCCTTGCAGGTTGTCGCAGGACATGACCGTGAACGGGACCACGCCGCGCTCCCTGCGGCGCCGCAGGGCCTCGGTGACCAGGCCGAACGACGTCCGCGGGATCGCGCCGGGGACCAGGTCGCGGACCACGTCCGGGTTCGCCGCGTTGAACTCGCCGGTAATGTCACTGATGTTGTAGCCACCCTCGGTGACCGTCAGCGAGACAATCCGGGTCGACGGCGCCGCCATTTTCTCGATGACCGCCTCCGGATCGTCCGGCG
The DNA here is from genome assembly GCA_030853115.1 of Actinomycetota bacterium. GTDB lineage: Bacteria > Actinomycetota > Actinomycetes > Streptosporangiales > Streptosporangiaceae > Palsa-504. Next base: position 2,129 of record JALYVS010000422.1, read on the forward strand.
CGAACAGGTACTCCACGATCGATCCGATCACCCGCGGTTCGTAGGTGCCGTCGCTGTGCTTGAGCACCAGGGTGTAGAGGCCGTCCTGCGCACCCAGGGCTTCGGCCATCTTGCGGTCCGCGGCCATTACCCCGACGCCGCAGATGCCCCAGTCCATCGCCTCGCCCTTGTTCATCAGGCGGTCGAGGTACATCGCCTGGTGCGCGCGGTGAAAGGCGCCGACGCCGATATGGACCACACCCGGCGTGACGAGGCCACGGTCGTAGGATGGCGTCTGTACCCGGGTACTCCAGTACCCCAGTGTCTGCGCGTTCAGCGGCTGCGGCGGAACTGGTTCGGACATGCGGTGCCTCCTGGGGGCCGGAGTTGACGATCACCCTGGACGTGGACGCTAATGCTCATGCGCCGTGACCATTGTGGCGGCACCGGCTCCCGGGGGCCAGCCCCCGCCGGGAGCAACGCACGGCGGCACTGGCGCGACACGGGAGAAGATCGATGAACGAGGGCTACCGGCCAGGGATCTGGGCCCCGCAGCAGCGGGCCCTGACCGCGGGCCTGGTCCTGACGATCACCTTCGTGGCGTCCGAGTCGCTCGCGGTGGTCACGGTCATGCCGGTGGTCGCCCGTGACCTGGGCGGGCTGCGCCTGTACGGCTGGGTGTTCAGCGCTTTCATGCTGGGCAGCGTGATCGGCATCGTGGCCGCGGGCCGGGAAGCCGACCGGCGCGGGCCGGCCGTCCCGTTCGTGACCGGGGTCGTGCTATTCGGCGCCGGGCTAGCGGTCGCGGGCCTGGCTCCCTCGATGGCGGTGCTGGTCGCGGGCCGGCTGCTGCAAGGCGTGGGCGCGGGCGCGGTGCCCGCGGTGGCCTACGCGTCGATCGGCCGCAGCCTCGCCGGGCCGCTGCGGGCCCGGATGATGGCGGTCCTGTCCACTGCGTGGGTCGCGCCGGGACTGGCGGGACCGGCTGCGAGCGCCGAAGTGGCGCGGCTGTTTGGCTGGCGGTGGGTGTTCCTGGGATTGCTGCCGATTGTCGCGGTCGCCGGGGCGCTGGCCGTGCCGGCCTTGATCCGCCTCGGGCCGCCCGGCACCGTGGTGCCGCGGCCGCACCGGCTCATCGACGCCGTCCGGGTAGCCGCGGGCGCGGCGCTGATGCTGGCCGGCCTGACCCTGGCCAGTGCCGGCACCATCGTGGCCGGCCTCGCGCTCATCATGGCCGGCCTGCTGGCCGGGCTGCCCGCCCTGCGCCGGCTGGTTCCCGAAGGCACCCTGGCCGCGCGCCCGGGACTGCCCGCGACGATCCTGAGCCGGGGCATGCTGACCTTCACGTTTTTCGGCGCGGACGCCTACGTGACCTTGACGATTACCACAGTCCGGCACCACACCACGGTAGTAGCGGGCCTGGCCCTTACCGGGGCCACGCTGGCCTGGACAGCGGGCGCCTGGGTGCAGGCCAGGCTCAGCGACCGCTGGGAAGGCCGCCGCCTGGTGCGCGCCGGGCTGGTGATCATCCTGGCGGGCATCGCCGGGATGGGGCTGGTACTGCGGCCGGGCGTACCGGTGGCGGCGGCCCTGGCGGCGTGGACCGTCGCCGGGCTGGGCATGGGCCTGGCCTATGCCCCGCTGTCGCTGATGATGCTGCAGAAGGCACCGCCCGGGCAGGAAGGGCAGGCCTCGGCGTCACTGAACCTGACCGACACCCTGGGGACCGCGACCGGCATCGGTATCGGCGGCGCGGCTGTGGCCGCCACCGCCGGAAGCCACCTTGACCTGGGTATCGCCGTCGCCTTCGCCGTCGCGGCCGCAATGGGCCTGATCGCGCTGGCCCTGTCCGGCCGGCTGCCGCCCGGCACTACCTCAGCGCGGGATGACTAACGGAAATCTCGCTTCCCGCATCGCCGAGAGGTCGCGGCGGCTGACATATCGCTGCACTAGCGAGGCAAGTCATTGCGCTGAGCCCGTTAGGATCAGGTTTCGCGGGGTAGCCGCGTGAGTATGGGTGGGTCTGAGCCGGGTCGGCTTCTTGCTGGAAGATACCGGCTTCTTGCCGTTATCGGTCAAGGCGGGATGGGTGCCGTCTGGCGGGCGCGCGACGAGCTGTTGAACCGGGACGTAGCCGTCAAGGAGATCAACTGGCCGTCGCAGATGGACCCGGACGAGCGGGAAACAGCTCGGCTGCGGGCCGTGCGAGAGGCCCAGATGGCCGCTCGGCTGCGTCATCCGAACGTGGTCGGGGTGTACGACTTCTTCGAAGAAGATGACCGGCCGTGCATCGTGATGGAACTCGTCCCGTACCGCTCGCTCCGGGAGGCGATCCGGGAGGACGGCCCGCTGTCCCCGGCTGACACGGCGCGGGTCGGCCTCGGCGTATTGAGCGCGCTTCGGGCCACCCACGACGTCGGCGTTCTGCACCGTGACGTGAAGCCCGCCAACATCCTGCTCGGGCCCGAGGGCCAGGTGGTCCTCACCGACTTCGGGATCGCCAAGGCGGCCGACAGCCCGGCCCTGACCATATCGGGGGTGCTGATCGGTTCACCGTCCTATATTGCGCCCGAGCGTGCCCGCGGCAGCCGGGCCTCCGAGGCCGCGGATCTGTGGGCGCTGGGCGCCTTGCTGTACACGGCGGTCGAGGGTCGGCCGCCGTTCGACCGTGAGGGCGTGCTTGCCAGCTTGACCGCGGTGGTGGCCGACGAGCCGGATCCGCCGGTCCATGCTGGCCCGCTATGGCCGGTGATCAGCGGGTTGCTTAATAAGGACCCCGAGGTCCGTCTAGGTCCGGCTGAGACGGAGCTGATGCTGTCTCGCGTTGCCGAGGGACGCGACGCGGTTTCCACCGCACCCTGGCCAAGCCTGGAGGACGTGTCCGGCGTCGCCCCGGGTCAACCTGAGCCACTTGCACCTGCGCCGGCCGAACCCGAGCCCGCCGAACCCGAGCCACTGGCCGCCGAACCCGAGCCACTGGCCGCCGCGCCTGCCGGGCGTGAACCGGTCACGGCTGAGGTACCTGAGCGCGCGGAAATCACGGCTGACGTGCCCGCGCCTGAGGTCTCCGAGGCTGATCATGTCGAGGCCAGCGAGGGCGCCGGCCAGGCGGAGCAGGCGGCGTCGCCGGACGGCGAACCCGAAGCAAGCCCCGTGCCTGCGCCTGCGCGGCCGGTCCCGCC
>JALYVS010000423.1 GCA_030853115.1 Actinomycetota bacterium
GTGGAACCCCGGCCACCCGGTCCGCCAGCCGGGCCACCGTCATACCCCGACGCTAAATCACGGCCACGAACGGGAGCCAGCCGACGCCCAGCGCCAGCCGTCAACCCCAATGAAAGATCAGGGCTAGAGGCAGCCGCCAGGCGCGGGCTGAGTGTCCATGTCATCCTGGATCAGCGCGAGCACAGTAAGAACTCGAAGGCGTACTCCTATCTCAGCTCCCACGGCGTCAAGGTGGCATGGTCCTCGGCGAGTTTCGAGTACACCCACCAGAAAACCGTCATCGTCGACGGATCCGAAGCTGTCATCATGACCGCTAACCTGACGAGCGAGTACTACGCCACCTCACGGGATTTCCTGGTCACCGACACCGATCACGCTGACGTCGCGGCGATCACCTCGGTCTTCAACGCCGATTTCGCTCACCGCAGCGTTGACCCCGGCGACGGGGATGATCTGGTCTGGTCGCCGACCGACTCACAGGACAAGCTGCTCGGCCTTATTGACGGGGCCACCAGCAGCCTGCGCATCTACAGCGAGGAAATGGGCGACACCACGGTGGAGAACGCACTGGTAAAGGCGGCCAAGCGCGGCGTGAACGTGCAGATCTGCGGGGAAAACGAAGGCGGCGAATACGACAGCGCGTACGCCAAGCTGGCGCGAGCCGGTATCCGCATCAGCTACTACAGCTCTTCGGCCGGCTTCTACATTCACGGGAAAGTCGTCGAGGCGGACTACGGCACCTCGCATGCGAAAGTCTTTATCGGCTCGGAAAACTTCTCAGGTACCTCACTTAACCGCAATCGTGAGCTCGGCCTGATCACATCTGGCCCCGCCGTCCTGTCCGCGATCGCCAGCACCTTCGCCACCGATTTCCGGAACGGCAAGCACTGGTCCTGACCGGACACCTGAAGGCGGGGAGGTGCTCCCCTATCGGAAGGCATTGACGATGACAGTTAACCTGGTTCGTTCTGACCGCCTGTACCAGGACGCTCCCTACGCCTACGCGTCCATCGCTCCCCCGGGCTCGCTGATCTTCACCGCCGGCGCATGCCCCCTGGACGACCGGGGCAACGTCGTGGGGCCCGGCGATGTCCGGGCCCAGGCCAGCCTGGCGGTCGCCAACCTCGCGACTGCCCTGGCGGCCTCCGGCGCCACCCTGGCCGATGTCCTGAAGACCACCGTCTTCGTGGCTTCCCCGGACCACGCGGACCTCCTCGCCGCCTGGCGGGTCATCGAGGAGGCGTTCGGCGACCACAGCCCGCCCAGCACGCTGCTGGGCGTCACCGTCCTGGGTTACTCCGGCCAGCTCGTCGAGATCGAGGCCGTGGCCCTAGCCGCGGGATAACGCTGACCGCTATCCGGCCGGCGGCCGCGTCGCTGGACCGGGCCGTTCCCGAGGCGGACCTGGGCCTGCGTGACGGCGCGGTCTACGCGATGTCCTCCGCGTGGACTTCTGCCCCGGTTTCATCCCGGTACCGGACGTGCATCCGGTCGGCCGCCAGATCCAGCACCGTGAATCCGAAACGGGCCCAGTGCTGGCCCCCCTGATCCAGTGAAGCGTCCGGCTCCCATTCCCCTGGCGCGGGGACCTGCTCCCCTGCCGTATAGACCTGCAGCACCGGCACTCCGCCGTGTCCCACGCACCGCGGGAACCGAACTCCCCCGGAGGCCTTGAAGGTCATGCAGCGGTGCTCATGTCCCCACCACCAGGCGGTCACCCGCCCGCTGTCCAGCACGGGACCCAGCTTGGCGGGCAGCACCGAGCCGATATCGGCGTGGTCGTAGGCGGTGACCAGCTGATGGTGGCTGAGCAGCACGAGCTTGCGGCGGGAGTCCCGGGCCACCGACGCGACGAAGTCCGCCTGCGGATCCTGCAAGACCGCGCTCGCGCCCTGAGACAAGACGTCGGTATCCCATGAGGTGTCCAGGCCCACGAAATCCCACGAGGGCGAGGTGAGCCGGAAGAAGCTCGTCGCCGCGCCGTCGGCGGAGTGCTGAGCCGCGAACCTCGGGTCGGCGAGCAGGGTGTCAAAATAGCCGAAACCGCCGCTGTACATGTCGTGGTTGCCGTTCAGCGACCACGATGTCACGCCCGAGCCAGCCTGAGCCTGGGTCACCGGCCAGTACGCCAGGACATGGCGTTGCACTTCGCTGGCCAGTCCCGAATAGTAGACATCCCCCAGGTGGATAACGTGGGCCTGGCGGCCCTGCGCGAGGGCCCCGGCGACCTCCTCGGCCATAAACTTGGCCACCATCTGCGCGCGGGGCAACCCGGTCCCCCAGTCGCCAACCACGACCAGCCGGGCCGTGTCGCTGATCGGGTGATCAGCCGGGCGCGGGTTGAACGGATGGTTGCCCCTGGCCAGATGCCCCAGCATGGATTCCGCGATCTTGATGACCCAATCCGGGTCCGACGGCGAGAAATTCCCGGGGTGCAGCAGCCCCTGGATGAAACGGACGATCTTCTCCCGCCAGCCGCCTTCCGGCACATCGGCGGGCACGCCCCGGTCGTGCAGGGCGCCTTCGACGGCGCTCTGCACCAAGCTGACCACCGGGTCACGGGATAGGTAAGGCACCTGCGCCTGATTTCCACCCGAGGAGGGCGGCGCCCCCGCCCGCACCGCAGTCCGCGTACCGGCGGCAGCTGACGTGGCCGGCGGTCCAGCTGCTCCTACCCTGGGCAGCGCGGCGCGCACCTTCGCGGCCGGGTCTCCCTCGCCTGGGACCTGGGCCGCTGCCCGGGCTGTCGCATCGCTCAGCGCGGCGGAACCGAGCTGCTGGCGGACGGCTTCCACGTACTGGCTGACCGAGCTCTGATCGAACGCTTGCTTGTGCATAGGTCCTCTTCGGCCGTGAACGGTCCAGATCTAGTCGGCCGAATTCTGGCATACCGAGGTGTTAAAGTTCAGCCGTCCCCGGCGAGCCGCGTTTCCGCGGCCGGCTGACCCGGCCTTACCGGCGGAAGCGGCGGTGCAGTTCGCGAACCTGGTCATCCAGGCCGGGGACCGGGCCCTGGACCAGCAGGCCGGGAGCGACCTCGGCGATCGGCAGCGGGCATACCGGCGACGAGCCGGTCCCGAGTTCGGCGAGCCAGCCGACCATCTGCTCGGCCGAGCTCACGTACACGATCCGGCCGAGACCGACCCAGGCGTGCGCGGCGGAGCACATCGGGCAGTGCTCACCTGAGGTGAAGACGCTCGCTGCGGCCCGCTCCTCGCCGGTCATGTAGGCCGCGGCCCAGCGGGCCAGCTCAAACTCGGGGTGCCGGGTCGCGTCCCCCAGGCTCACCTCGCGGTTGCGGTCCTCCGCCAGGACCCGCCCGTCGGCCGCGACGAGCACCGACCCGAAGGGGAAATCTCCCGCCTCGACCGCCTCGGCCGCTAGTTCCACGCACCGGCGCAGGTGCGGCAGATCTTCCGGGGCCAACCCGGGAACTCCCAGGACCCCGGGAACCTCCGGATCGCCAACTGCCGGATGGGCTGTCACTTGATTCTCGTGTGTCACCACGGCTCCGTTCGGAAGGAATGAATGTCTTGCCAGGGTGTCCGGCGACCGGCGACCGCCGCGAGGGGCCGCCGGCGCTATGATTGAAGCGTGAACAATTACGGACGAGAGGTCATGATGCCCCGCTCGCGGGGCCGCTGACGCATCCGGATGTTCTCATTCCGAGGCCCTGCTACGGGGCCTCGATGCTTTGCGCGCACGGAGCCCCCTTGAGGAGGCTGCGATGACCGCGCCCCGCACTTACATAACCACTACGATCCCGTACGTCAACGCGCGCCCGCACATCGGGTTCGCGCTTGAGCTAGTGCAGGCCGACGTGCTGGCCCGTTCCGGCCGCGGGCGCGGTCAGGACGTCAGGTTCCAGACCGGGACCGATGACAACTCGCTGAAGAACGTGCTGGCCGCCCAGGCGGCCGGCGAACCGGTGCGGGACTTCGTTGACCGCAATGCGGACGCGTTCGTGGCCTTGGGCCAGCCGCTCTCGCTGACCGTCGACGATGTCATCCGGACCAGCCGCGACCCGCGGCACCGGCCCGGCGTCGAGCGGTTCTGGCGGGCCTGCGCCGCCGCCGGGGACCTCTACCGCAAGCGGTACGAAGGCCTGTACTGCACCGGCTGCGAGCAGTTCTACCAGCCCGCCGAGCTGCGCGACGGCCGCTGCCCCGAGCACGACATCGCGCCGCGGCCGGTCACCGAGGAGAATTGGTTCTTCCGGCTATCCCGGTACGCCGTGCCGCTGCGCGAGGCCATCACGTCCGGGCAGCTGCGCATCGAGCCCGCCGGGCGCCGGCACGAGGTGCTCACGTTTATCGGCAGCGGGCTGGCGGACTTCTCGGTGTCCAGGCCCGCGGCCCGGGCCGGCGGCTGGGGCGTTCCGGTGCCCGGCGACGACGGCCAGGTGATCTACGTCTGGTTCGACGCCTTGTGCAATTACGTTACGGCGCTCGGCTACGGCTCCGGCGATGACGGCATCGGCAACGGTGACGACGGTGACGGTGACGACGGCACTGCGGCGTACCGTCACTGGTGGGCAGGTCAAGGGCGCCGTCTGCACCTGCTGGGCAAGGGCGTCCTGCGGTTCCACGCCGTCTACTGGCCCGCCATGCTGCTGTCATCAGGACAGCCGCTGCCGACCGACGTCTTCGTGCACGACTACCTGACCACGGGTGGCCGGAAGATCAGCAAGTCCGCGGGCCCGGCGGGCTCCGATCCCGCCGCGCTGGCCGCGGCGTACGGCGCCGACGCCGTCCGCTGGTGGCTGCTGCGTGAGGTGCCGCGGGTGGGCGACGCGGACTTCACCGTCCAGCGGCTGATCGCTCGCGCCGACGACGAGCTGGCTAACGGCCTCGGCAACCTGGTCAACCGGGTGGTGGCGATGATCCACCGCTACCGTGGCGGCCGGGTACCGGAGTTGCCTGATCCGCGCCCTGAGCTGGCCAGCAGCGCAGGCTTGGACGCGGCCTGCCGTCAGGTGGCTGACCTGGTCGGTGCCGCGCTGGAGGATTTTGACTTCCGGCGGGCGACCGCAGCCGTGTGGTCCATCGCGGTCGAGGCGAATCGGCTGGTCAACCAGGTCCGGCCCTGGGAACTGGCCAAAGCCGAACGCGCGGGCGGGAGCGAGGCAGCGACCTGCGGCGCAGATCTCGACGCCGCGCTATGCGTCCTCTTGGACGCGTGCCGGACCCTGGGCCAGGAGCTGCGGCCGTTCCTGCCCGACGCCGCCGCCCGCATCACGGCCCAGTGCACGCCAGGCCAGGGCACGCCAGGCC
>JALYVS010000424.1 GCA_030853115.1 Actinomycetota bacterium
TCGCGGCGCCGCCGGCCGCCCCGGCCGGCCCGGACAGCGCCGGCGTCCTGCACACCCCCACCGGCGACCGCTGACCCGCCGCCCCCTCCCCGTCCCCGAGCCCCCGAAGGGCACTGACCCATGGGCCCCTTCGCGGGGACGGGGAAGGTCAGGACCGGGAGCGCAGGACGAGAAGTCGTGGCGGCCCGGGCAGACCACCAGGCGGTCCCCGGCCGAGCGTGGCCACGGCAGCCCAGCCGGCTATCTCACCGGGCTGGTGCTCGGCGCGGGGCCGCCCGGAGGGCGGCGGTGAGGTAGTCCAGGGTTCGCTCGATAAGCCCGCTGGCCCGGTGCAGATCGGATGAGCTAGGGCCGGGTTCCGTACTGAGCCTCGCGGCGACCCGCCGGGCTACGTCCGGGAAGGTCGCGGCGGCCAGCCCGACGCCGATCCGGGCCGCGTCGCGAACCACCTGCGGGTCCACGGACCACATCGCCTCGAAGGTACGGTCCTGGTCGCGATACTGGTCTTGTCCCAGGTGCTCCCATCCCACCACGCAGGCAGGATGATCAGGTGCATCGCAGATAAGCACCCACTCGCGTCGCAGCGGGGAGTCGCCGGGGACCGGAACCTCGGCGATCGGCCCAGCCGTGAGGCGGCTGCGCTCGAAGTCAGCGAATATCACCGTCTGCTCAGCGCTGCGGGCCAGGTCCGCCCAGCGCGGCGCGGCCGTCTGGTAGAACCGCTGACGCTGGAAGGATCCGATCAGGACCGGTCGCTGGGCGCGAGCGCAGCACTCGTCCTCTATGGCCCGGGTTATCGCCAGCAGGATCGTCTTGTCCAGGAGGTGAACGCGCAGGGCGGGGTGCAGGTGACGGAGCCTGGCGAAAATCGACTGCTCCGGGCTGTTCCCGACGCTGGCCGTGGCCTGCGCCATCGCCGCGGGCAATGACAGGCCCCCAGCGCGACGGCGCAGCACGTCTGCGAGCAGTTCGCAGTCGGCCTCCCGGTAGAGCCGCTGGCCGCCCGGCCCTCGCCGCGGACGGGGCAGGCCATACCGCTGCTCCCAGTTCCGCAGCCCGGCCACCGGGATCCCGGTCCGCCGGGACACCTCACCGATCGACAGCATCGCCGGCCCGGCCATGGCTTCGCCGGCCGAGGGCTCAGGATTCACCATGCGGACGACCGCCACCTTGCCGGATCGATTCAGCGTCCTGCTCTTTGCTCGTACTTCGACATCCCCGAAGCGGCTGGCCGGAGCGATCACCGTTCCAGCCAGATGAGTGGAACATCACGGCCCTGGCTTAGCTCATCACACTGACTAGGTTAGACTGTAGCTCTGATGTATGCATCGTATCGATAGTTGTGCGTGTCGGAGCCACTCCAGACCTCGGTGGTAGGGATTGCTGCCCGCACCGGAGGTTCCTGAAAGTGACTAATGCCGCTTCCCTGTTGCTGTGCGGTCAGGCAAGTCCGTGGTGCGCGGTGACCGTGCCCGACGGATTGACGATCTGCCGTTCCCCGCGGGTGATCTCGTGACCCAGGGGGCATGGCTGGTTTCCGCAGGCAGCGGCACCAAGGCTCATGAGCAGGGTTCAGGGTCCGGCCAGGTGGCTGCGAGTCAGGAGCTGGTCCGGTGGGCCCAGCAGGGTAATCTGCAGGCCTTCGATGAGCTCATGCGCCGTTATGCCGCCCGGGTTTACCGTGTCGCCCTGGCCGTACTGCATGACCACCACGACGCGCAGGACGCGTTCCTCGCCACCTGGCAGAGCATCGCCGGGTTCCGCGGCGAGTCCGAGTTCGGGACCTGGTTGCATCCCATCGTTACCCGCCTGGCCCTGAATAAGGCCGAACGGCGCCGCCCCGCAGTCAGCCTGGATCAGATGACTCCGACCGCACCGGCACGCGCCGGACCCGTCGTTGCTGGCCACCGTCCGAAAATACAACTCTTCATCCCCAGGAAACTATCTGCGACATCCCCAAGGAAAATAATCTGCGACTTTTCCCGCCAGACCGTGTCTAAACAGATATAGACCGCGATCGTGCGCCCAGCCGTCTGACCAGATTAGGGCCCGCAGACTTCGCTACCCAAGGCTGGGAGTACTCCTGCGGTTCTGACAGCAGATTTATTCGCGGCGTGCTGAAAAGGCCGGCCGTCGCCCGTCACCGGCAAATGCCTGGTCGTCGGGCACTCCTACGTCATTATCTGAAGGGGTCTGTCCATGCCCGTAGCGATCAATTACGGCACTGGTGTTTCTAGTGCCTGGGCGAATGTAGCAACGTTCGTACCGAAATTCGTGGTTTTCCTGATTATTCTGATTGTCGGGTGGCTGATCGCGAAGGTCATCACCAAGGCGATCTCAGCGGTGCTTACCCGGGTCGGTTTCGACAAGGCCGTCGAGCGCGGCGGGATCAAGAAAGCGCTAGAGAGCAGCAAGTACGACGCCTCAGACATCCTGGCCAAGATCGTGTACTACGCGCTGATGCTGTTCGTGCTGTCGACCGCGTTCGGGGTCTTCGGGAATAATCCGATCAGCGCGTACCTGCACGCGGTGATCGCTTACCTGCCGCTGGTGTTCGTCGCGATCATCATCGTGATCATCGCCTCGGCGCTCGCCGCCGCGGCCAAGGCCCTGATCGAGAACAGCCTGGCCGGGGTGTCCTACGCCAAAGTGCTGGGCAATGTCGTCTCTGGGCTGATCCTGGCCTTCGGCGTCATCGCGGCGCTGGACCAGCTGCACGTGGCCTCGAACGTGGTCAACGCCGTCCTGTACGCCGCGCTGGCCGCGCTGGTTGGCGTGGTCGTGGTCGCGGTCGGCGGCGGCGGAATCAATACCATGTCGCAGCGCTGGGAATCGGTCGCCTATAAGTACGACCAGGAGAAGCCGAAGATCATCGAGTCGGCCCGCAACGCCCCCGTGATCAAGGAGCAGGCCCGCCAGGCCAGGCAGGCCGTCAGCAGCGAGTACGGGAGCGGCAGCCAAGCCTCAGATGGGCCCGACGAGCGACACGGCGCGACTCGCCTCTAGCCCTCTCCACAGCCGGCTTTCGGCCGGCCCCTTAACCCCGGGGGCGGGAGGACAGGAATCATTTCGTCCCCGGTACCACCCGACCGGCATCAACCCGCACGACCCATCCAAAGGAGTATCAAGTAATGACCATCACCACTGAAGAGCTGCAGCGTATGGAAGGCCAGACTGCGGTCGACATGAACGGCGGGAAGCTCGGCAAGATCGGGCAGATCTACGTCGATGACCAGACTGGCCAGCCGCTATGGGTCACCATCACCACCGGCATGTTCGGCACCAAGCAGAGCTTCGCGCCGCTGTACGGCTCCAAGTCTGAGGGCGACAACCTGCAGCTTGCCGTAACCAAGGACATGGTCGCCGGCGCCCCCGGCGTCGAGGCGGACGGACACATCGAAGAGTCCGAGAACGAGGCCCTGTACACCTACTACGACGGGTACCTCGGCGACACCGCCCAGGACACCTCCCACCAGGACCAGGGGTACGCGGGCGATACCCGTGACGACCTGGCCGACCGTGACGGCATCCAGGGCCGTGACACCTCCGGGCCGACTACCGACGACGCGATGACCCGGTCCGAGGAGCGTCTGCACGTCGGTACTGAGCAGGTACAGGCCGGCCGGGCGCGGCTGCGCAAGTATGTCGTCACTGAGAACGTCACCCAGACGGTCCCGGTCAGCCACGAGGAAGTCCGGCTGGAGCGCGAGCCGATCACCGACGCCAACCGCGGCCCCGCGATGTCGGGCAGCGACATCAGCGAGGAAGAGCACGAGGTCATCCTGCGCGCCGAGCGCCCCGTCGTGAACAAGGAGACCGTCCCGGTGGAGCGCGTCCGGCTCGGCACCGAGACCGTCACCGAGGACCACGAGGTCAATGAGACCCTCCGCAAGGAGCAGATCGACGAGCCCGACGTCAACACCGACACCACCCGCTAATCGGCGTAGTACCGGCACAGCGCTGGCGGCACCCAGCTCAGCCAGGGCTGCCAGCGCGGCCGGCCGCCTCGTACTGACGGATAGGAGACAAAGATGAATATTGACAAGGACCAGATCCTGCAGCTGCTGCGCAGCCAGGGCAAGGGCGACCAGGCCAGCCAGGCCAGCAGCGAGCTGCCCGACCAGGTCGACACCGGTAACGCTCAGCACGCCGGGATGCTCTCGAAGTACGGCATCGACCCCAGCAGCCTCGGCGACACGCTCGGCGGTCTCGGCAAGAGCCTCTGACCGGGCTCAGGAAGGGCAAGGAGCGTTCATGATCATTATCGGCCTGGTGCTGCTGATCGCGGCGGCCGTTTTCGGCCTCGACCTGATCTGGAAGAACCACTACACGATCCGCAGCCCGGCCCTGTTCGGGCAGACGCTGGGCATTCACACCGCAGCCGAGTTCTTCCTCGTGGGCGCCGTCGCCGGCGCCGTCCTGCTCCTGGGGATCGCGATGATTCTGGCCGGGATGCGCCGCAAGGGATCGAAGGCCAAGCAGCGCCGCGCCGAGCGCAAGGAAGCCAGGAACGCCCGCCGTGATCGCGACAAGGCCCAGGAAGAAAACGAGAAACTCCGCCGGCAGGTCGAGCACGACGACACAGGCACCGGCTCTCGTTCCTCGGGCGCTACCGCCGCCGACTAGCAATTGCCGGGCGCACGCCGCCAAGAACGCCACATCAAACAAGAGGAGTCACTGTGAGTGACAATCGGAATACCATTGTTCGTTCGCTGCACGACGTAGGTGCCGCCGGGTGGTTCGGCGGGTCACTGATGGGCGCCGTCGCTCTCAACGGCGCGTCCAAGGACATCAAGGACCCGGCCGAGCGATCGAAAATCGCGTCGGACGGATGGGCCCGGTGGGCTCCGGTTTCCGCGGCGGCGATCGGCGCACACCTGCTCGGCGGCGGCGGGCTGCTGCTGGCGCACCGCGACCGTGTCCGCAGCCAGTCCGGCGTCGGCGTGAACACGGCCGTCAAGACCGTGCTGACCCTCGCGGCGCTGGGCACCACCGCCTACAGCGGACTGCTCGGCGTGAAACTTGGCAAGGCCAACGTCAAGACCGAAGGTGGCACTGTCCCCGGTGAGGACACGCCAGATGACGTCGCCCAGATCCAGCAGCGGCTACGGATTCTGCAGTGGGCCACTCCGGTCCTTACCGGCGCGCTTGTCGTGCTCGGTGCCCAGCAGGGCGAACAGCAGCGTCCCAGCCAGCAGAGCACGAGCGAGAAAATCCGCAACTGGCGGAAAAACGTAAGCTAATCCGCCCGCGGGCGGCC
>JALYVS010000078.1 GCA_030853115.1 Actinomycetota bacterium
AGCTGCAGCAGCTCGTGTCGTTGATGCGCGAGATGACCCTGGCGGTGCCGCCGCGGCGGACCCCCAGGTACCGGTCGGCTCGTGACGGCAAGCGGCCGGACCTGCGCCGGACTCTTCGCCTGGCCCGCCGCAGCGGCGGCGAGGCGATCAGCTTCGCGCGCCGCGCCCCGCGGGCCAAGCCGCGCCGGCTCATCGTGCTGTGTGACATCTCGGGCTCCATGGAGCCCTACGCCCGGGCGCTGCTGATGCTCCTGTACTGCCTCAACGGCGGCCAGCTGCGGGCCGGCCAGAGCCGGCCCGAGGTGTTCAGCTTCGCGACCAGGCTGACCAGGCTGACGCCGGCCCTCGCCGCGGCGACCCCGGACACGATGCTGGCCAAGGCCGGCGAGGCGGCACCGGACTGGTCGGGCGGGACCAGGATCGGCGCCGCGATCAAGGAGTTCAACGACAACTACGGCTGCCGCGGCCTGGCCCGGGGAGCGGTGGTACTGATCATTTCCGACGGCTGGGAGACCGGCGAGCCGGAACTGCTCGGCGCGCAGATGGCGAGGCTGTCCCGGGTCGCGTACCGGATCGTGTGGGCGAATCCCAGGACCCAGTCTCCGCGTTACCGTCCCGAGGTGGGCGGCATGGCTGCCGCCTGGCCCTACTGCGACGCGGTGGTGAGCGCACACAACCTGGACGCGCTGGACGATCTCCTCACCGCGCTGCGCGCCCGCTAACGCTGTTATCCTCGCCGGTTGACCTGGCCGCGGAACCGCCGCCGGCCGGATCAGGACATCTGCCTGGCCCTTAACGGGCGTCCGCGCCAGGTCACGTCAAGGCGATGCGGGGGTGATGGGACCGTAGCGGCGATCAAGGGTGTAGAGCGTCCCGTCGGAGGTTCCTATCTGTGCCATCTGGTCGTGGGCCGCGATCGCGGCGGGGTCGCTGATGGCATGGTCAAGGGCGGCACCCGAGGCCCATTGCGCGTAGACGGCGATGCGCTTGCCGTCGATGCTGGGGTGCAGGGTCATAGTGATGAATCCTGGCTTGGCCCGCAGCAGGTCGATGTGGTCGTGCATGACGGCCAGCCAGGCCTGCTGGGCTGCGGCGTCGGCGACCTCCCAGATCTGGATGAAGGTGACCAGATCGCCTGCGCCCTGAACGTCGGCACGGTCATCGCGGGGTCCAGCGTCGTTCATCAAGCCTCCTCGGCGCTCGAGCGATCGAGCGATGCGGACCTGGGCCGGTTAGCTGCTCTGGGCGAAGAACTTCAGGAGTACCTGCGCGAGGACCTCCGGCTGCTCCTCAGGAATCCAGTGCTTGCAGTCGGGGATGAGGGTGCCGCGGACGTCGACCGCGATCTGGGCGAGGGTAGCGGTCGACAGCCGGCCGTCCTGCTCGCCGTCAATGCCGAGTGTCGGCATCCGCAGCAGCTGCCCGTCGGCCAGCAGCCCTCGGTTGTCGGCGGCATCCTGGTCCAGGGTCGAGTAATACTGCAGAGCGGCCTGCCAGCCGGCCGGGTCTGCGTAGGTGCGCAGGTACTCCTCGACGGCGTCATCTGAGATGGCGTCAGGTCGCAGGGCTGAGCCGCGATAGGCCCAGCTGATGAGCAATTCGCGTTGGTGGCCGCGGGTCAGCATCGGACCGAACGTCTTGTGCTGGAACAAAGTCCAGTACCAGGCGCTGAGCCCGATGGCGCTGTAATCGTACAGACGCTCCAGCCCGACTCCGGCCAGGGCGCTGGCCATGAACACGAACGACAGAACTCGCTTCTGGTCACCCATGGCGAGCGGGAAGCCGACAGCAGCCCCCATATCCATGCCGACCAGGTGATAACGGGTCAGGCCTTCGGCGGTGATGACAGCGCCGAGGTCAGCGGCGACGGTCTTCTTGTCATACCCGCCCGCTGGCCGGGATGATTCGCCTAGGCCGCGCAGATCGGGGGCGATAACCCGGTAGGTGCCGGCCAGCAGCGGGATGATTTTCCGCCACGCGAACCAGGTCTGGGGGAATCCGTGCAGCAGCAGCACCGCGTCGCCGTGGCCCGCCACCACGTAGTGAATCTCGGCGTCGCGGCTGCGTGCGCGCTTATGCTCAATGGCGGGATCGGGCTGTAGCTCAGTCATGTGCCACTATTTCCCGGACCGCCGGGTCACCGCTAGGCCCGGCGACGAACGCTTCCATCCGGACCCGCTGGTCAGAGGTCCCGAAGAGCGATGAGAACGCCGCCTGTTCCATGGAGTTGGCGGTTTCCAGGCCGCGTCCGGAGCTTTCAGTCAAGATCCGTTTGGCTTCCGCAACGGCGGCCCGGCTCGCGGCGGCAATCTGTGCGGCGATGGCGTGGCAGTACGTGCGGAGCTCATCCCTGCGCACGACGTCCAGGACAATGCCGTAGGCCTTCGCCGTCTGGGCATCCAGGATCGCGCCGGTGTAGATCATGTGGCAGGCCCGCTGATACCCGGTGCGGCGCACCAGACGCCAGGTGCCGCCGAAGGCGGGTACCACCCCGCCGTTTACCTCTATCTGCCCGAAGGTCGCGTCCTCGGTGCAGACAGCGAGGTCGCAGCCGAGAACGAGCTCGCACCCGCCGCCGAGCGCGGGCCCGGACACTGCGGCGATCACCGGAGCCGGGAACGCCTCGACGGTTTCCATCAGATGCTGGCCCGCGCGGCTATAGGAAAGCGCATCGGCGGCCGTCATGTGCGCTAGTTCGCCCACGTCAACCAGGAGCGCCTGCGGATGCTCGGACGCGAGAATCACCGCCCGGGCCCCGGCGTCTTGCGACAAGTCCTCGAACACAGCGGTCAAGTCGCGCTTCCCGGCGATGTCCAGGCACTGGGCGCGCAGCAGTGTCACGGTCACGATGGACCCGTCGTCGACGCGCTGGATCCTGAACGACGAAGACCCTGGAGTTCCCATACCGGATGATCCTGCCGGCTCTCAGGGTCAGCAGTCCAATACCGATTCCCGATCTCTCCATCGGACATTCCGATAACGGTGCCGCCGACGCCGACGAGGGCCTGCTGGCCACGCCCGGTGACGCCCACCAGTGACTGGAGCAAACGGCTCGTGCCACCGCGAGAACGGATTCGGCCAGCAGGTCATCTTTCCTCCAGAGTGCGTCGACCGGCAGGGCTGCGAGGGAGCCGTTGAGAGGCACGCAGCGGATCCCGAAGCCAGTCACCGTCGGGACGAGGGAGGCTCCGCCGTAGGTCACGAGCTGTCCCGCGGCGACGCGTTCGAACATCAGGTGGGCGGCGCTGAGATCAGTGACCGCGACAAGCTCCGCGATATCTGGTTCGACGCCTGCCGCTGAACAGCTGGCGATGAATACCTCGTACCGGCGCGGGGCCGCCGACGGGTCTATGACGGCCCATCGCTCGTGCGCTAGTTCTTTCAGGCCGACCGTGCGCGCACCGGCCAGGCGATGACCGGCCGCCAGGCATGCGACCACCGGTTCATGTCCCAGCGTGCTCTGGCACAGCTCCCGGACCGCCGGCGCGTAGTACGCGAAACCTATCGTCGCGATGCCGTCCTCGACGAACTTGATGACGTCGGGCAGCGATCCGACCTCGTTCCGGGTGTCCGGCCGCGGAACACGATTCCCCAGCCGGCCCAGGAGCGCGGGGATGAAGCGAGTGGCGAGACTCTGGGTGGAGGCGGTCACGATATCGCCTTCATCGCCGGCCGCGATGCCGCGCACCCTCGCGGTAGCCCGGGCGGCAGCGGACAGCAGGAGCCGGGCATCCTGCAGCAACGCACGACCTGCTGCGGTGACGGCAACCGGCCTGTCCCGCACCAGCAAGGTGACCTTCAGGTCGCGCTCGAGCTGGCGGATCGCCTCACTGAGCGCGGGCTGGGACACCCGCAGCCGCTGCGCGGCGCGCGTGAAGCTCGCATCCTCCGCCACCGCCACGAAATACCGGAGGCGGCGCAGATCTTCGAGTTCGCTCACTGTCGCCTCAGGGCCCAGCGGACTTCGGCCATCAACCGGAAGGCCGGCCGCTTGAGACCTGCGGTGGCCAGATGACGAGCAGGATCCGTGCCACCCAACCTGGGGGAACGGTGCCCGTCCTGAGATAGCAGGCATAGAACGAGCCGATGAGCAGATTGACGGTAGCGTCCAGGTCCAGCGCCGCCGGGAGTTCGCCCTGCTCGACCGCCGCCGTCAGCGTCCGGTGCAGCGCGGCGCGGCGCGGCTCGATGAGACGCTGCCGGAAATGCGCGAGCAATTCGGGATTACGGTGTTCCTCAGCCAGGATCGTGCCCACGGTGGCCATTGCGTGCAACCGCAGCATGTTGTTCCGGAAGTTAGTGAGGATTTCCGCCGCATCGGTGCGGGGAGCCCCCGTCGCCTTCGGTAGTGGCTGCACGCGCAGGGTGTCGATGACGGCGGTGGCTAGCTGCAGCTTGGTTTGATACCGGCGCCGAAGGCTCGGCGCTGTCGTACCTGCGGCCGCGGCGACCGATTCGATCGACATCCCGGCATAGCCGCGCTCCCGGATCTGGCCCTCGGCGGCGGTGAGGATGGCAGTATCCAGCGCTGGGTTCCGCGGGCGGCCAGCGGGCCGCACCAGACCCTGGTTGGCCAGCGCGGCCGGGCGTCCGTCTGTCATGAGTTCGTGCACCGGCTTCCTGGTTCCTGATACGTCGCATCCAGGCCTGCCGACCGCGAACGAGACCTGGCCCGAAGCATCATTACGTTCCGGTAGTCTATCGGAACGTAATGAAGGACAAACTGGGGGCTCCACATGACCACCCTGATCCCAGCCGGTGCCGTGATCCGCGTATCTCGCGGCAATTTCGATCCGGCCAACTTCACCGAGGTCGAGCGCATGACCGCTGAGACCGGCACCTACCTGACCCCCGTCATCCGGCGGCTCGACGGACTTCTTGGCTACTACGCCGGCGCATCTCCCGATGGTTCGATGGTGCACGTCAGTATCTGGAAGAGCGAGGAGCACGCCCAGCAAATGGGAAGGCTCAAGGAAATGATCGTCGACGCGCGCACCGACGCCGAGGCGGTCGGCGTCGAGTTCATCCCGATCATCAACTATCCGGTGTCGTGGCACATCTGAGATCCGCATCGAGCGCTCGAAGCGATCGCCGTTCATCTCGGACCAAGACGGGCGCCGCGACGTGCGCGACCCGGCATCGTGTAGGCAGTTTACCTGATTATCAGGTAAACTGCCTACCGTGTCGGACCCCGTGGATAAGGAAATCGTCGACGCCGTGGCGCGACTGCGCCTGGTGGTCCGGGCCCTCAACCGGCGGGCCCAAGCCGAGACCGGCCCCGGTTCCCCCACTCGCACCGAGCAAGCGGTGCTGGCCTGGCTGGACGACCGTGGTGTTCTCACCGCGAGCGTCCTGGCCAGCCTCGAGCAGATCCGGCCGCAGTCGATGGCACAGACCATCGATGCCGTCGAACGGCGCGGCTGGGTCGAGCGCTCGGCCGATCCAGACGACCGGCGTCAAGCGCTCATCACGCTCACCGAGGCCGGCCGGATAGCCCTTGATCGCGGGCGCCGACTGCGCCAGGCCTGGATACTCGAGGCCATCCGGACGCGTCTCGACGCCCAGGAGCAGCACGCGCTGATCGCTGCCATCGGCTTGCTCGAGCGCATGGTGTTCGACTGACATGACCGGGTCCGCCGATGAGCGGCAGACGGCGTGGCCAGAGCTGTTCCTCGATCTGGTCTTCGCGTTCGGCCTTACCGAGATCGCCGCCCTCGCCCACCAAGAGCTCCTTAACGGACTCGGCCTCGCGCGTACCTTGGTCGTGCTCGTTCCGCTGTACTGGGCGTGGGTGGGAACATCCGTCCACGTCAATACGCACGGGGTGGAGACCGACCGTGATCGACTCGGCATCTTCGCCATCGCGTTGTGCGCTCTGTTCATGGCCCTCTCGATCCCGTCCGCCTTCGCCGGGCGGTCCGTGCTGTTCGCGGCCAGCTACCTAGCGCTGCGCGCCATCGTCGTCCTGCTCGTCGCGGGCGGAAAGAAGATGGATATCCGGCCGTTCCTGGTATCCGTCATCGTGACCGGGCCGCTCCTGCTCATGGGTGCCTTTTTGACCCCGGTGCAGCTGCCGATCTGGGGTTTGGCCGCGGTTACGGACTTGTCCACGCCCCTGGTGCTCCGGCGGGTATTGATAGAGACGCACTTCGACCCGCAGCACCTGCCAGAGCGGTTCGGCTCCTTCATCTTGGTCGCGCTGGGCGAATCGATCATTGCCATCGGGCTGCCGGCCGCCTCGGCACGACATCTCGAACCCGCGGTGATCGTGGCCGTGGCGGTGTCCTTCGTTCTGGTCTCGAGCCTGTGGTGGCTGTACTCCAGCTTCGGCGCTCCTGACGCCGCTCGTCAGCTGGCGCAGGCGACCGCCCAGACTGACGTGGTACGACAAGCATTCGCCTACGGTCACCTTTTCCTCGCCGCGGCTGTCATTTCGATATCGGTGGGTTTCCGCGCCATCGTCACAGCACCCGATCGCCATCTTGGCCTAGGCGTCACCGCCATGTTCCTCGGCGGAATCGCGGTCTACGTGGCCAGCATCGGCATCACCACCTGGCCGCACCAGCATCGGAAATCCTCGATCGACCTTGCCGGTGCCGCTGTTGTCGCTGCGGTTATACCTGCCGCGACGATCACGTCCGGGTTGATCGTCCTGGAGGTGGCATCACTGACCGTCATACTCGCCGTCGCAGGCAATCACGTCAACGACTCTCAGGCCGGCCGGTCGTCCTTGGCCGCCTCCGGCACGCCTCAGGGGCGCACAACTGGATGATCGGGAACCTACATCGAGCCGCTCGTGACATCCGCTATGAAGTTCACGATCCTTTTCGCTGCTCGCCGCTCCGGATCAAGGTCAGGGTTGTAGACGCCAAGGCTCCAGCCGCGGGCGCCGCCGGCTTGCAGCGCTGATGAGGCGATGGCGGTTAGCTCGGGCCACGATAGCCCGCCTGGCATCGCGTCATCGCTGGCGGCGCCGCAGGCACTGAATTCATGTCTGTCGAGCACATCCAGGTCGATGTGCAGCCACCATCCGGGAGCCTGTGATGAGACCTGCTCGGCGGCCTGGCGGCCACCGGCCGCCGGATCATCGTGGAGCTCAGCGGCGGCACGAACCCGTACTCGATCCGCGATCGTGGGCGCGGCAACTTCGCGGCGGTACAGGCTGTCGCGCATCCCCAGCATGGCGATTGCCTCCGGCCGCAGCACGCCCGCATGGCTGCGCAGTGGCTCCGGTGCTCGCTGGCCAGTCAGGCCCAGCAAGAAGGCCACCTCCATGTTGGCGGCCTCGCCGGTGGTGGAGGCTTCCATCGTGGTGGCATCTTCGTGGCCGTCAATGAAGACCAGGCCCACCCCACCGAGAACGTCTGCCAGCGCAGGCACCGCTCCGAGCAGCACCGCGCAGTCAGCGCCGTAGAGCAGCGGAAACCGTCCTTGGGCCAGAGCTGCCCGGACACGCGAATGGAGCATGTTCACCATCTCCAGGAGCGCGCGCTCATTCACGAACCCATCGGATCCACGTGCCGACGTGGGCTCTGACACCGTGACATCCGGTGTCAGGCTCGCGCGCTCCTGCAGGACCGCCACCAGCCCAGCCTCCCGAAGCGCGGCGGGAGCACTTGCTTGCCCGGCCAGCCGCCCCGAGCCGTCGAAGCACACACCGATGAGATCAATTGCGTCCAACCGTGGCAGTCTCTCTCACCCCTCCTGATTTGCTCTCCTGCCCGGAACGTAACAGTCGCCCATCTCAGTCTTCCAGCTTTTCAGGGAACGCCTGCGCGTCGACGGCGACCCAGGAGCCTCCAACACACCTGCCACCGACAAGGTCCGAGCGTGGCGGCTGCTCCGGCGGGGAGACCGGCGAGCCCGAGCTCCGGCGCGCAGACGATCTCCGCACCGCGCCGGGTGCCCGCTGACCGCCACCGTCGCTGGTGGCGGTCAGCGGGGGAAAGCCGCTGGTGCGCAAAGCGGGTGCGCGCCAGCGGCTGGTTTAGGTGACGTTGACCCGGACGGTGTGGTAGCCGGTCGCGCCGCTGGGCTCAGTTTTGTGCACCACCGCGGTCTGGGTGTAGCCGGTCTTGTCGGTGGCCCGCACCTGCAAGGTGTGCGGCCCGGCGGTCGCGTCCCAGACGTAGTACCACTGCCGCCAGGTGTCGATAGCGTCCTGGACGGCCATCTTGGCCTCGTGCCAGGTGCCGTCGACGGACACCTCGACGGCCTCGATGCCGAGGTGCTGGGCCCAGGCCACGCCGGCGATCGTCACCTGGCCCGCGGCCAGGGCGGTGCCGCTGGCCTTCGGGACGTCGATACGCGACTCGGTCTTGATCGGTCCTTGCTGGGTCCACCCCCGCCGCACCCAGTAGGCATCGAACGCGCCGAAGGTGGTGAGCTCCATGTCGACGACCCATTTGGTCGAGGAAACATAGCCATACAGGCCCGGTATCACGGCCCGCACCGGGTAGCCGTGCGCCTGCGGCAGCAGCTGGCCGTTCATGCCTACCGCCAGCATCGACGTGCGGCCATCCATGACCGGGGCGGTGGCCACCCCGATGGTCATCCCGTTGACGTCGCGCATGACGATCTGCTCGGCGCCCGACTGTATCCCCGCCTCGCGCAGCACGTCGGCCAGCAGAATGCCCTGCCAGTGGGCGTTGCCGATATAGCCGCCGCCGACCGAGTCCGATACGCAGGTCAAGGTCACGTCGTGCTCGACCATCGGTCGCCTGATCAGCTGGTCGAAGGTGAGGATCACCGGCTTGTCCACCATGCCGTGGACGCGCAGCTGCCAGGTGGACGCCTTGACCTTCGGCACCACCAGGGACGTGTCGACCCGGTAGAACGACGATTGCGGTGTGTAAAACGGAGCCAGGCCGTCGATGTTCAGCGTCTCTCCGGCCGGTAGCGGCGTCATCTGGGCGATCTCGAGCTGAGCGGCCGGGGCCGATGCCGGGGCCGACGCAGGAGCCGACGCCGACGCCGACGCCTGAGCCTGGGCCGGGTCGGCCAGCTTCGACGCCGACCGGGTCGGCCGGGAGCCCTTGCCCATCAGGAGGTCGCCGCCGAACCCGGTGGCGGTCGCTGCCACCGCGGTCACGCCGCCGGCGGCCAGGAACTTACGCCGGTCGATGGTGTTTGTCACCGTGGCCTCCGGCGGCTGCCGCCGCGAGGCTGCAGGAGCGGCCCGCCCGGTCTGACCGGTCTGACCGGTGCGCCCGGCGGGAGTGGTGCGCCCGGGCCGACGGGTGCTGACGCACGCTGCAGCCACAGCAGCGCCGCAACCGCCGCAACGCCGCCCACGATGGCGGGCACGACGTCGGTCATTCGGCCCCCCGCTCGGGTGATCACGACAAAGGCGCTGAGCAAGGTACCCGCGGCGAGGCCGGCCACGCCAAACGCCGCGGCGCGTCGGCTCAGCACCCCGAGCCCCAGCGCCAGGCAGGCGATTGCGAGGTACATCAAGAGCAGCAGCGCGGTCCGGCCGTGACTGCCGAAGTGCCCCACCGCGACGGTCTTCAGCGCGGATGGTATCCGGTCAACGAACACATCGCCGATGGTGATGACCGGCGCGGCCTGCGGCCGGATAAACGCCGCGGCCAAGGTCGAGACGCCGATCGCGATGGCCACGGCGAGGAAGCCCGTGATCGCGCCGACGATCAGCCCGCGCTGGCCCGAAGCCTGCCTTCGGTCCTGCTCGGCTTGCCAGCTGTCGGGATGCACCCCGGCGTCAGGAGCCGTGAGCATCGGCCCGGACGGCGCGGGCTCGGCGTAATCCGCCCGCTGCGCGTAATCCGCTCGGCCAGCGTAGTCTGCCCGCTCGGCGTAGTCTGCCCGCTGCGCGTAATCCGCCCGCCCGGCGTAATCCGCCCGGCCGGGGTAGCCATCTTGGCGGGGGTAGCCGGCCGGTCCCGACAAGCCATTCTGACTCCCGTCGAAGCCGTCCGTAACGGTGCCATAGCCGCTCCCGTTCCAGTCGTACCCGGTGGGCTGGCTCGCATACTTACCGGTCGCGGCCCGGCCGTAGCCCCCCTCGGTACGGGTGTAATCAGCCGTCGCACCGGCATACCTGTCCGCGGCCCCCAGGTACGGGTCACCGGCGTCGGCATAACCGTCAGCGCTGGCAGCGTATCCGTCCGGGGTGGCGGCGTATCCGTCCGCCGCCCTCGCGTACCCGTCGCCGGTTCCGGCGTATCCGTCCGCGGTTCCGGCGTATCCGTCCGCGGTTCCGGCGTATCCGTCCGCGGTTCCGGCGTACCGGTTCCCCGGGTTGCTGCCGTAATCGTAGGGTGTTCCCTCGAAGCCATCCCCAGCGTCGGCGTACCCGTTGGCCCCGCCGGGGTAGCCGGCGCGGGCATAGCCACCCGTGTCGTAGCCGTTCCCGGCGCCATAGCCGTCCCGGGCAGCAGGGTCGGCGTAGCCATGGGCGGCATCGTAGCCATGGGGGGCGCCCTGCCCGCTGACGGCACCGTAGCCGGTCCCGGCCCCGCCGCGGCCGTCCCGCGCATCCCAGTCATAATCCTCCCGCGCGCTGGCATAGCCGCCCGCGGGGCCATAACCGTCCGCCGGGGCATAGCCGTCCGCCGGGGCATAGCCGTCCGCGGGGGCGTAGCCGTCCGCCGGGGCATAGCCGCTAGCCGGACTAGAGCTGGCCGGGGCGGCATAGTCGTTCCTGGCCGGGCGGAAAGTATCCGTGGCCACCGCCGACCGGTAGCCACGATCGCCTGATTCGCCGGAAGCACGCTGATAGCCGGCCTGCTGGTAGTGGCCTCCGGTCGTCTGGTACGCACCCTGGCGATCCATTCCGTACGGGGCCTCCGCGTACCGCTCGTCCTGGTAACCGTCGCCGTCCCGGTAAGAAGGCCACGCCTCGGGCGGGGTCGCCTGCGGCGAGCGCTCCTGCGGGGGCAACCTGTACTGCGACGGGTCGTAGCTCATATCTCTATTCACGGTCCTGATCGCCGACGCCGTTCGATGTTTTCCTCGCGGGTAACCAACCGGTAAGAAAAGGACCGATGGCGGCGGCCACCGTCCGCCGCCATCGGGGGCTTACACCCGGACGTCGCGCGCTTGGTCGCCGGCGAGAACCCGGACCCGGCGCGGCAGCGGTTCACCGGCACCGGCGTCGCCGGCGTCGCCGGCGTCGCGCGTCGTGCGCTGACCGTAGGCGGCCGAGACCTGCGCCGCCATGACCGGGACCGCGAGTTCCGACGGGACCGCGAGTCCCGACGTGGCAGTGAGTCCTGACGGGACCGCGAGGCCTGTCGTGACCACCGGCTCCGTGGTGGCGGGCCGCGGCGCGGAGCGGCCCAGGTCGCGCCGGGCCAGCTCATAGCGGACCAAACAGGCCGCCGCTACGACCACGACGGGTATCCCGTAGGCGGCCGCGTCGACGAACCGGTGCGGAAGGGTGTACCGGCCCATGTTCGGCTCGGCCGCGTAGTAGGCGCCGGCGGCGAAGGCGAGCCATTCCGGGCGGCCGTCAAAGGCGACCAGCATCACCAGGAGCAGCGCGTACCACTGGTAGTGCGGGGTGGTGACGGCTAGCGCGGCCGCGGTCATCACCAGCGCGCCTTGCCACGGCCGGTCGGGGTCGCCGAACTGCAGGACCGCCAGCGCGACCGCGGCCAGGACGAGAACCGCGATGACCGAGGCCAGCGGCCCGATGACGACCAAGCCGATGATCCCGTACCTGGTCCCGGTGGTGTAGTTCTCCTGGTGCAGGTAGCCGGGCAGGAATCCGATCACCTTGCTGCCGACCGCGAGCAGGTGCGGGACGTAGACCGCGATGAACGCGCTGCCCGCGGCGGCCGCCACGGTAAACCAGCGGCGCCGCAGCAAGGCGGGTACGGCCAGCGCGGGCGTCAGCTTGGTCGCGATGGCCAGGCCGAGCAGGACCCCGCCCAGGATCGTCCGGCGCGTGGTCCGCGCGCTGGCCAGCACCAGGATCGCGGCCGTCGTGATACCTACCGCGACCACGTCCACGTGGGAGCTGTTGCCGGCCTCCAGGGCCACCATCGGACACCAGGACCACAGCGCCGCCGTGCGGATATCCCGGCCTAGCCGTTTCAGGCCGAACAGCAGCAGCCCCGTGATGAGCACGGCCACCAGCGCCGTGGTCGCCTGGATGGGCTTGCTGGAGTCGCTGCCCGACGGCAGGTAGTGCACCCCGAGGAAGTACGCCTCGGCGACCGGCGGGTAAATAGTCGGAACGGTCGGCCGGTTGATCGCCGTGCAGCCGGCCGTGAGCTCGGCGGCCGGCTGCAGGCTGACGAAAGAGGGGGTGACGCAATACTGGGCCCCGGGGTGGAAGAGGAACTCGTCGCGCAGGCTGGTGAGCTGACTGGCCGTGGGCACGTACTGGTACGGGTCGACGCCCGCGGCCTGAACCCGGCCGTCCCAGATGTAGCGGTAGAGGTCGTTGCTGTTCTGCGGGGGCGCGGACACCGCGGCGAGCTGCAGGGCGATGCCGCCGAGCAGGATGAGCGCGACGCAGGCCCGTGGCGGCACCTTCCGCAGCAGCCAGGCGGCGACGATGAACGTGATCCACGCGCCGATGAGCAGCGGCAGCGGCCGTATCCGCGCGGGGTCAAGGCCAGGACGGACGAGCAGCAGCACCAACCCGGCCATCACGATGAGGGCCAGGCTGATCGCGACCACGCGAAGTTTTGCGTTCATGCAGCTTAGGTTGCCTTCTCAGTCGCCTGCGGGGTCATCCGCCGGGGAAGTGTAAGCATTACTTAACAGGGTCACCAAGGGCCGTTCGGAAGAAATCTGGCTGGCACCGATCGACGCGAACCATCGATGGTCCACCGTCCAGATCTCGACCTCGCCGAGCCCGGCGTCATCCGCGACATCGGTGATGTGATCGGCGCCGACGTAAGCCCAGGGGAACCAGGCGCTGGCCAAGCCGGCGTGGCACAGCCGGACCTGCTCGCGGCGCATCGGCGACCCCGGCGGCTCGAGTTCGACGATGGCGCGGCCGCGCGGTGAGAGCAGCTCGGCCACCCGGCCGAGCAGGACGGACGGATCTCCGCCGATCCCGATGTTCCCGTCCGCGAGCAGCACCGTGCTCCAGCGGCCGGTCCCCGGCACCCGGTCGAACACGTCGCGCAGCATGACCAGCGCTCCCGAGGAGCGGGCTA
This sequence comes from Actinomycetota bacterium, assembly GCA_030853115.1. Taxonomy (GTDB): domain Bacteria; phylum Actinomycetota; class Actinomycetes; order Streptosporangiales; family Streptosporangiaceae; genus Palsa-504. The sequence goes on from JALYVS010000078.1 coordinate 13,137, forward strand.
GGTCCACGGCGTAGGGCGTGATGTCGATGCCGAGCGCCGGGATGCCGCGTTCGGCCAGGGCCACGGTCAGCCGGCCCGGGCCCGAGCCGATATCGAGCGTCGGCCCTTCGCACCGGTCGAGGATCGACTTGTCGCCGGGGCTATCGTGCAGCCAGCCATCCACGGAGAGCGGCTTGCGACTGCCGTCGGCATGCTCGATCTCCGGGCGCGCCCGGCCGGCCAGCGCGTGCTCGTATAGTTCTCCGATCACGCAAACTCCTACCCCTAGTGGCTCCGATGATCGCGAAGGCTGAGGCGGTACCCCGGCTGCGACCGTTTTCTGCCCCCGCCAGTCAAGGCGGCGCGGAAAGCATGCTTCAGTGTTAACCCAGCTATTTGCCGCAGGGGCCAGTTTCGCCCTGATCGGGGCGGACCTCACACAATCGTCACTCTGCTTACGGACTGGTGACGCTTTTGACCTGTTTACTGGCTTAGACGGACGTCGACGTCTTACCTTGGAGACAGAGCCACCGTCTTTAATAACCGGAACGGAAAACCTTGGTCACTAACCCCGATCCGCCGGGCAGGATCGTCGTCGTCGACGACGATCCCACCGTGGCGGACGTTGTCGGGCGGTACCTGGTACGAGACGGCCATACGGTCGAGTGCGTACACGACGGATACGAGGCCTTGCGCCGGGTCGCGGAAGAGCCGCCCGATCTCGTCGTGCTCGATCTGATGCTGCCGGGCATGGACGGCCTTGAGGTCTGCCGCAGGCTGCGGGCCCGCTGGCCGATTCCGGTGGTCATGCTGACCGCCCTCGGCGACGAGACCGACCGCCTGATCGGCTTCGAGACGGGTGCCGACGACTATGTCACCAAGCCGTTCAGCCCGCGGGAACTGGCGCTCCGGGTGCGCTCGGTGCTGCGCAGGTCCCGCGGCGCGGGCCTGCCGGACAAGGCCGACCTCGGGGCCATCACCGACGGCGACCTGGTGGTGGACCTCTCCGCCCACGAGGTCAGGATCGACGGCAAGCTGGTCCAGCTGACCTCGCGAGAGTACGACCTGCTGGTTTTCCTCATGCAGAACCCGCGCAAGGCCTTCACCAGAGAACAGCTGCTGACCGAGGTGTGGAGCTGGACCTTCGGGGATACCTCCACCGTCACCGTGCACGTCCGGCGGCTCCGGGAAAAACTCGAACCCGACCCGACGCTGCCCAGGCGCATCGTCACGGTGTGGGGAGTCGGCTACCGCTACGAGCCGGAGGCGGCATGAGCGGGTCGCCGAGGCGCGGCGCCGCCCGGACCGAGAAGCGGGGCCCGAGCGACGAGGGCAGGCGGCGCCTTGAAGCGTCTCGGAGACGAGCGGGGGACACAGTATGAATAGCCTGGCCGGCGGTGAGCTGTCCCTGCCGGCCGGCATCCAGTGGTCAGATCTGGCGTTCGTCTCTGAGTACGTCGTGGGCATCGCGCTGATCACCGCCGGTATCGGGATCGTGGTGCTGAAGCGCCTGGCGGCACGTTCCATCGCCCTGATGGTTACCGTCGTGGTGGTCGTCTGCCTGGTCACCTCGATGGCCGGGGTCGGCGTCATCGCGTACCGGATGGTGGGCACCTCCTCTGAGCGCGACGACATCCTGGACCTGATGGCGATCGCCGGGCTGGCGGGCCTGGCGGTCGCCTTGTTCGTGGGCCGCAGGCTCACCAAGGCCAGCCACGCTCTTTCCTCGGCGGTGCAGAACGTCAGCGAAAGCGGCGTCTACGTGGCGCCGCAGATGACACTGCCCGCTGAACTCAGCGAGCTGTCGGTGGAGCTGGCGTCGACACACGAGCGGCTGGCGCAGGCCCGGGCCCGGGAACGCACGCTGGAAGCCAGCCGCCGGGAGCTGGTGGCCTGGGTCAGTCACGACCTGCGGACCCCGCTGGCCGGCCTGCGGGCGATGGCCGAGGCCCTCGAGGACCAGGTCGTAGTCGATCCGCGCGAGGTGTCCCAGTACCACACGCAAATCCGCCGCGAGGTGGACCGGCTGACCTTGATGATCGACGACCTGTTCGAGCTGTCCCGCATCCATGCCGGCGCGCTGCGGCTCGCCCGGCGGATGGTCGGGCTCGAGGACCTGGTCGCCGAGGTCGTGGCCAGCGTCGAGCCGGTGGCCAGGATGAAAGGCGTCCGGCTGACCGGGGCCGCCGTCCGCGGCATGCCGGTCTTCGTCGACTCCGCCGAAATGGGCCGGGCGTTGCGCAACCTGGTGACGAACGCGATCAGGCACACGCCTGCCGACGGCGGTGTCGACGTGCTGGCCGAGGTGCAGACCGGGATGGCCTGCGTGAGCGTCTCGGATGCCTGCGGCGGGATTCCGCCCGGTGACCTGCCGAGGGTGTTCGACGTGGCGTTCCGCGGTGAGTCGGCCCGCACGCCCGGGCCGCAGGAAGGCGCCGGGCTCGGCCTGTCCATCGCGCGCGGCATCGTGGAGGCGCATTCCGGCCAGATCGCGGTGCGTAACGCGGGTCCCGGCTGTCAGTTCATGATCAGGCTGCCGCTGGCCCGCCCCGGCGTCCCGGCCATCAACCGCACCGTGCCCCGGAACCGCACATCAGCCAGCCCCGACCGATCCCGCGCCATTACCGCCAAGTAGCGCCCCAAGCCGTAGCTCCCCGGGCTCCGGGCCCGAGGCTCAGCGCCCCGCGGGCCTGGGTTTGGCCGGGCGTGCGGGCCCCGGCAACGAAAACGGCCTCTAGAGGCGGGCGGCTAGGGCGCCGGAGGCCAGCGTGGCGGGCTCGCGGAGCGGGGCGTGGGCGAATTCGGCCAGGCCCTCGTCGAAGCGGGTCTGGGCGCGGAAACCGAGCTCGCGGGCGGCGCGGGCCGGGGAGGCGACGATATGCCTGACGTCGCCGAGCCGGAACTCCCCGGTCACCACCGGCTCGATGTCGCCGAAGCGGGCCGCGAGCGTACTAGCCATCTCGCCGACCGTGTGCGGTTCGCCGCTCGCGATGTTGTAACAACGCAGCCCGCCCGCGCCCATCTCGCCGTCCGGATCGGCGCTGGCCCCGGCGACGGCCCGGTCGGCCGCCTCCAGGGCAAGCAGGTTGGCCCGGGCCACGTCGCGGACGTGCACGAAGTCGCGGCGCTGGCCGCCGTCTTCGAATACCCGCGGCGGCACCCCGCCCTCCAGGCAGGAACGGAAGATCGCGGCCACGCCCGAATACGGCGTATCGCGTGGCATCCGCGGGCCGTACACGTTGTGGTAGCGCAGCCCGACGGCCACGCCGCCGGTGAGCCTGGCCCAGCTCGCGGACAGGTGCTCCTGCGCCACCTTGCTGGCGGCGTAGGCATTACGCGGATCCAGCGCCGTGTCTTCTCCCACCGTGGCGGTAGTGAGCGGCTGCGCGCAGCGGGGGCAGCGCGGCTCGAAGCGGCCCGCGGCCAGGTCCGCCGGATGGCGGGGTGACGGCCAGACCCGGCCGTGCTGGGCGCAGTCGTAAGCCCCCTCGCCGTACGCCACCATCGAGGATGCGAAAACGAGCCGGGGTATACCGTGGCGGCCCATCGCCTCGAGCAGCACCGCGGTGCCGGTGACGTTGATGTCGGCGTAGGCGGGGAGGTCGGAAAGGTCCACGCCGAGCCCGACCATGGCGGCCTGGTGGCATACCGCGTCCATCCCGGTCAGGGCCTCATTCACCGCCGCCGGGTCGCGCACGTCGGCCACGACGAGCTCACCCGTGACGTACTCTGGCCTGCCGTTATGCACAGCGGGCGTGAGGGAATCCAGGCCGCGCACCTCGTGGCCCGCCGCCCGCATGGTCTCCGCGATATGCGATCCGATAAAGCCGGCCGCACCGGTCACTAGAACGCGCATGACGTCAGCCAACCATGTGCTGGTCCGCGGCCGGGCGCCCGGTGCGGGCCGTCACAGGTTCGTAAGGCCTGACCAGCCCCTTTCCGGGCCTCGTTTGGCCCGGACGCAAGTAGTGTCTGGCGCCATGGAAATAGATGTTGTCCTGCCGTGCCTCAACGAGGCAGGAGCACTGCCCTGGGTCCTGTCCCGGATGCCAGCCGGATACCGGGCCATCGTCGCGGATAACGGCTCCACCGACGACTCGGCCGCGATAGCGGCGGGTTACGGGGCACGCGTCGTGGCCGTCCCGCAGCGCGGCTTCGGGGCCGCGTGCCACGCGGGCTTGCTCGCCGCGACTAGCGACGTCGTCTGCGTCATGGACGCTGACGCGTCCTTCGATCCCGGTGACCTGCCGTCCGTGGCGGACCCGGTCCTGGCGGGTGAGGCCGATCTGATGATGGGACGGCGCTCGGTCCGGGGCAAGGGCGCCTGGCCGCTGCACGCCAGGATCGGCAACCGGGTCCTGGCGGCCGAACTGCGCCGCCGGGTCGGCGTCCCGCTGCGAGATCTCGGCCCGATGCGCGCCGCCCGGCGGGAGCCGCTGCTAGCCCTGGAGCTGTCCGACCGGCGGTTCGGCTACCCGCTCGAGATGGTGGTGCGTGCGGTCGAGGCGGGCTGGCAGATCGCGGAAACCGATGTGCCGTACTACCCGCGGACAGGGAAATCGAAGGTCACCGGAACGCTGGGCGGCACCGTGCGGACCGTGCGGGACATGCGCCGGGTGCTCGCCTCGGTGACATCCCCCGCGACGTCCCCCGCGACGTCCCCCGCGACGTCCCCGGCGCCGGCGCGCGTGGCAC
>JALYVS010000425.1 GCA_030853115.1 Actinomycetota bacterium
GCTGCCCTCGCGGCAATGGCCGGCCCGGCGGATCCTGCTGGTGGCGGTGGACGCCGAGACGGGCGAGACGCGCGTGTTCGACCGCCAGTCCGGGGTGGAGCTGATCGACGCGGTCGCCGCGAGCTGCGCGGTGCCCGGCGTCTGGCCGCCGGTCACCATCGGCGGCCGGCGGTACGTCGACGGCGGCGTCCGGTCTAGTGACAACGCCGACCTCGCCGCGGGCTGCGCCCGGATCGTGGTGCTGTCACCGCTGGGCTACGACTCGCCGTTCCCGTCGCCGATGCCGCTGCGGGACGTGGTAGGCCGGCTCCGTTCGGAAGGTTCGGCGGTTACCGTGATCACGCCCGATGAGGCATCGGTGACGGCGGTGGGGATTAATCCGCTCGACCCCGCGACCCGGCTTCCGGCGGCGCAGGCGGGCCGGACGCAGGGACGGGCCGGGCTGCCCGCGGACACCGCGGCCTAGCCTGCGGATCCCGCGGCAGGACCGCAAACGCGGGGGTCAGTAGGAGTGGTGACTTCGCCAGTAGGCCCACGCCTGGCAGGGGCTGCCGTAAGCGCTCTGGATGTAATCCTCACCCCAGCGGATCTGAGTCTGCGGGTCGGTGAGCCAGTCCGATCCCGCGGAGGCCATCTTGCTTCCCGGGTCCGATTGCGGAATGCCGTAGGCACCGCGGGAGTTACCGGCCGCCGTGTCCCAGCCGCTCTCCCGGGTCCAGATATTGTTCAGGCAGCTGAACTGACTCGCCTGATTACGCCCCCAGCCGTGCTCAGATAGCTGATTGTCGGCGTACGTCTGCTTATAAGTGTTGGTGGACCAGAGCGCGACGCTGGCGAGCGTATAGATTACGGCATTACCGTCGGATTGCATGATGAGGGCGGCGCCGTTGTGGTGGCCGGTACCCGAGGTCCACAGCGGCTCGCCGCCGGGCGCGGCCAGCACGAGATCGCCGTCTGCTCGCATGCTCAGCCAGGCCCCGTTATGGCCGTTGGTGCGGCTCGCCCAGATCGGCGTCTGACCCCGCGCGTAGAGGACGAGGTTGCCATCGTTTTGCATGATAAGCGTGTCACTGCCGCCGCTGATCCACTGACCTGGCTGGAGAGTCTCACCGGCCAGCAGGCTGTCACTGCCCGCCTGCGCCCGGGCCGGGCTAGCGCCGAGAACGGTCGCCAGCAGGGCTAGGAGCAGGGCGGTACCCAGGCCCGCCCGGACGCGGCGCCGGACGGCCGGGAAAGCCGGGATTAGCGGCCTTACGACCGCTTCGCGGCCCTGCTGGCCAGACCTGACACTTTGGGGACTCTGCATATTTATTTCCTTCTATTCCGGCGATAATCCGAACTTTGCTAACCCTGAGATAGGACGGCGAATCGGGTTCGGTGTTTCACTCCAGCAACATCTTGCGGGCTGGATTCCCGGGCGTCTAGTCATTGTCCGAAATAGACACCAACGGGCCGTGGATAAATCCAGGAATTAACTATCATCGCGACTTACCAGCGGTGATAATTGCTGAATCCTCGGCAAACCGGTAAATGGCCCGGCGCTCAGTCGCGGGGATGCGGCCGCTGGCCGACGAGCATCATGAGGGTGTCGGCGAGCTCATCGATGGCCTGATCGATGGCCGCCCCGAAGAGGCCGCCACACCACAGGGGCGCCTGCGACACCGCGGCGTGCATGCACTGCAGCACCGGGTCGATATGAGTCACGGTGAAGTCACCGGAGGTCAGACCCTCTTCGATGATCCGGCGGAAGACCAGGTCATACCGCCGGCGCAGGGCCTTGATGCGCGCCTGCTGGGCGGCGGGCCACTCGGCAGGCACCAGGAACAGGCCAAGCGCGGCCGGGTATTCGCGGACCGCGATGGTGATGTGCTCCTTGACGATGGCGTGCAGCCGCCGGGCCGGCGAGCTGGCCGCCTGAACTTCGGCGAGATGCTCAAGGCGACCGGTCCACTGACGGCCCAGGGTCTCGATCGCCGCCGTGCCGAGCTCGTCCTTGGTCGCGAAGTAGTAGTACAGGGAGCCCTTGCTGACGTCGAGGCGGTCCGCCACGTCATCCAGGCTGACCGCGTCGTAGCCGCGCTCGCCGAACAGCTCGGCGGCCGCGGTCAGGATTTCCTGGATCCGGCGCCCCCGCTTACGCTCCAGGCGGCTCGACGGCGGCCGCGCGGGGCCGGGGCCGGCCGCCTGCTGCGTGCTCATCCAGCTCCTTGCTCGGCGATTAATTGACTACAGAGTATCATTTCAGCTATAGAGTTATCTGTTGACTTTATGGTCAAATTTTGACATGTTAGCTGGTGGGCCACGGAGGCCGGGCAGGCCGCGGGCCGGGCGGGCGGACACGACGAGGGAGTCAGCAGCGATGGCGCAGGATTACCAGGACATCCGGTACGAGATCGACGGCCGGACGGCGATCATCACCATCAGCCGGCCGCAACGGTACAACGCCTTCCGGGGCCGGACCGTGGACGAGCTGATCCGGGGGTTCCGGGCTGCGTGGGCGGATCGCGGGATCCAGGCCGTGATCCTGACCGGCGCCGGGGACAAGGCCTTCTGTACCGGCGGGGATGTCAAGCAGCGCGCCGAGACCGGCGACTACGGACCTACCGAGAGCGGCATGTTCGAGATCGGCTACCTGCACCGGCTGATTCGCGATATCCCCAAGCCGGTGATCGCGGCGGTCAACGGGCTCGCGGTGGGCGGCGGCCATGTGCTGCATGTGCTGTGCGACATCTCCATCGCCTCGGACACCGCGCGGTTCGGGCAGGCAGGCCCGCGGGTGGGCTCGTTCGACGCCGGGTTCGGGTCGGCCTACCTAGCCCGGGTGGTCGGGGAGAAGCGAGCCCGGGAGATGTGGTACCTGTGCCGGCTCTACGATGCGCAGACCGCCGAGCGCTGGGGCCTGGTGAACAAGGTCGTGCCCGCCGCCGAGCTGCTGGCGGAGGCCAAGACCTGGGCGGCGGAGATCGCGGAGAAGAGCCCGACCGCGATCCGGTTCCTCAAGCAGTCCTTCAATGCCGACACCGATCACCAGGCCGGGCTGAGCAACATGGCGATGTCGGCGCTGGATCTGTTCACGGCCTCGCCTGAGGGCCTGGAGGGCGCCGCGGCGTTCGCCGAGAAGCGCGCACCGGACTTTGCTGCGCACGTCGTCTCGCACTGACCAGCGGCGACGTCGTGGATTTCGAGCTCACCGGCGGCCGGCGAGACGAGATAAGCACGTTCGGCAAGATCCAGAAGTTCCAGCTCCGGGACCGCCTCAAGGGACCCGGCCACGAGGGAGACCCCACATGACCGATGCCGCCGCAACCGACACGGACTATCCGGGCGCCGCCGGGCTCCCCCACGACTACCTCGACCTGGACAGCCTGTTCTCCGCCGGGGAACTCGCGCTACGCGACCGGGTGCGGGATTTCGTCACCGAGCGGATCCGCCCGAACATCGCGGCCTGGTATGAGGCCGCATACTTCCCGCGGGAGATCGCGACCGAGATGGGCACGCTCGGGCTGCTCGGCATGCACCTGGCGGGCTACGGCTGCCCGGGCCGCAGCGCCGTCGAGTACGGACTGGCCGCGCTGGAGCTCGAGGCCGGCGATTCCGGCCTGCGTACCTTCGTCAGCGTCCAGGGCTCGCTGGCGATGAGCGCCATCCACAAGTTCGGTTCCGAGGAGCACAAGCAGCGCTGGCTGCCGCCGATGGCGGCTGGCGAGCTGATCGGCTGCTTCGGGCTCACCGAGCCCACGGCAGGCAGCGACCCGGCCAGCATGCGCACCACCGCCGTCCGGGACGGACAGGACTGGGTGATCAACGGCGCGAAGCGCTGGATCGGGCTGGCCTCGATCGCCGACGTGGCGGTGATCTGGGCCCAGACCGCCGAGGGCATCCGCGGCTTCGTCGTCCCGACCGGCACGCCCGGTTTCGCCGCGACCCCGATCGAAGGCAAGCTCGGGATGCGCGCCTCGATCCAGTGCGACATCACGCTGAGCGACGTCCGGCTGCCCGCGGACGCGGCGCTGCCCGGCGTCACCGGGCTGAAGGGACCGTTCTCCTGCCTGAACGAGGCCCGCTACGGGATCATGTGGGGCGCCATGGGCGCCGCCCGCGACTCCTACGAAGCCGCGCTGGCCTACGCCGGGCAACGCCGCCAGTTCGGCCAGCCGATCGCCGGGTTCCAGCTCACCCAGGCCAAGCTGGTCGACATGATGCTGGAGATCCAGAAGGGCATCCTGGTCGCGCTGCACACCGGGCGGCTCAAGGACGCGGGCACGCTGCGCCCGGAGCAGATCTCCTTCGGCAAGCTGAACAACGTCCGTGAGGCCATCGACATCTGCCGCCAGGCCCGCACCATCCTGGGCGGCAACGGCATCACGCTGGAACACTCGCCGCTGCGGCACGCGAACAACCTGGAGAGCGTGCGGACCTACGAGGGCACCGACGAGGTGCACATCCTGATCATGGGGCGGGCCCTGACCGGGATTTCCGCGTTCACCTGAACCGGGCCCGGGCCACTGATAGTTACTTCCTAGCTTCTTTCCCGAACGACCGTGGTGCTTGCCTGCTGTCAGCTGCCTCGCCGGGCACCCGGTCAGTCGATTTCGACGTCGAAGTCCCAGGAGACGACGGGCTGGCCGCCGGCCGGGGCCCACTGGAGCGTGCCGTTGCCGGTCGGCAGCACGGCTTTGACAGTCAGGGTGACCGTCCGGCCGGCGGGCAGGCCTGCGGGCACGGCGCCGCCGGCGGGCACGGTCACCTGAGGCTGGTGGAGATGGCCGAGCTCGTCGACGATGGTGAACCCGGCCGGCCTGAGCGGGATGCGGCCCGACCCCTGGGTGAAGGTAATGATGAACGTGCACGGGGAGGTCGCGGGGACGGGGAACTGGCCCTCCTCCGGGACCTGGGGCCCGACCGCGGTCGCCATCACCTGGCCGCCGGCCAGCTGGACGGAGACCGTGTCGCCCTCGATGGCCAGCCGCGGGTGGGCGGCGCTGGCGGTGACGATCCGGCCGACCGGGACCGAAGGCGTCGGCAACCAGCTCGGCAGCCCACCGTACTTGGCGGCGGCGGTCGAGGAGGCCGGGCGCGCCAGGTATACGCCGGCCGAGATTACGAGCACGACCACCACGCCGGCCGCCACCAGGCCGGCGAGTACCGCGTAACGGCCCCCGCGGGGGCCGGGCGCGACGGCCCGGCCCCCGCGGAGCATGGACGGAGACCTCATCCGTTGACCGCTGTGCGCC
>JALYVS010000426.1 GCA_030853115.1 Actinomycetota bacterium
CCACCGCTGACCAGCATGAATCACCCTCAGCAGTGCCTGAAACAGCAGGAAACACCCAGACTCTCCGGATATCCAGGAGTTCAATCCGGTATCAGCAGAAATTCATACCTGTCAAAAAGATGCACCCAGGTGTACCTTCCCGGATGATCGAGTAGAGGTCTCCAGCAAGTCCGGCGCTGCTCCTGCTGCGCCGGTCGGGAGGTGCAACCCGATGCTCACCGAAGTCCACGGCGCATGCCTTGGCCATCGTGGCCGGAAGGATGCCTTTTTCGCGGCGGTCCTGATCGAGCGTCCCGGGCAGGCTGTGGCGTGGCCCCCGTCGCGCTGCGTCCTGCGACCCCGGCCGACAGTGAGTTCTGCTACCAGTTGCACAAGGCGGCGATGAGGAGCTACGTCACCGCGACCTGGGGATGGGACGAGCACGTCCAGCGTGAGCACCACGCCCGCGCCTTCAACCCCAGTCGCTGGCGGATCATTACCGCCGGCGGGACAGACATCGGCATGCTCGACACCGAGCACCGCCCTGACGAGATCTACCTGGCCCGCGTCGAGATCCACCCCGACCATCAAGGTCACGGCATCGGCACCCGCCTGGTTAGCGTGCTCCTCGACGAGGCCCGGCAGAACGGCAAGGCCCTGGTCCTGGACGTGCTCGCCGTCAACCACCGCGCCCAGGCCCTCTACCAGCGGCTGGGCATGACCGAAGTAGCCAGGCACGGCGACAACAACATCAAGATCACTATGTGCTCCGCCCGGCCGAGCCGGTAACACTGTCAAACATCCGATCGGTCGGTCTTGGCATTGCCCACGACGACGGTGCAAGCGCCGCCGTGCCGATGTCCGGGACACGCGCAGAGTGAGGCAGCAGACTGCCCGCCAGCGATAGGCTCTGAGAACTCGTTGTGAACCCGCGGCGCGGAGCGCCTTAACTGTGACGGGGTGCGAAGCACATTGGCTGAGACGATGACCACGGTGCACGATGTGCTTCGGATGATCCGGGAGACGTCCGCCACGAACCACGAGCGCGGGTCTCGCTTCGAGAAGCTTATGCGCAGCTACCTGGGCATCGACCCGGCCTGGGCCGAGCAGTTCAGCAAGGTATGGCTGTGGGCCGACTGGCCGGGGGCGGCGGCAAACAAGCAAGACACCGGAATCGACCTGGTCGCCCAGGACCGGGAGACGGGCGGCTTCTGCGCGATCCAGTGCAAGTTCTACGAGCCCGGTCACACAGTCTCGAAGGCGGACATCGACTCGTTCTTCACCGCGTCGGGGAAGGGCGGCTTCACCCGTCGGATGATCATCTCGACGACGGAGAAGTGGGGTCCGCACGCCGAGGAGGCGCTGGAGGACCAGCAGATCCCCGTGACGCGGGTGGGCCTGGCGGACATCGCCGCCAGCCCGGTCGACTGGCGCGTCCCCGCGCCAGGCGTGGCCGTCGAGGTTGAGCTGAGCCTGCACGCGAAGAAGCAGCCGCGGCCGCACCAGGCTGACGCGCTCGAAGCCGTGTTCGCGGGCTTCGCGGGCCATGACCGGGGCAGGCTGATCATGGCCTGCGGCACCGGCAAGACCTTCACCAGCCTGAAGGTCGCCGAGCGGGTCCAGCGGGAACGCGCGGACCGCGAGGAGGGGCAGCGGACCAGCGTGCTGTTCCTGGTGCCGTCCATCTCGCTGCTGTCGCAGTCGCTGCGGGAATGGTCGTATGAGGTGACCGTCCCGATGCGGGCCTTCGCGGTGTGCTCCGACACGCAGGTCGGCAAGCAGCGGGCGAAGGGAGACGACCGGGACCTGGCCACGCACGACCTCGCGCTGCCGGCCACCACCGACCCGGTGCGGCTCATCGCGCAGATGAAGAGCGTTGACGTCGATGCGGGCATGACGGTCGTATTCTCCACCTACCAGTCGATCGACACCATCGCGGCGGCGCAGAAGCAGGGCCTGGGGCGGTTTGACCTGATCGTCTGCGACGAGGCACACCGAACAACAGGCGTCACCCTGGCCGGAGCAGACGAGTCGGCCTTCGTCCGCGTGCACAATGACGGTTACCTTGGCGGTGACCGCAGGCTCTACATGACCGCCACTCCGCGGATCTACAGCGACGATACGCGGCAGGAGGCGAAGGACCGGAACGCCGCCGTCGCGTCGATGGACGACAACTCGACGGACTTCGGCCCGGAGTTCCACCGTCTCGGGTTCGGCAAGGCGGTCGAGAAGGGCCTGCTCACCGACTACAAGGTCCTGATCCTCACCATCGACGAGGGCGTCGTCGCCAGCACCCTCCAGAAGGGCTTCGCGGGCGGGGAATCCGAGCTTAACCTTGACGACGCGTCGAAGATCATCGGCTGCTGGAACGCCCTGGCCAAGCGGTCCGGCACCTTTGCCGACGGCACCGACTTCGGGGACGACACCACGCCGATGAAACGGGCTGTCGCCTTCGCCCGGTCCATCGCGGACTCCAAGGCCATCACCGCCAACTTCAACGCCATCGTCGATGCCTACGACGACGCCGACGAGGAGGTGCTCCGTTGCGATGTTGACCATGTCGACGGCACCTTCAATGCGCTGCGCCGGAACCAGCTCCTTGATTGGCTCAAGCAGGACCCCGGTCCGGCCAACGCCCGCATCCTGTCGAACGCCCGCTGCCTGTCCGAGGGCGTGGACGTGCCGAGCCTGGACGCGGTGCTCTTCCTGCACCCGCGTAACTCGGTCGTTGACGTCGTCCAGTCCGTCGGCCGCGTCATGCGCCGCTCCGAGGGCAAGTCGTACGGCTACATCATCCTGCCGGTTGCCGTGCCTGCGGGCATGTCACCGTCCCAGGCCCTAGCGGACAACCAGCGGTTCAAGACTGTCTGGCAGGTGCTCCAGGCCCTGCGGGCCCACGACGACCGGTTCAACGCGACGGTCAACCAGATCCGGCTAAACAACAAGGCCCCGCAGAACATCGGCATCGGACACGTCGGCCCCGGCGAGGAGGCGATCGGTGACAAGGACGACTCCACCGTCCCCGGGAAGGACCCCAAGAGCCTCCAGGATGAGGAAGCCCAGGCAGCCCAGGAGGTCCAGCTCGCCCTGTTCACGGCCAGCGACTGGCGCCAGGTCATCTACGCCCGGCTGGTGGACAAGGTCGGCGAGCGCACCTACTGGGAGGACTGGGCGAAGAACATCGCCGCCATCGCCCAGGCCCACGTGACCCGGATCAAGGCCGCACTTGCCCTTGCGGAGAAGCGGGCCGCGTTCGAGGAGTTCGTCGCCGAGCTGCGGGCAACGCTCAACCCGGGCGTCACCGAGGCCGACGCCATCGACATGCTCGCCCAGCACATCATCACCAAGCCCGTCTTCGACGCCCTCTTCGGCTCCTACGCCTTCGCCGAGCACAACCCAGTCTCCAAGGCCATGCAGGGCATACTCACCGAACTCGGTGACCAGGGACTCGATACCGAGAACAAGGATCTTCGGGGGTTTTACGACCAGGTGCGTGTCCGCGCGGAGGGCATCGACAACCACGCCGGCCGCCAGCAGGTCATCGTCGAGCTGTACGACAAGTTCTTCAAGACCGCCCTGCCCAAGACCGCCGACGCCCTCGGCATCGTCTACACCCCCGTCGAGGTCGTCGACTTCATCCTCCGCGCCGCCGAGCAGGCCCTAGCAAGGCACCTCGGCCGGTCACTCAGTGACGAGGGCGTCCACATCATCGACCCCTTCGTAGGCACCGGAACTTTCCCTGTCCGGCTGCTCCAATCCGGCCTCATCAAGCCCGAAGACCTCGCCCGTAAGTACGCCAGCGAGCTGCACGCCAACGAGATCGTGTTGCTCGCCTACTACATCGCCGCCGTCAACATCGAGGCCGCCTACGCCGAGCTGGCCGGCGACACCGGCGGCTACCAGCCGTTCGAGGGCATCGTCCTGGTCGACACCTTCCAGCTCGCCGAGAGCGGTGCGGCTCAGCTCGACGGCATGGAGGTACTTGAAGGCAACAGCGAGCGGGCCAAGAGGCAGAAGGCCCAGCCGATCATGGTCGTCATGGGCAACCCGCCGTACTCCAAGGGCCAGGACAGCCAGAACGACGACAACCAGAACGTCAAGTACCCGGCGCTGGACGCCCGCATCCAGTCGACCTACGTGGCGCTCTCCACAGCGACGAACAAGAACTCGCTGTACGACTCCTACATCCGCGCCATCCGCTGGGCCTCCGACCGCGTCAAGGACGAGGGAATCGTCGCATTCGTCTCCAACGGCGGCTACATCGACGGCAATACAGCCGACGGGCTCCGCAAGTCGCTGGCCCAAGAGTTTGACGCTATCTACTGCTACAACCTACGCGGTAACCAGCGCACCCCTAGCTGGAGGGAGGAAGGCGGCAAGATCTTCGGCGCCGGCAGCCAGAACACCGTGGCCATCCTGCTCCTGGTGAAGGGCGCCAAGGCCCCGGCCACCGCGGGCTGCACGCTGCACTACCGGGACATTGGCGACTACCTCACCCGCGAGGACAAGCTCCGCATCCTCACCGCTCAGGACCTAGAGTCGGTCCTGTGGGAAGAGATCTCCCCGAACGCGGACGGTGACTGGATCAACCAGCGCGATGGGCGGTTTGTCGAGTACCAAGCCATCGGCGAGAAGGACAAGGCGCTTGCGGCGAGAGCGATCTTCGAGGTTCACTCCAGCGGCCTGAAGACGGGACGCGACTCCTGGGTTTACGACTTCTCGGAGCAGCGCCTCGTCGAGAACGTCGGATCGATGATCGACTTCTACAACGAGCAAGTCGCCCTGTTCGCCAGGCATGCCAAGACCGCAGGTATCTCGAGCGCTAAGGCAGAAACTGTAGAGGCGTTCATCGATTACAACCCAAAGCGGTTCAGCTGGAACCGGATCGACAAGTCGAATGTCGCCCGTGGCGTTACCTACGCCCTCGATGAGGGACGCAAGTATGTTGCCACCTACCGCCCCTTCACTAAGCAGCATGTGGTCTTCGACCCGCGGCTAAACGACATGGTGTACCAGGAGGGTTATTCAGCTAGCCGCGTAGAAGTGCAGGGCTATTACGGCTGAGATAGTTGTTGTGAAGGTGGCGAGCGGCCGACGATAGTCGGTGTGCATGATCCGCCATGTCTTGAAGCAATACGGCTTAGTTAGGCTGGAGCCAGGATCTTAAGGCGAGGCGGCAATGAATGAATCATTCCTCTACTGCCAGGGCGCTTACGCGCGTAGCCGTTGTGCTGGTGGCGTTTGACCTCG
>JALYVS010000427.1 GCA_030853115.1 Actinomycetota bacterium
GGCCTGGGCCGCGTACGGCGCGACGGCCTCCGCTACCGCAGGGTAGCTTCCGAAGGAGATAATCGATGCTGTCATGACCAGGACACGGGGCAGGTGCAGCAAAGCGTGCATCCGCAGGTCAGGTGGCATCTAGTAGCGCACAGCCGACTCCACGAAAGCCCTCATCGACAACCACGGTTTCTTGTCGTTCGACCACCCGAACACGACATGGTTGGATCCGACACTGCACCAGTAAGATCTCTTCCCGGCCGGCGGGAAACTGCCCCCGCTAAGGACGCCGGGCAGTATTACGGGGCGGTTGCCGGGCACGTTCCTGGCTGAGTCGACAAGCACTAGGCCGGGGCACCGGTATTCTCCGGTCGTGGCGGTACATCCCTGGCGCGAGCTTCGCGAACCGGACCCCCGGCAGGTACCGAACCCGCAGGTAGTCCGGCGCGGAAGCCGCGGTGACAGCCCCGATTTCCAGGTATGGCTCCGGATTACCGGACAATGCGGCTGCCCCCATGATCTCCCCGTCGGGCGCCCCGGTCGTCCTGATATACGGGGCCGGCACTGCCGGAGCAGGAGAGCGGCTGGTCTATGAGGACTTGCTGCCCGGCACCTACCGCCAGGTAGGGGGCCATCCGTGCGGCGAGGGATGCGGCGGCCGGCACCCGGCCAGGTCATTTACCAGGCTGGACTTCTCGCCACGCCGGGAACGCTGCTCTACATGGCACCATTCGCACGCAAGCCCTGGATGCTTCCCGACGAAACGCGGATCGGGCTGACGCGCGACATGTCCCTTGAAGCGATCAGGCGCGTGCTGGCAGCCCGCCTCATCATCAGTCAGAAACTCCACAGGCATACGCGCAAAATAGGACTGACCTACCGGTAATTTACCCAGAGCAACTGAACCGTTACAATACATGCCCGCCCGATGCCGCCCGCATCGGAACGGTCAGTCACGATAAGTGGCGCCCTCCGGGCTCCTTAACGTGACTGACCGTTCGGCTGCTGCTCAAACCCCTATACCATGACGCTCACCCAGCTGAACACGTTCGTTTGGGCCGGTCGGCTCGGCTCGGTGACCGCCGCCGAACGCGCTCGGCGTCCGTGAGTCGGCCGTCTCCCAGGCCCGGTCGGCCCTGCGGCTGCACCTTGGCGATCAGCTGGTCATCCGCGGACCGGCGGGCATGACCCTGAAGACCAGCCTTGAATCTGAACGGTCCGTGGTATTAGCTCTCAGCTTCCAGCGCTCCGCGCATCGGCTGGAACTTCACCAGGGTCTCAGCCAGTTCGGCGGCCGGGTCCGAACCTGCCACGATGCCGCAGCCGGCGAATAGCCGGGCGGTAGGGCCGGATAGCTGCGCGCAGCGCAGCGCGATGCCCCACTCGCCGTTACCATCGGCATCCACCCAGCCGACCGGTCCGGCGTAGCGTTCCCGGTCCATCTGCTCGAGCTCGCGGATCAGTTCCAGCGCGGCGCTGGCCGGGGTACCGCAGACCGCGGCGGGCGGGTGCACCGCCGCGGCTAGGGCCAAGGCTGACCGGGGTGTTCCGCTGCCCCCCAGCGTCCCGTGCACGTGGGTGCCCAGGTGCTGCAGGTTCGGCAGCTTCAGCAGAGCCGGCCGCGCCTCGACGTCGAGGACATCGCACAGCGGCCGGAGCGCGTCGCGAATCGAGGTGACCGCGTACGCGTGCTCTTCTATATTCTTCGCCGAGGCCAGCAACTGCGAGCCGAGCGCCTCGTCCTGCGCCTGGTCGTGCCCGCGTGGTGCGGTCCCGCCGAGAACCAGCGCGCTCACCTGGCGGCCTGCCCGCCTGACCAGCAGTTCTGGCGTCGCGCCGACCAGGCCGTCGCAGGCGAAGGTGAAGCAGTCGGGATAACGGCCGGCCAGCCTGCGCAGCACGGCCCGCGCGTCGATAGGTGCGGCGGCGGTCGCGAACAAGTCCCGGGCGAGTACCACCTTGCGCAAGTCGCCCGCCCGGATAGCGGCCACCGCTTCAGCTACCGCCTTCTCCCAGCGCGGCCCCGGCAAGCTACCCTCCCGCCACTCCAGCGCCCCCAGGGGGGACAGGGCAGACAGATCGCCCCCCAAAGGCCCCCAGGGGGATGACCCGTCCTCCCCCCCAAGGGGGGCCCAGGGGGGTACGGGGGGGCGGGCAGCCCCCCCGTAAGCAGGGGGGGTCTGGGGGGGATCGTCCCCCCGGGCCAACACAGGATCGTCCCCCCGAGAACACACCGTCATCCAGGCACGTCCCTGGCCGTCGCGACCGAGAATGGTGCGCGGCACGATCAGCACCGACCCGTCGCAGGACGCGTCAAAGGTGAAGCTGCCAAAGGCAACCGGCCCGGTGCCGCGCACTCGCACCTGGTCGTCGACGTCAGTTACGTCGAAGACCGAGCGGAGCCACTTCTCCCCAGCGGTGAACCTGTCTTCTCCGGCGGGCAGGGTCACCCGGACCGCCTCACCCCAGCCGGCCAGCCCGGCGCCGTGATGTACCCAGGCCAGGACGTCTGGCTGGGGGAGTTGCCCCAGAAGATCCCCGGGATCCGGGATGGCCACCGTTCGGACGCTGAGCCGCCCCGTGTCCTGGCGCCTCAGCACCGGCACGCTGCTGACCGTGTCACCTGATCACCCGCCACGAACCCTTATTCTAAGTGCCGTCTGCCACCGGACTGCTTTGCGGGTGCCAGGCCGCTGGCGCGCAGCCGCCACCGGGAACGTCTCAGAGCAGGGTGAGCTGCTCCGGGTGCGGATGGAACGCCTCGGCCGCCGGTACCGCCGCCAGGCGAGGCCTGGCCAGTTCAGCGCGCGGGCGCAGGGTGGCGTGACCGAAGCCAGGCCGGGGCCGGCCGATGCCGTGTTTGTCCGCGAGTTCGCGGACCTGGCCAGCGATCCTGGCCTGATACGCCTTGGGGGCGTAGGCGCTCCGGCCGTACAGCTCCAGGTAACTGTCCACGAGGCCGGGATGCTGCGCCCGCAGCCAGCCGAAGAACCAGTCGCGGGTACCCGGGCGCAGATGCAGCACGACGGGCATGACATGCATGGCGCCGGCCGCCGCGATCTGCCGCACGGCCTCGTCGAGCTGGTCCAGGGAGTCGGAGAGGAACGGCACCACCGGCCCCATGAGCACGCCGCAACGGAGCCCGCGCTCGTTCAGCGCGGCGCATGCCTCCAGCCGCCGCCCCGGGGCGGGCGTGCCGGGCTCAATTGACCGCCACAGATCCTTGTCGGTAAATCCGACCGAGACGTTCAGGCCTACGTCGGTGATCTGGGCCGCCTCGGCGAGCAGCTCGATGTCACGCAGGATCAGCGTGCCTTTGGTCAAGATGGAGAACGGGTTGGCGGCATCCTTGAGCGCCCCGATGATGCCGGGCATGAGCTGGTACCGGCCCTCTGCGCGCTGGTAGCAGTCCACGTTGGTGCCCATCGCGATGTGCTCGCCCTGCCATCCCCGGGAGGTCATCTTCGTGCGCACCAGCTCGGGTGCGTTCACCTTGACGACCACCTGGGTGTCGAAATCCGCGCCCGCGTCGAGGTCCAGGTAAGTGTGGGTGTTACGAGCAAAGCAGTAAACACATGCATGCTGGCAGCCCCGGTAGGGGTTGATGGTCCAGCGGAACGGCATCCGGGATGCCTCGGGAACGCGGTTGACGACGGACCTGGCTTGCACCTCGAAGAAGGTCATGCCGCGGAAGCCTGGCGTGTCGAACGTGCGGACGACCGCGCCCCGCTCGATCAGCGGGAGCACCGTGTCCGGCCGCCCGGCCGCCGGCCGCGCGCCGCCGGTTTCCCTGGCGGCCGGCCCGGGATCGTCCAGCCGCAGATTGTCCCAGCGCATGCTCAATACGCTAGAACCTTGTTTCGAATAACGCAAGCAAGACACGGCGGCAATCGCCGTCAGTTCGTAACCAGCTTGCTGTACTCCATACCGGACGCAGCGTTACGTCAAGGCGCCCGGGGGAAGGTTAGGTGACGAACCGGTCCGTGGTGGTCCGGGGAGAAAACAGGCGAAATGCAAAGCCAGAACAATTGGATAAAGCCCGCTCCTGGGGGATAGTAAGAGAGTAATCAGCCTGGGCACGATGCGGAGGTGGCTGTATGGCGCTGTCGATGGATGAGCAGCGGGTGCTCGCCGAGATCGAACGGGGCCTCGCGGCCGACGATCCCGGGCTTGCTACCTGCCTGACATCGTTCCGTCGTCCCGGCCCCGGCACCGTGCTGCGCTCGCCCCGGGCGCGCATCATCGGCTCGCTGTTTACCGTCCTGCTCGTCGCGATGGTCTCGCTGATGGTCTACGCGATGATCCCGTTCCGCACGCATATAACGCGCGCGCCCACGGCCCCGACCAGCGGCAGCCAGGGCCAGGTCACGATTTCGGCGACCAAGCCGCTCCAGGCGCGAACATCCCCGCCCGCCGCGGCCCATGCCAGCGCTGCCGCCGGAGCGGTCGCACGTTCAGCGGGCCAGTCCGCGGCACCGGAGGCCGGCGCGAACGCGGCCCCGGTAAACGCCCAGAGCGCCGCGGCCCAGGCCGCGTCGGCCGGGCCGTAACCAGATAAGGATTCCCGCCACAACTGGACGAGATAACGTTCCAAGCCCTCGAGTGTCTTTTTCTCCTGCTGAAACTCATCGCTGAGCGGGTTGCGGTGGTGGTCGAAAAGCTCGGCGTAACGCCGGGTCACTTGATCCCGGTTGCCGGCGTAGACGCGCACGGAGTAGTCGCCCACGCCGCCGCCGAGCCTGAGCCCGTGAACCGCGGTTCCGGCTAGGCCCATGTTGATGCTCAGCTGGCCACGCAGGTAAATGGATCCCTTGGCCTCTTCGTCCCAGGCGTCACCGCAGGGCGGCGGAGCTTCGTCCCATTCTTCGAGGACGAGCCGGACGTCAATGTCCTCCTGCAGGCTGCCGACCCACAATTGCTCGCGGTTGGTGCTGATCAAGGCGCCCACGGGTGGCAACGGACCGCCTGGGGCGTCCGGATCTACGGACGGGTCATGGATCCGGAACATTCTCCGGTCCGGAGTAACCGGGATGACCAGCTGTAGCAGCCTGCGGCCCATGATTCCCCCCCTCGGCACGTTAGACACCTCGGATGTCAGCCTGCTTTGTTAGCAAATCTAGACTGCCTACGCATGTCATGCAGGCTAAAACGACCGGGAAGTGCTAATCGTGACCGCTTGACTACTGCGTGCATCGGTGTAGCGTCATATCTGTTATGAACCTTGTGTCCTATC
>JALYVS010000428.1 GCA_030853115.1 Actinomycetota bacterium
GCTGGACGCTGCTGACGCCCAGCTGGAAGCGGGCTTCCGCCCGGGACGGGGCGGGACGGCGGGCGGCTGCGGAGGGACAGGCGGCTGCGGAGGGACAGGCGGCTGCGGAGGGGCAGGCGGCTCGGGGGCGGTGGGTGGTCTATCTAGTGGCAGGCGGGACAGCGGCGACGACGATCGGGCCGTGGCTGGTCCTGGTCTTGCTCGGCTGCGGCGGATTCGAGCTCACGCTGCGGACGGGGCGGCGGCCGGGGGTCACCACGGTATTCGCGCCGCTCTTCCCGGCGGGGGTGGGGGCTGGGGTGCTGGGTTCGGTGGCCTGGGTCGCGCTGAAGGTGGGAGCGCTCTCTTTCGGCGGCGGATTCGTAATCATCCCGCTGATGCAGGCCGACGCGGTCGGGCATCACTGGATGACCGCCGGCCAGTTCCTGAACGCCGTCGCGCTCGGCCAGATCACCCCCGGCCCGGTGGTGCAGACGGTCGCCGCCGTCGGTTACGCGGCCGCGGGCCTGCCCGGCGGGCTGCTGGCCGCACTGGTGGCGTTCGCGCCGTCGTTCCTCTTCGTCCTGGCCGGCGGCAGGTACTTCAGCCGGCTGCGGGAGAACCGGATAGCGCAGTCGTTCCTGGATGGTGCGGGGCCGGCCGCCATCGGCGCTATCTTCGGCGCGGCCCTGCAACTGGCCCGGGCGCTGCACCTGGACTGGCAGTTCGCCGTACTCGGCGGGGTGATCGCGCTGTTGTTCGCGCTGCGGCGCGGAGTGGTGCTCGCCTTGCTCGCCGCCGCCGCGACCGGAGTGATCATCGCGCTGGCGGGCGGACCGCTGCCGGGGTAGCCGATGGCCGGGGGCGCTTAGTCAGCAGTGGCTGCGGTCTTGATGCCGGCGGCGCGCAGGCGGGCGACGTTCTGCTCGTCGAGGGCGGCATAGGCACGGATCTCGTCGGGGTAGAGCTCACGTTCCCCGCTGGTTAGCCGGCCGCCGGCCAGCGCGGCAGGATCGACGGCGGCGCGGTAGACGAACGTCGCGTTGCCCTCCAGGACCGGGCACCACTGGCCCCCGCGCACCCGCAGCGACGCGGTAGCCATCCCGCCGGCGTTGCGGATGAGGACCTCACGCTCGGGATCGATCTGGCCGGAGCGCGAGTAAACGGCACGGGACGCGGCCATGCCCGACCCGCACGAGGCCGTCAGCCCGGCGCCGCGCTCGAAGGTGCGGACGAAGATCTCGGCGGGGGCGAGCGGGAGCAGAACCGACAGGTTGGCTCCCGCCGGGAACACATCCCGGCGGGCCGCGATCCGCTCCCCCATCACGATCAGGTCGGATTCGGTGTACCTGCCGACCAGCGCGACCAGGTGCGGATTCGGGATGGTCACGGCGGTGAATTCCAGCTCTGGGTCGAGTTCAGGCAGCCGGGCCTCGGTCAGCGGGCTCCGGCCGGCCACCACGGGCACCTTCGGGTCGAAGTCGACGGCCGGGTGCTCGAGGTTGATCTGCTGCACGCCCTCGGCGGTGAGCGCGCCCCGGCGCACCGTGTACTCCCGCTGGCCGCTGCCGATCGTGACGGAGTCGGTACCGCGCAGGTCCAGGACGACCCGGCCCAGGCAGCGCATGCCGTTCCCGCAGAACTCGGCGGCCGAGCCGTCCGGATTGAAGAACCAGGCCTGCGGCACCCGCGGCCCCGCGTCGTAGAAGTAGATGCCGTCGCCGCCGAACGGACCGTCCCGGTCACACAGGCGCCGGACGAAGGCCCGCAGCTCCGACTCGGAGGCGAAGTCGAGCGGCCGCATGGCGGCGACGAAGATGTCGTTCTTCGAGCCGTGCGCGTTCAGGATCTCGGCCATCGCGGTCAGCCTATCCGGATCGCGGCGGGTCAGGCGCTGAAGGCGTCCTGCCAGGGCACCGCGGCCGCGTCCAGCAGCGCGCTGTTACCCGTGCCGGGCGGCCCGAACGCCGGGTAGGTGGAAAACCGCAGGCCCTCGGCGTAGTTCCGGAGCGCCACCCGGGACCGGTCGAGCATGTTCGTGGGCAGGTTGCCGACGGCGAACCAGCGCACGTCGGGCGAGATGTACTCGCCCTCCCAGCCCGACACGGTCAGGAAGAAAGCGATCCGCCCGCTGCCGGAGACGTCCTGCATGACGTGCGCCAGCGCCACGTTCCCGGCACTGATGACCACCCCGGCCTCGGCCAGGGCGACGCGGACCGCCGTCTCGACGATCGTCTCCCGGTCAGCTAGCTGACCGGTCGGCGGTTCGTACGCGCCGTCGCCGTAGCCGGTGTTGGCCCGTTCCCGCAACAGGATCCGCCTGCTCCTCATCAGCAAAAGGATGACGTCCACGACGACCCTGCGACGCTGATGAACGTCGACAGCGATCGTGGAGTCGCCCGCTCTGCCCATAATGACCGCCTCGCCGCGCCCCTACCCGCCCCAGCCCTGAGCCCCTGCCCGGCGCCAATCTCAGTCGTACGCACTGCCCAGGAAAGAGCACGCTACCCCCGGCCGGGTGTGGATCGCCATGTGCACAAGGCCAGCGAACCTGTGGACGAGCGGAGGGAAAGGCCGGCCAGGCTGTGGACACAAGCGGTTGCGAGCCTTGGCCGGCCGGGCACGCGGGCTGTGGAAAACCGGACCCGCATGTGGATGACCCGATTCGAGATTAGTTGAAAAACCACTGACAGTAACTTATCAGCTCGTAACTAAAAGTAACGACAGAAGGCGGGCAGATCAGTTGTCCCACGCACTGGGACAGATAAGGCCCGCCTTGGGTTATGGATATCGAGCCCGTTGCGATCGAGCGCTGCCCGGATCTGGCTGAGCCACTGCGCGCCCAGCTGGCGCCCGTTCGGGAACTGGTCGTCTCGATCCCAGCGCCACGCTGTGATCATCGCCAGCACCAGGATCCGGCACTCGCGCAGCAAGCCCTGATTAACGCCCGGGTAGTGCTCGCTGACCTGTTCGGGCACGTGGGCGAGGTCGAATTCGACCGGCCCGCGGCAGCATGTCTCGAGATCAATGAACAGGATCCCGCTCTCCGTGGTGAGCACGTTGCCCGGGTGTGGCTCACCGTGCAGCAGCTGCTCGGCGCCGCCGTGCCCGCCGGTCACCCGGCTCAGGCTTCGCAGCGTACCGCCGAGCAGCTCCCGGTCCGCGTCGGCGAGCGCCGGAGTGCGGTCGCGGCTCGCGACCAGCTGCTGGGCCTGCCCGACCCGGTCGGTGAAGTGCGGCGCCGGGACGTCGAGGGTGCGCATCCCGGCGTGCAGCCGCTCGAGCGCATTGGCGTAGCCGGCGGGTGAGACCTCCCGGGGTGCCGCAGGTTCGTAGTAGGTCCACAGCGTGACGATGAAGCCATCCTGCTCATAGACACGAGGACCCGCTCGAGGCTCAAGAGCGGCCGCCGGGCACCCGGCTCCGGCGAGCCGCTGAGCAAGCTCGACTTCGAACTGCGCAACCTGCTGCGCGACAGGCGCCACCCGGGCCAGCACGTCGCAAGGCAGCAGCCGCAGGGTGAGCTTGTTCGAGTCATGGACAACGATCGCGTCGGCGGCCGCCAGGCCAACGGAGGAGGCAGCCGACATGGCGGCAGCCACCGCACGCGGGACCTGAGACGCCTGCATCGCCTGGCCTCTCTCCCTGGAGCGCCGCCGTACTCCCTGGTACCACCTGGGCCACCGTACCTGGCAGCCGCGCTGTTCCGTGCCCGCTCCCCCGCAGAATTCCTCAGTCCTGGTCATCGTGGCGGCGGCGCAGGGACCACAGCTGAGCCCCGCGCTCGACCTCTAGGGCAGCCGCCCACGGCAGCCGCGGCGGGCCGAGCTCGATCCGCAGGCTGGCCGTCGCCTTCCTGGCCAGTTCCGGGTCCCGGGCGGCCCTGCGGGCCAGCTCGGCGGCCCGCGCCTCGACCTGATCCGAGGGCAGCGCCTGCCAGGCCAGGCCGAGCTGCACCGCCCGCAACCCCGATATCTCCTCGCCGAACAGGCCGGCCGCAGCCGCGGCCTCGGCGCCCGCGTGTCCCGCGAGCAGCCCGAAGTGCCCTCCGCCCGGATGCACGCCGATCCGGAGGAAACCGCTGATCAGCCGGGCGTCTTCGGCGACGATCCGCAGGTCGGTAGCGAGCATCAGGTTCATCCCGGCCCCCACCGCGGCGCCGCGGACGGCGGCTATGGTCGGCACTTCCAGCTGGCCCACCCGGGTGAAGGCGCGGTAGATGCCGCTGAGGGAGGCGTAACGCCGTTCTTCGGCCGGGTCGCGGCCAAGCTCCTCCAGGTGGCCTCGCTCGGCTCCCGAGCAGAATGTGCTGCCCGCGCCCTGGATGACGGCGGCCCCGACGGAGGGATCGCGGTCGGCCGCCTCGCACGCCTGGACGAGCTGGCCGGCCAGCTCGTTATTCAACGCGTTCCTGGTCGCGGGCGCGTTCAGCGTGATGAACGCGACGCCTTCGCTAATCTCGAGGTTGATCACGGCTCAGTATCTCCGGTCACGGCAGACGTCACGGCGGGATGCGGTTCGCGGCCTGGAGCAGGCGGGCAGCGAGCACCTCGCAGCGTTCGCGGAGCTCGGGGGGCTCGAGCGGGGTGAAAGGCACGTCGAGCAGGGCCAGGTGCAGCGCGATCGAATCGAGCGAATCCGAACCCGTCGTGAGCACGCAGCTCCGGTCATCCACCGCCTCCACGACCGCGACCGTCGACGGCACCATACTCGCGACGACGTCGGCGGGCGCGTCGAGCACGACCCGGGCCCGCCAGCGGTACGGCCCGGAGGAGATCCCCTCGCGCACGAACCGGGCGGCGTCCGGCGGGTCGGCCGGCCGCGACCTGACGCCGGTGGGCCGCGGGTCACCCAGCCGGTCTAGGCGGAAAGTCCGCCATTCGCTCTTGTCCAGGTCGCGGGCGACCAGGTACCAGCGCCGGCCGGTAAAGACCAGCCGGTAGGGCCCGACGTGGCGGCGGCTGTCTTCGCCTGACCCGTTCCGGTAGCTAAACCGCAGCTGCTCGCCGTAAGCGCAGGCCAGGGCGAGCAGCGCCAGGACATTCGGCTCGACGGCCGGCTCGGCCGTGGTCAGCGGCACGGTCGTCGCGATGAGCGCCTGCACCCGGCGCCGCAGCCGGGACGGCACAACCTGATCCATGGCGACCGCGGCGCGGGTCGCCGCCCCGGCCATGTCGCGCAGCCCGGGGTCGGCCGCCGCGACGCGCAGGCCGAGCGCCATCGCGACGGCAGAGT
>JALYVS010000079.1 GCA_030853115.1 Actinomycetota bacterium
GGCCTCGGGCGCGGACACCTGCGCGCCAGCGAGACCGAGGCCGGTGAGCACCTTGACCGCCGCCTCGGGAGCGGCGGTCTGGACCGTAACCCGGGAGGCCCCGGTCTGGCGCAGGTCGGGCAGTGAGCCCTGGAACACCAGCCGCCCGGACCGCATCACCCCGACGTGGGTGCAGATCTGCTCGACTTCGGCGAGCAGGTGCGAGGACACGAATACGGTGGTGCCGTCGGCGGCGATCTGCCTGATCAGCGTCCGCACCTCCCGGGTGCCCTGTGGATCGAGCCCGTTGGTCGGCTCGTCGAGGATGATCAGCTCACGCGGCTGGAGCAGGCCGGACGCGATGGCTAGCCGCTGCTTCATGCCGAGCGAATAATGCCGGTACCGCTTCTTCGCGGCCGCCAGCAAGCCCACCCGGTCAAGCGCGCCCTCGATCCGGGTCCGCGCCGTCCTGGGGTCCGCGGTCCGGTCCGCGGCGTCGAACCTGGCCAGGTTGTCCAGGCCGGTCAGGAAGGGGTAGAAAGCCGGCCCCTCGACCAGCGAGCCCACCCGGTGCAGCACCTCGGTCGCCCCGTCCGGCATGCTCACGCCGAGCAGGGCCGCGCTGCCGTCCGTGGGGAAGGCCAGCCCGAGCAGCATCCTGATCGTGGTCGTCTTACCAGAACCGTTCGGCCCGAGAAAGCCGTAAACCGAGCCGCTGGGCACGGCTAGGTCGACACGGTCAACGGCCAGCTGGCCGCCGTGGAACCGCTTGGTCAGCCCGCTGGTCGATATCGCGGTCAGGGAGTCGTGAGGGTCCAGGGATTCAGCCTGCTGACCGGGGTGTGGCGGGTCGGCCTGCTGAGCGGTGTCGAGCAGCGGGCCGGGCCGCTGGCCGGGGTCGAGCTGGCCGGGGTCGAGCGGCCGGTCGGCCCGCTGGTCGTCGGGGGGCCGGGTCGGGGTCAAGGGGCCGTATCGGGGGTCACGGGGTCGCGCTGGGGCGCGGCCCGGTCGCGGTCTTGGTCGCGGCGGCGTACAGGACGCTGGGCTGGACCGCGCCGATGAACGTGCTGCCGCTGTCGGTCATCAGTACCGAGATCAGGCTGGTGCGGAGCAGCCGGCCGGTGCCCCAGGCGCCGTGCTCGACGGTGGCCGATCCGATCAGCGCGCGCAGCGCGGCGGCGCTCTCACCGGACGTGCCGTTCGCGGAGACCGGGCCTGCCCCGGGAGAACCGGAGGACGGCAGGTCAAGGACGGCCAGCCAGCCGGATCCGATCGTGGTAACGCCCGTCCCCTGCGGCTTACCGCCCGGCTTGGCTTCCCGGCCGAGGGTCTCCTTGGTGATCTTGGCGCCGGTGGGCGGCGTGAAGCTGGTGTCGGCGGGTGCGGGGGTGGCGAACTTGACGGAGCTGAACCCGACCGAGATCGCCGGATTCGACGCGCCGCGGGCGAAGACCTGCACCCGCAACGGCACGCCGTTGCGGCCGTCAACGGCGATACGTATCTGCCCGACGAGAGACCTGGCGTCCTTCGGCGCGACTACAAGCTCGTAGGCCGCCTGCCCGGCCACTACCACGTTGGCGTCGGCGCTCACCGTGGTGGTCGGCCCGACCGCCGCGAGGACCTGACTGGCCGCCTGCTGCGGGGTCAGGGCCGGGGCGGGCACCGGCTCGGCTTTAGCCTGGTCAGCCGGGACCGGGATCTCGGTGACGGAGTTGGTCGTGCTCTGCCACAGCCATACCGTGCTGCCGTTCCTGACCACGTCGGTCTCGCTCAGCGACGCCGGGAGCGCCAGCCGGTAGTGCTCCGGACTCGCGTACCAGATATTGATCGTGTGCGACCCGCTGAGCAGCGAGGTAATCGAGGTCGCACTGCTCCTGTTGCCCGGCAGGCTCGGCAAGCCGAGCGACGCCGTCTCGAGCACCGAGCCAGACAGCGCGGGCCCCTGGTCCTGCGCGACCGCAGCGAGCAGCTGAGCCGGCGTGCGGGAGGGCAGCGCGGGCGCGGCCTGCGCCCCGGAAATCAGCGAGCCGGCCATGACCGCGCCGGTAACGACGAGAGCGCCGGCCGGAACGGCCCAGCGGGTCCTGCGGGACAACTTCGGTAGATCAGACATAACACCCCTCACCTCAATTCGAGGCTACCCGACAGCTGCCCCGGGTACCGCAGGCGGCCCGTGCGGCCGGGCTGCGCGGGCAGGATGGCGGGCTTCTCCAGCCTCACCCGCACCTGCTAGCACGTGAAGTCCGGACACGGCTTCGACCGGAGCTTCCTAGCGCCGCACGATGAACGACTCTAGGCGCTGCTCGCGGTCACGTGCGGGGCGGCGGAACGGTGCGGCTGGGAATGGCGCCAGGACACCGACATCAGGGCACCGCCGAGCAGGGAATCGCCGACGTGCCAGCGTCCGCCGGTCGAGCGGACGATCGAATCGCCGATGGCCAGTCCGAGGCCAGCCCCGGTACGGCGTTCGGTGGCGCGGTGGAACCGGTCGAACAGGTGCGGCCGTTCGGCGTCGGGAATGCCGGGGCCGGTGTCCTCCACGACGAGGCTGACCCGGCTGCCCTGAGCCCCCACCCCGATCCGGACCTGGCCGTCCGGGCCCGCGTAGCGGCAGGCGTTATCCACTAGCACGCCGGCCAGCCGGTCGATCCACTCGGGCGGGGCGCTGATGAGCGCGGGCTCGGCGGTGATGTCGGTGATGATCGTGGGGCCGACCGAGCGGAAACGATCCGCGCAGGCTTGGGCCAGGGTCGCCAGGTCGACCGGCTCGTTACCGGGTGGCGGCGGGTTGGAGTCAAACCTGGCCAGCCACAACATGTCTTCGACCAACTGCCGCAGCCGCTGGCTCTCGCCCTGGATACGGGTCAGCGCGTCGCGGTACTCGGCCGCCTCCCGCGGGCTGGACAGGGCCACATCGGCTTCCGCCCTGAGCACGCTGAGCGGAGTGCGGAGCTCGTGCGAGGCGTCGGCGGTGAACTCGAGCTGACGACGCCGGGACTGCTCGACCGGAGCCAGCGAGCGCAGCCCCACCACCAACGAGCCGCCGAACATGGTCAGCAGCAGGAAAGGCCCGGCGACGATCTCGCCGTTCAGCAGCAGCCGCTGGGTGTGCGCCTCGTCGGCGAGGCTCTGGCCGGCCATCAGCCAGCCGCCCCCCGACCTCGTCATCTTCAGCCGGAACGCGCCCACCGACCCGAACCTCGCGGTCTGCGCGAACCCCTCCCGCAGCGGCTGGCCGGCCAGCACGGTGGCCGGCAGCGCGGGCGCGCCCGCGCTGTGCGCGGTGATCGCACCGCTGGCGCTCACCGACCACAAGAAGACCGGGGCGGAATCTCCGTCGATATCGTCGTCCTCCGACGCGGAAGACGACCTGGTGCGGGCCACCCGCTGACTGAGCGCGCCGGGATCGTGCCGGGCCACGATCAGGCGGATGGCCAGGCGTTCGTCGTTCTGCTCGGTCAGGTGGCTGGACACCACGATGTTCAGCACGGTCACGCAGACGATGTAGAGCACGGCGATGACCGCCGTGGCCATGGCGGCGACCCGGGCCGCCGGGCTGACCCTCAGGCCCGCCTTCATAGCGGGGCGATCCGGTAACCGATGCCGCGCACTGTCTCGATCCGCACGCCGGCCCCGGCTAGCTTGGAGCGGAGCCGGGCCAGGTGCACGTCGATCGTGTTCGAGCCGAAGGCGTCCGCCTCGTTGTCCCAGACATGCTGGGCGATGGAGCGGCGGTCCGCGACGCCCGGGGAGCGCCGCATCAAGATCTCCAGGATCCCGAACTCGGTCAAGGTCAGAGCAGGCCGCCGGCCGCACACCCGTATCTCGCGCAGGGCCGGGTCGAACTCGACTTCTCCGAGCACCATCCGGGGCGCTTGGCTGACCGGGGGCCTGCGCTGCAGGGCCCTGATCCGGGCCAGCAGCTCACCGAAGTCGAACGGCTTGACCAGGTAATCATCGGCACCCGCGTCCAGGCCGGCGATCCGGTCCGCCGGGGTATCCCGGGCGGTCAGCATCAGCACCGGCGTCGCGGTCCCGCCCCGGCGCAGGTTCCGCACCAGGTCCAGGCCGGACAGCTTCGGCATGCGCCAGTCGAGCACCGCCACCTCGTACTGGTAGAACCGCAGGTAAGTGGCGGCCGTCTCGCCGTCGGGCACCAGGTCCACCACGTAGCCCTGCTCCCGCAGCCCCCGCGCCAGCACCTCACCGAGCCGCTCGTCATCCTCCGCCACCAGCACTCTCACGGTGCTAGCCCGGGGGGGCGACCCCCCGGAACCCCCCGCGCACGGGGGGAAACCCTTTCCCCCGTACCCCCTGGGCCCCCCGGGCGGGGGGGAACCCTTTCCCCCGTACCCCCTGGGCCCCCCGGGCGGGGGGGAACCCTTTCCGCTGGGCTCCCCGGGCTCCCTGGGCGGGGGGGAACCCTTTCCGCTGGGCTCCCCGGGCTCCCTGGGCTCCCCGGGGCCCATGGGCCCCCCGGGTGGGGGGACGGACTCTCTACTGCGGGCCAGTGCCCCTTATCGTTCGACACGGCGCCAGGCGGGGCGGGGGATGAGGCGGAGGGCGACCGCCATGGCGGCCAGCGACGCGGGGACCCAGACGGACGGCTTGCGGCCGCGCAGCGCGGCGGCGGTGGCCGCGCCGACTTTCGCGGGCGTGGTGGCCAGCGGGGCGGCCGGCATGCCCGCGGTCATCCGGCCGATCACGAACCCGGGCCGGACCAGCAGGACCCGGACCCCGCTGCCGTGCAGCGAATCGGCGAGACCCCGGGCGAAGGCGTCCAGGCCGGTCTTGGCCGCCCCGTACACGAAGTTCGACTTACGCGGCCGGACCGCCGCCACGGAGGACAGCACCACGATGGTGCCGCGGCCCTGGGCGCGCAGATGAGCGGCGATCGCCAGCAAGGTGGTCACGTGCCCGGTGAAGTTGGCGTCGATCATCTCCGCGGCCCGCCGGACGTCGGCCTCCAGGTCAGACTGCGGGATCAGGACGCCGGCCGCCGATATGACCAGGTCCAGCGGCCCCTCACCGAAGATGGCGTCGGCGAAGGCCTGATGGGCGCCGGAATCGGCCGCGTCGTAGGATACGGTTCGCACCTGGCCGGCCTGTAGCTGGCCGGCCCGCATCTGGCCGGACAGCTCCTTGCCCGCGGCGGCCAGCCGCTGCTCGTCCCGCCCGGCCAAGATGACCTCGGTGTCGGCCTGCAGATCCAGAGCGGCCAGGATGGCCAGGCCGATTTCACTCGTCCCGCCCAGCAGGAGAATCCGGGGGACGAGCCCAGGTCCGTTCGGCACAAAAGTCATTGATCTTCCCTGGTCTATTCAACAGCGGTGGACACGGTTTTTACAGGCCCGCGCAGAACAGGGCCAGCCAGGCTCCCTCGCAGGCCAGCATAAGGCCGTCCCTGGTCAGCAGGTCCTCGACCGGTGCGGCGGAACGGCGTCCGGTCAGCACGGCGAACCGGATCAGCGCCGCGGCGAGCGGCAGGGCGCTGAACAGATGCCAGATCCTGGCCCCGGGCTGCTCCCCCGCCGCCCAGGCCAGGTAGGCCGCGATCATCAAGGCGCCCACGACGAACTGGCTGATCCGCAGCGCCTCGGGCCGGTACCAGCGCATGACCGGCCGGTGCCTGATGGCTTCGAGCACCGAACCGGACAGCTCGGTGTAGCGCTTGGCGATCGCGACCCCGAACGCGCCCAGGCTGCAGACCAGCAAGAACCAGCCCGACGGCGCGACGTGGGTGGCGGCCGCGCCGCCGAGCACCCGCAGCAGGAAACCGGACGCCACAAAGATCAGCTCGACGACCGGGATGTGCTTGAGCACCCAGGAGTACAGGAAGGACAGAGCCAGGTAGCCGCCGACCGCCGCCACCAGCAGCGGCTCGCGGATGGCCACCCCGGCCATCAGCCCGGCCACGGCGCACACCGTGCCCAGCGCGACCGCGTGAGACTTCGGCAGCTCGCCGGCCGCCACCGGGCGGAAGCGCTTGCGCGGATGGCTGCGGTCGCGCTCGGCGTCGGCGACATCGTTGATGAAGTAAACCGCGGCCGAGGCGAAGCCGAAGCCGATCGCGGCCACCAGGGCGTAAACCAGCCCGTCCCGCCGCCCCAGCGACGCACCGGCCAGCGGCGCGGCGAAGACCAGCAGGTTCTTCGGCCACTGGCGGGGCCGGGCGGTGCGCACCACGGCGATCAGCCAGCGGCGCCGGCGGCCAGGCCGGGCGAGGGCCACCTCGGTGACGTCGGCCTGAACGGTCACCGCGAGTAAACCGTCGTGAAGTCCCGGCTGTACACCGAGTAGTACCGGTATGCGGTCTGCTGCTGAGTGGGCAGCAGGTTGACCGGAGTCGGGTCATTGGGGTGACCGTCGGCGTGGTAGGACTCGAAGGACATCCAGAACGGGTTGATGTCCATCTGCATGCCCTCGACCGCGCCGGCCCGCTGCAGCAAATTCGCCAGCGTCCGCACGTCCAGGGCCGGCCCGTAGACGAAGATGAGCCGGCCGTCCTTGGTGACACCGAGACCCGAGCGCCACACGTAATACCCGCCGCCCAGGGTGGCCCCCCAGCTGCCGAGCACGTTCTGGTTCACGGCGGCCGGGACCTGGCCGTGGTTGACGATGAGCCTGAGGTTCTGCCGGACCCCCGCGACGTACTTCGTCATCCGCACCCCCTGATCCCAGGCGCCGATCTTGACGTCGCCGTTCTTGTAATAGACCAGCGATGCCACCCCGTTCACCAGCGTCCCCCGGGTGGCGCCGTTGAGGTAGAAGCCGCCGCCGGCGGTGCCCAGCTTGAAGCCGCCGTTAAAGGTGGCCATCAGGCCGGTACGTGCGCCCGGCGGGATGTCAGGCTTTGACTTCCAGTTACCCGGACCTGGGTCCTCGGCCCCCGGATGCAGCTGGAAGGTGAGCAGCCGCTGATCCATCGAGACGATACCCGCCACGTAGGAGGTGTGCACGTTGTCTGGGCGCAAAAAAGTGCCGAAAATGGCGGGCTGGCCCTTGACCGTTTCCAGGACCCGCCAGACGCCCTCACCGGACAGCGGCGCGCCGGCCGGCGAGCTGAGCCGCTGGGGGATGATCGGCTGGAAGCCGTGTTTCCTGATCTTGATCTTCGGCTGGGCCGCGGTCGGCGCGGCCAGGGAGAAGCCAGGCTGGCCACCCACCTTGGGCGGGGAGTAAGAGATCCACTCGCCGAGGGTCACGACCGGGCCCAGGTAGTGATCCCTGGCCCATTCGGCCAGCTTGGAGGACATGGAGCCGCCGTTGGGTGCAGCCAGCGCCTGGCCGACCGAAAAGCCGCACCAGCACAGCAGCAAGGCGAACAGCGCCAGGACGACCCGGACCGTAGGGCGCCTCAGCGTCCGACGGAACCGCCCGCGGGGCCGGCCGGCCTTCGGCGGACGTGGTGAGCGCCCAGACGGACCGCGAAGTGGCCCCCGCGGGTCCTGGGAGCCTGGTGGCCCGGAAGGCTGAGTCCCGGGCGGCCCGTAGGCGTACGGCCTGGGTGACCCGGGCGGAGCGTAGGACGGCTGCCGCTGCGGACCGTAGGACTGCTGCTGCTGCTGCGGCGGCCCGCTGGACTGCCGCCGCGATGGCCCGTAAGACTGCGGCTCGGACGGCCCGCTGGACGGCTGCCGCGATGGTCCGTAGGACTGCGGTCCGGACGGCCCGCTGGACGGCTGCCGCGACGGCCCGTAAGACTGCGGTCCGGGGGGCCCGTAGGACGGGGGCGGCGGCGGATCGTAGGACGGCTGCCGCGGCGGGCCCGACGCCCCCGGTCCGGGTGCGTTCCAGGACGCTCGCTCCGCCGCATCCCAGGATTGCGATCCGGACGACGTACCTGGTTCGGACGGCGAGGTACGGTACCGGCTGGTGCGACGGGATGCCGGTCGTGGCACTCGCTACCTCCTCAGTGATCTGGCGAAGTCCTCGCAGCTGGTCTACCGGCTCAACATGAAGGAATCGTGACGCAGGGGTGGCGCTCGAGACACGCGAAAATATGCTGACGGCCGTGCTTGATGAGGTTACCTCCTCGGCCCGGTTCGACCGCGACGTACCGCACATTCGCCCGCATACCAGCCAGGTATCGCGCCGGCCGAGAGTATGGAATTTACACCACCAGGGAGTTACCAACGGCCCCAGGGCAGTAGGGCGGTGACGGCGACCGCGGCGAAAAGCAGCGTCAGGTAGGCGATGGACAGGTGGAACAGGCGCATCGGAGCCGGAGATGACCCTCCGGTGGCGGCTGAGGGGGCTGAGTCCGCCGGAATTTCCGTCGCCGGGATTTCCTGGGCCGCGGGGTCCGCGGCCACGCGGGCGTCCAGCCGGTGCGCCTCGGCCAGGAACCAGACGCCGAGGGCGGCGGCGAACAGGCCGTAGATCCAGCCCGCGTACGGCACCAGGGCCAGCGTGGCGGCTACCATCGCGTAGGAGTACCACAGGATTTTCCGGGCCACCGTGGCGGGCGAGGCCACC
Organism: Actinomycetota bacterium; assembly: GCA_030853115.1. Taxonomy (GTDB): domain Bacteria; phylum Actinomycetota; class Actinomycetes; order Streptosporangiales; family Streptosporangiaceae; genus Palsa-504. The sequence goes on from JALYVS010000079.1 coordinate 8,458, forward strand.
ACCGGCAGCATCGGCACGCTGGCCGCGGCATAGTCCTTACGGAACTTCATCGCCAGCGCCCAGAAATGCGGCGGGGTCCACAAGAAGATGACCGCGAATAGCACCACGGCAGGCACGCTGACCGTGCCGGTCACCGCGGCCCAGCCGACCAGGACGGGGAAGCAGCCAGCCGCCCCGCCGATCACGATGTTGGACGGGCTGCGCCGCTTGAGCAGCAGCGTGTACACGAAGATGTAGAACAGGATCGCGGCGTCGGCGAGCGCGGCGGCCAGCCAGTTGGCCATCAGGCCGAGCAGCAGGGTGGCGCCGGCGCCGAGGATGATTCCCCAGGCCAGGGCCTCCCAGGGCTTGATGGTGCCGTGACCGTTGACCACCAGTGGGCGGCGTGAGGTCCGCTTCATCAGCGCGTCGATGTCGCGGTCGAGATAACAGTTGATCGTGTTGGCGCTGCCCGCGGCCAGCGTGCCGCCGATCAGCGTGACCAGGACAAGCCGGATCGACGGCAGGCCGTGCTGGGCGAGCAGCATGGTCGGGACCGTGGTGACCAGGAGCAGTTCGATGATGCGCGGCTTGGTCAGCGCGACCAGCGCGCTGCCGATCACGCGCGGCGAGCGCCGCGGCGGCAGCGGCCCTGGCGGCAAGGCCCGGCCGGCGGACGCCGACGCGGTGACCGGGAAGGCGCTAGGCACCAGCGTCACTCGTGCCTCCGGCCTCGTCCTGGACGGCCTGGTCCTGGGCGGCCTCGTCGCGAACGGCCTGGTCCTGGGTGGCCTGGTGCGCTGTTACCTGGTCAATGGTCGCCTGGTTCGAGGCGATCTGGTCCGTGGCGGCCTGCTCGCCCGGGTGGACGAAGTCGGACTGGGGCAAGATGTCGGGGTCTTGCAGGGTCTCCGACGCGTTCGGGGGCTGCATGCCTGGTACGCCGGACTCCGCTTCGGCCACGATGGAGCTGGCCGGGAGCGCGCCGCGGAACCGGGTCATGCCGCGCTGACCCGGTTCGCGGGTGCCGGTCGCCACCTGGTGCTCAGGTGCCAGGTATCTCATCCGGGGCACGTTATGCGGCCGCTTGAAGATGAAGTAGAGCGCAGCGGCGATGAGGATGAAGGCCCCATAGGGCAGCGCGAACGTCTCGATCGACCCACCCAGGTACCTGGTCGGACCATCAGCGAGAACCAGCTCAGTCACGGAACCTCCAGGCGTGCCGGATAGACGGCTTAACGTACGTAGAAAAGCACCCAGAAGATGAGGGCGACCACGGCCAGGTAGTTCCAGACGACGGTGAACGAGCTGAGCGACGCCTGGAAACGCTGGACGTTGAACGCCTCACTGTAGGTGGGCGGCTGCTCGACAAACGAAATGGCCGGTATCGAGCGCGCACGCATGAACAATATCTCCAGCCATATCATCGCGCAGAACCAGACCACCAGCGCCACCGGGTAGAACCCGACGAAGACGCTGGCGAAGCCCGACTGGCCCGGCTGGAACGGCAGGTTGAGCAGCTCCGCGATCTGCAGCCCGATCGCCGAGACGCCGAGCACCAGCGCGATCAGCGCCGCCTGAGCCCACGGGTTCTTCTTCCCGGCTTTGATCTGCTGCAGCCCCGTGGTCTGCACGATCGCGCTGACCACGATCAGCCCGGTGATCAGGGCTCCGTAGTACATGTGCGGTGGTGTGGTGGAACTCGGCAGCCACAACTGATGGGAGTTGGCCGACTGCAGGTAGAAGTATGCGAACGCGAACGCGCCGAACAGGAACGACAGGCCGCCAATCGCGAGCCGTGAGCCCGTCCAGGCCGCGTTGAGCGCGGCCTCGTGGTAGAACGCCTGCTCTTCGACGGCCCTGGTGGCCGTCTCTTCGCTGCCGGCTTCGGCTAGGTCAGCCACCGTCAGGCCTCCGTTCCTGCGAGGGCGCCGCTGACCACTCCGGCGGGCGGGTTCAGGTCGGCCACTGGCAGCGCGTTGGGGTCGCCATACTCATACGGACCGGACAGGACCACCGGGATGTGCTGGAAGTTGTTCGGCGGCGGCGGCGAGGAGACCTGCCATTCCAGGCCGCGGGCGCGCCACGGGTTGCCGACCTCGCGTACCCGCCAGACCAGCGTGGACATGACGAAGTTGAACAAGAAGATGAGCATCGACACGCCGAGCAGGAACGCCGAAATTGACACCCAGTCGTTTAGCGTCTCCAGGTTGCGGGCGTAATCGAACACGCGTCGCGGCTGACCCAGCTCACCCACCGCGAACAGCGGCAGGAAAGTGGAGTTGAAGAAGACGAACATGGTCCAGAAGTGGAGCTTACCGAGCCGCTCGTTCAGCCGGATCCCCAGCATCTTGGGCAGCCAGTAGTAGATACCGCCGAAGAAGGCGAAGATCAGGCCGCCCATGATCGTGTAGTGGAAGTGCGCCATGACGAAGAACGAACCGTGGCTCGTCGTGTCCGCGGGCACGTCGGACAGGATCACCCCGGAAATCCCGCCGAACAGGAAGTTGACGTACATGCCCATGGCGAACAGCATCGGCACCGTCAGCCGGATCTTGGCCTTCCAGAAGGTGCCCATCGCGACCAGGTAGATGAAGCCCGTAGGGATGGAGATCAGCTCGGTGGTCAGCATGAACAGCGGCCGCATGTCCGGGTCCATGCCGGAGTCGAACAGGTGATGCTGCCAGACAAAGAAGGACAAGATCGCCACCCCGAGCATGCCCGCCGCGGCGATCTTGTAGCCGAACAGCGGTTTGCGGCAGAACACCGGGATGATCTCCGAGACGATACCGAACCCGGGCAGCGCCAGGACGTACACCTCGGGATGGCCGAAGAACCAGAACAGGTCCTCGTACAGGTAGCTGCTCCCGCCCAGTTGGCTGACGAAGAGCGCCGTCTGCGCGGTCCGGTCCGTGATGATCATGTACAGGCCGCCGACGAGCACCGGCGCGGCCAGGACCAGCAGGAAGCCCGTGGTGAGCATGGCCCAGACAAACACCGGCAGCCGACCCCAGCGCATGCCGGGGGCCCGGTAGCAGATGATCGTCACCACCATGTTGAAGGAGGCCAGGATGGCCGAGATGCCCATCAGGCCGAAGGCGATCGCGTAGCCGTCCATGCCCGCCCCGGCCTGGATGGACAGCGGCGCGTAGCCGGTCCAGCCGGTCGGGAACCCGCCCAGGAGCACGCTGGAGAGCAAGATGACGAACGCGCACGGAGTGAGCCAGAACGACAGTGCCTCGACCCGGGGGAACGCGACCCGCTTCGAGCCGATCATCAGCGGCACCAGGTAGTTTCCGAGCGGACCCATGACGACCGAAGTCATCATCATCATCATCATCGTGCCGTGCTCGCCGACCACCTCGAGATAGGCGCTCGGGGTGATCAGGTGGTAAGTCGGGGACAACAGCTCGGCCCGGATCGCCATCGCGAACAGGCCGCCGGTCAGGAAGTAGACGATCATCCCGAAGAGGTACTGGATGCCGACCACCTTGTGGTCCAGGGAGTACCTGAAGTACTTAGCCAGGTCGTCTCCGACGTGACCCTCGCCGACCCCCACGACCGGCTTGCCGAGCATCTGCCGAATCAGGTCGGTGAAGACGCCTAGCCCGATCAGCCAGCCGAGGGTGCCGAAGAGATAGCCGAGGACGACCGCGATGTCGTTGCTATCGGAGAGGGCCGTCTGCTGGTAGCCGGTGGAGATGGCGTTGCCGAGCCAGTGACCGACCGCGTACCCGATGACCGCCCCAATGAGCGCGGTGTGCGCGGCCGGGCGCAGCCACCAGGGCCGCGCCTTAGGCGCCGCGGCGGGCTCACGTCCGTCCGGTACCTGCGCGCTTTCCGGCTGAATTTCGATGGCCATCGCGTTACCTCGCTACCTTTCGCCGGATCATGGCTGCTCGGGATCGTTCGGGTTGTAGTAGCCGCCGCCGGCGCCCCCGATGCCCAGCTGGCCGAGGACCTTGCCCAGATTTGCGATGTTGGTGGGGTCATAGGTCATGGCGTAGGGCGGCAGCTCCTTGGTCAGCGAGGCGAGCTGCGTCTGCGTCTGCTGCGCCCAGGCCTGGAAGGCGGCCACCGAGACGACCTTCCCGTAGTTGTACATCTCGCCGTGCCACAGCCCGCAGAGCTCGGCGCAGCGGACCGTGAAGCTGCCGGTGTGCGTGGCCGTGGTGTAAGCCACGTTGTTCACGCCGGGGTTGGCGTCAGCCTTCACGCCAAGCTGATAGGCCCAGAAGTCATGGATGACGTCGAGCGAGGTGACGTTGAACTGAACCGGCTTGTTGACCGGTAGCTCAAGCTGCGTAGTCTCGAACCCGCCGAACTGCGGATACCGGTAGGTCCAGGCCCACTGCTGGCCGATGACCTGCACTTGAAGGACGCCGACGGTCGGCTTCCAGATCGGCTGCGGGCCTTCCCCGGCCCCCGCGCCCTGCACCGTTACCAGCTCGACGGTGCCGAAGACGGCCAGCGCGAGCACGATCGTGGTGGTCACCGCGATCCAGGTCAGCTGGACCTTGGTGTTGCCGTGGATCGGCGGCCCGTCGGTCTCATCGCCGTCCTTGGCCCGCCAGAAGGTCAGCGCGTAGCCGAAGTAGATCAGCACGCCGAGCAGGACGGGCGTCGCGAGCGTGCCGAGCAGCCGGTTGTCGAGCTGCTGGTTGGCGGCCGAACTCGACATGCGGCCCGGGGGCAGGTGCGGCCCCCAGACGGCGTAGACGAGGACGCAGCCGATGACGCTGGCCACCACCCACGTGATGAGGAGCCGCAGCCCGTGCCGCGGTTCGGCCGCGGCCGAACCTGACCCAGCCGGACCTGATCCGCCCGGGGCTGGCGCTTCGGTGGCCATCAGGCTTGCACATCCATCTGCCCGCTCATGTAACCCGGCGTCGCCATCGGGCCTCCGTTCCCGTCCAGGTAACTACTGCCGCACGGGACAATGCACTGCCAGCGGAACGTCCCGCCCTGAGCCGGGGTCATGAAGCTGAACGTGACCGCCTCATACGGGCCGCTCCCGCTCGTGCACGGCGAGGTGCTGCAGAGAGCGTTTTCTTGTTTCAGCGTCGGCGGCGCGGCGATCGGCACGTTGATGCCGAGGGCCGCCATCGTGAACGTGTGCTGGACGTTACAGCCTGACCACGAGTTCAGCTCGGACACCGCCTTGCCGTTCACGTACTCCACGCCGCCGATCGTGCCGGTGACCTGGTTCCAGACCGGGTTGCGCAGCGCCGAGCAGCCGTCGTAGCCCTCGATGGTCATGTTCACCTTGGTCGCGGCGGGCACCGCGAAGTAAGTGGTGTGCACCCACTGCTTGGTCTGCGGGTCCTGGATGAAGTACGACACCCAGTCCGGCTTGTTGGTCACCGTGTTCTGCGGGTCGGTCTGCATCACCACGTTGACCTGGCCGCCGCTCGCATGGGTGTAGTCCACCACGGGAGGGTTGGACCCGATGAAATGGATGGCGACGAAGGCCAGGCCCGCGACAACCACAGCGAACGCGACTAGGAACGTCGTCACCCGGGCCGGCAGTGACACCGGATACCACCTCGTTTCTCTGCGACACGCGATGCACACGGTTGCAGCTGCCACCGCCTCGCCTGAAACCGGCACCCTAGGGCCGCCGGGCAGGTCCAGACAAATCTGCAGGCACGATGCCGAGTTACGCACCTGATGGTGGCGGTGAACCAATCTGTGCGCAACAGCCTGAAGCTTGAATGACTAAATTGTCATCCACGACATGACGAACACCCTCAGTGCTCGCGCCCGGCTAGAGGGGCCGTCCGGCCCACTTCCTGAGACGGGCCGCGAGAGCGTCGCGTGAAGTCACCGGCTGTCACTTTAAGTAGTCACGGCCGAGCACGATCTTTTCTCGGGCACGACCCGCCCGAATAGGCATATTCGCACTTCAGCGGGTAGACGGTGTCACGCGGGCCGGAGAGTTGCAAACGTTTGTGTCATTGAGGCTGTATTTGGGATACAGAGCTGTAACAGATACGGTGCGTTCCGAGCTGGCCCTTGACCAGTCAGTGTCCCGAGGAGAAACATCAGCAACAGGATGTAAGCGGTTCGTTAGGACCAAGTCCCCATGGTTACGGTGAGCAACATGCCTGGTGGCATAGCCACTGGCCCCATGCGGGAGCAGCGACACCCATAAGTGGCGAAGAGGCGATGACCGCGCAACAAGTGGCTCAGGCCCACTCTCACCAGCCAGCGGATGTGGTTGCCGCCAGGATCCTGGTCGCCGACGACGAGCCCGGGATCCGGGCTTTTATCGGTCGCGCGCTCAACGCGGCGGGGTACGCGACCGACTTCGCCGCCACCGGAGCCGAGGCCTTGCGGCAAGGGCTGGACCGCTCGTACGATCTCGTGATTTTGGACCTCGTCATGCCGGACATGGCGGGCCAGGTGGTCCTCGAACGAATCCTGGCCGCGCACCCCGAGCAGGCGGTGCTCGTGCTGTCCTGCCGGGCGGATGTCGCCTCCAAGGTGGACTGCCTGGAGCGGGGCGCCCAGGACTACCTGACGAAACCGTTCTCCCTGGCCGAACTGCTGGCCCGGGTCAGGGTCAGGGTCCGGGTGCGCGGGGAGAACGGACACGACCGGGGCGCGGAAAATGGTCAGGAGCGAGCCGGGGAGAACGGGCACGAGCGCCCCGGGGAGACGGTCAGGACCGGCCGCCTTACCCTGGACGTCGGACGGCTGGTCGCCGATATCGGAGCCGGTGCCGTGCCGCTGACCAGGCTGGAGTTTTTGCTGCTGCGGGAGCTGGCCGAACATGCCGGCCATTCGGTCACGAAAGGGCAGCTGCTGGCGACGGTATGGGGATACGACTTCGACCCAGGCTCTAACGTTGTCGACGTGTGCGTGCGGCGGCTGCGATCGAAGCTCGGATTCGGCCTGATCAAGACGGTACGCGGTGAGGGCTACCAGCTTGCGGGCCGCTGATGCCAGCCGCCTGGCCGGGCTGGGCCGGTTCGCCGTCAGGCTCAGCTGGCCCTTCCGGCCTGCCTGGCTCGACGCCGGATGGGCGATCTTCTCCGCGATCAACCTGGTCGCCATCTTCGCCTTCCCCGGCTGGGAAACGATCCCCTTCCACTTCATCTGGATCAGCTTCACGCTGCTGTACGGGTTCCGCACCTGGGGACCCCGGCCCACCTTGGTGGTTCTCGGCTTGGTCATGACGACGACCGCCGGGGGGATCGGCCTGGATGTGATGCGCGGCGCCGAGCCAGGCGCTGAACTCACCGAGGTTCCGCTGATGGCGGCCATGTTCTTGGCCATGGTCTGGCACGCTAGGCGCAAGCTCGCCGCCGAGCAGGAATCCAGGCTGGTCAGTGAGGAGAACGCCCGGCTGCTCGCCACCCAGCGCCGGTTTCTCCAGGACGCCTCCCATCAGCTCCGCACTCCGATCACCATCGCGCTCGGGCATGCCGAGCTGCTCGCCCGCGGCCTGACCGGCCTGCAGGAGGGACACGACATCCAGGTGGTCCTGGGCGAGCTGAACCGGCTGCGGCGGATCTCCGAGCGGCTGCTCGTCATCGCGGCCTCAGAAGATCCCGAGTTCTTGCTCCCCGAAGCGGTCGCGCTCGACAGCTTCACCATGGATATCCTGCGCAAGTGGCGGCCCACCGCCGATCGCCGCTGGCAGCTCGGCAGGCTGGACAAGGCCACCACGCAAGCGGACAAGGAGCGGCTCGGGCTGGCGATCGACGCGCTGCTCGAAAACGCCGTCCGGCATACCAGTGACCGTGATGTCATCAAGCTGTCGGTGATCGCCCCCGGCCCCGGCCTTCCGGTCCGGATGGTCGTCTCCGACGCCGGGCAGGGCATTCCCCGCGAACAGCTGGAGCACATTTTCGACCGGTTCCGCAGCGGCGACAGCGGCCAGCCCCGGGGCACCGGACTGGGCCTGGCGCTGGTCCGCGCGGTCGCGCGGGCGCACGGCGGAGATGTTGCCGTCCGCAGCCGGCCGGGCCAGGGCAGCGAGTTCGAGCTGCTGCTGCCGGCCCCGCAGGGCCCGCTGGGCCTTGGGCCGGCGGCACCGGCCGACCCGGAGGCGAACGATGGCACACTGGCACCGACTCGGAGTTCGGAGAATGAGCCGGCGGGTGCCGGGTGAAGGTGCAGGAACCAGGGTGAAGCAGAACGCGGTGAATCGGGGCCCGGCCGACCAGGGTGCGGTGGATCAGGGGCCGGCGGAGCCCGGCACGGCGGAGGCCGGCACGGCGGAGCCCGGGACGGCTGGACCGGGCACGGCGGGACCGGGCTTGGGACAGCTGACGTGGCGGGGCGCGGTCGGTGAGGTCTGGCGGTCAGCCGCCAGGCACAAGCTCGCCGCCATCGTGGTCGCGCTCTGTGTCGCGGGCTCGCTGGCCGCTCTCGCCCTGACCGGCTCGGGCCCCGGCCGGGCCGCACCGGCCGCGGACCCGGTGGCGGCCGCCTTCAGCCTCCCGGGGCTCGGCCATTCCGGGTCGCAGGTCTCGCTGAGCGACTACTCCGGCCACCCGGTCATCGTGAACTTCTTCGCGTCCTGGTGCGGTCCCTGCCAGCAGGAGACCCCGCTGCTAGCCAGGTTCTACCGCACCGACCCGGCCAAGGTGGCCCTGGTCGGGCTGGACGAGAACGACGTCCTCGGCAACGCCACAGCGTTTACCCGCGCGCACGGCGTGACCTATCCCGTAGGGTTCGACCCGCACTTCAGCGCAGCGAACGCCTACGGCGTCGTCGCGCTACCGCAGACCTTCTTCCTCAATGCCAAGCACCGAATCGTCGATCGCATCTTCGGCGCGGTGACGCTCACCGACCTGAACAAGGGCATCGCGCTCGCCATGAGGAGCTGACCAGTTGAGCACGCCGACCACCGCCGACCCGCCGCCGTATGTCCCGATCAGGCACAGCGGCTGGCCGGTCCGCCGCACCCCGGTGTGGGCGCTGCTCGCGCTGGTGCTGCTGGCCGGCGCGGCGGTGCTCGTGGCGCTGGCGCACAAGCCCTCGCACGCGCAGCAGGCCGCGGATCTCAACGCGTACATGAAAGACATGAAGGCGGCCGTCGAGTCCTGCGCCGGAGGCGTCACCGAATCACAGCAGGCGCTGACCGCGGTCGAGGCCGGCTCCCAGGCCAGCCTGAAGACCGTCCTCGGCATGGTGAACTACAACGCGGCGAACTGCTCGCCCGCCAACAACCAGTCGTTGGCCGATCTCACTCAGTACCAGGTGGGCGAATCCCTGGCCCGCTTCAACCTGCCGAAGTGCTCAGATGACTTCGTCACCTGGTCTTTCGATGCGGTGCCGGTGCAGGCGGACATGGCCAGCGTCAT
>JALYVS010000429.1 GCA_030853115.1 Actinomycetota bacterium
CCCCGAGCCGCGGCGGCCCGGGCGCCCGCGCTACGCCGAGCTCGCAGACCGCCCGGGGCGCCGCGCAGGCCGGCTCGATCATCCCGGCGCACAGCAGCACCCTGCACTGGCACTCCTGCTCCGGGCAGCTGGCTCAGGAAGGCGTGCCCGACTGCACCACGCTGAGCGTCCCGGTCAACTACGCCGACCCCGGCGGCAGGCATCTCAGCCTGGCCCTGGATATGATCCCCGCGACGGCGGCGCCCAGCCGGCAGCAGGGGATCATGCTGGTCAATCCGGGCGGTCCCGGCGGTGACGGGCTGCCGCTCGCGGCCGAGGCGGCGCAGGGGCTGAGCCCGGGCGTGACCGCCGACTACGACATCGTCGGTTTCGACCCGCGCGGGGTGGGGTCTTCGGTGCCCGCGTTGAGCTGCGACTCCTCGTTCTTCTCCGGGGTCCGCCCGGACTACATCCCGGCCAATTCCGCCGCTGAGCAAGTGCTCATTAACCGGGCGAAAATGTACGCGAGTGATTGCCAGCAGAAGTTCGGCTGGCTGCTGCCTTATATGACCACCGCGGACGTGGCCAGGGACCTGGACTCCATTCGCGCCGCGTTTGGCGTGTCGAAGATAAATTACTACGCTTTCTCCTACGGCACTTATCTGGGCCAGGTTTACGCCACGCTATTCCCCAGCCGGGTCCGTCGCATGGTCCTGGATAGCACCGTCGATCCCACCGGGGTTTGGTACACCGATAACATCGGCCAGGATTACGCTTTCCAGGGTCGCATGGAGGCGTTTTTCGCCTGGGTGGCGAAATACGACAACACGTACCATCTGGGCCGCACCGGCGCGCAGGTGCAGGCCGCCTGGTATCAAGCCCGCCACCAGGTGCTCGCGCACCCCGCCCAAGGGATAATCGGGGCCGACGAATTCGACGATACGTTCCTGCAGGGCGGCTACCTCGACACGCTCTGGCCCAGCCTGGCCCAGGCGCTGTCGTCCTACCTGAACTCCGGCCAGACCGCCGCCATGGTCACCCAGTACCAGGGCAACGGTACCCAGAACGAGAATGAGTTCGCCGTCTACAACGCGGTCCAGTGCTCGGATGTGAACTGGCCGCGCAGCTTCGCCTACTGGACGTCGGACACCGAGCGGGTCGCCAAGACGGCCCCGTTCCAGGCCTGGGACAACGCCTGGTTTAACGCCGCCTGCGCCTTCTGGCCGGTGCGGGGTCCGGCGAAGCCGCTGTCGGTCAACGGCGCCGGGCTGCCCGGCATCTTGATGCTGCAGGGCACCCTGGACCCGGCTACCCCGTACGCGGGCGCCCAGAACGCGCACAAGCTGCTGCCGTCCGCGCGGATGGTGGTGGTCCAGGGCGGCGGCAACCACGGGCAATCGCTCGAGCAGCCGTCGAACTCCTGCATCCAGGGGTACCTGAACGGCTACCTCGCGACCGGCGCCTTGCCGCAGGGCGCCGGACTGGCCAATGCGACCTGCCCGGCCGTGCCGGCGCCGACGCCGGGAACGGGGCAGTGAAGCACGCGAGCGGCGCGCGGATAACGCGGATGACAATGGCGGTGGCATGTCCGGGCTAAGAATTTCTGCTGCTATTGCCCGGTGTACGCTGGGGGTATGTTGCGGGTAAAGCCGCCGTGGTCCGCCTCGGTGCGGCAGCTCGAGGAGCGGGACCGTAGCGCGGTGCTGGCGATCTGCGACCGTGATCCGGTGACGAACGTCTTCGTGAGTTCCCGGGTGCGTGGCCTCGGTATCGAACCTTCCCGGCTCGGTGCGCAGATGTGGGGCCATTCCTCCGGCGGGCGGCTGGAGTCGCTGTGCTACTCCGGTGCCAACCTGGTCCCGGTGAACGCCACCCCGGACGCCGTCGTGGCGTTCGCGGACCGGGCGCTACGGCAGGGGCGGCGCTGCTCGTCGGTGGTCGGGCGGGCCGCCGAGGTCCAGGCCCTGTGGGCGCTGCTGCGGCCGCAGTGGGGTCCGGCCCGCGAGGTCCGGCCGGTGCAGCCCGTCATGGTCACGCCCGGGCCGCCGCTGGTGCCGCCCGATCCCCGGGTTCGGCTCGTGCGGCCGGACGAGATCGACATCTTGTGGCCGGCCTGCGTGGCCATGTTCACCGAGGAGGTCGGCGTATCGCCCGTCATCGGGGACGGCGGCGCCTCCTACCGGGCCCGGCTTGAGCAGCTCATCCGCGGCGGCCGGGCCTTCGCCCGGATCGAGGACGGCCGGGTCATCTTCAAGGCGGAGATCGGTGCCGTCACCCCGCAGGTGTGCCAGGTGCAAGGCGTCTGGGTGCGGCCCGAATGCCGCGGTCAGGGCCTAGCCGCGCCGGGCATGGCCGCGGTCGTGGCCGAGGCGGCGCGGACGATCGCGCCGCTGGTGTCGCTGTATGTCAACGACTTCAACGAACCCGCCCGGGCGGCGTACCGTAGGGTCGGGTTCGCCGAGACCAGCCGCCTGATGTCCGTGCTGTTCTAGTCGCGGTCGCGGATCTTGCGCAGGTAATCGACGATGGGCCCGAAGGCGTCGCCGACTTCGTCCAGCTGACGCGGCGTCAGCCGGTCGATGAAATGGCGGCGGACGTTGTCCACGTGGGCCGGGGCGACTCGCCTGATCGCGTCCACGCCTGGGTCGGTCAGCACGGCGAAGGTGCCGCGCTTGTCGCCTTCGCAGTTGTCCCGCCGGACCAGGCCGCGGCTTTCCATCCGCGATATCTGGTGGGAGAGCCGGCTCCGGGACTGGCTGGTGGCATCGGCGAGCTCGGTCATCCGCCGCCGGTTATCCGGCGCTTCGGACAGCTCGACGAGGATCTCGTAGTCGTGGCCGTTCAGCCCGTGTGCGTTCAGGTCGTGGTCGAGCTGGCGCATGAGCAGCTGGGACAGGTTAACGGTGGCACGCCAGGCCCGCTGTTCGTCATCGCTCAGCCAGCGCGGCTCGCCGTCAATCCCGGGCATACCTAAGAATCTACCCGTGCCGCCCGCCGCCAGCGACTGGGTTCAGCGGGCCGGGCGGGCCGGCTCCGGTCCTGGTGACCGCGGGCGAATCCGCCCCTGCCTAGGGAAGCGGGCCCGAGCCAGGCCGCCGTGACATGTGTCCGGCTGATATCCTCAGCAGGGTCAATGATGGCTGTAGCCGAGCCCGGGGAAATACGCCTTATCCGGCCAGCGCGTTATTACCAGGTCTGGCCATGGCGTTCTCGCCCCTTTCGCGAGAACAGGCATACGATAGCTGGCAAATGTCGCGCTTAATACTCAGCCCGTCAAACCGGCCTTCCGTCCCCGGCCTTCCGCCCGTGAACCTTCCGCCCGTGAACCTTCCGCCCGTGAACCTTCCGCCCAGCAACGCTCCGTCCAGCAACCCTCCGTCCAGCCAACGCCGAGGAGCCCGTGGCCCAGGAAACGCCCGCGGTGCCTACGGGCACTCAAGCAGCGGCCGCCTACCTGCGCGAGCTGCTGTTGCGCCCAGGCCGCTACCGGCGCAGGTGGGAGCAGTACGCCGAGCGAAGCAGGCAGGGGCAGGTGAACCAGCTCGCGGTGTCCGAGGTGCTGGCCCACTACCTATGGGAGCATCCGCGGACCAGCGGTGATATCGACGTGTTGCCCAGGCAGCTCAAGGACACCGCCTCCCGCGCTCTTTCCGGCAGGCTCCTGTCCAAGGCCACCTTGACCTTGTTCGTGGACGCGTTCGGGTTCGGCGCGCTGGAGCGAGAGCAGCTGCTGAAGCTCTGGGAAGGCTCGGCCCGCGTCCGGGTGCTGTCCGGTCCGGGCGCGATCCGCGAGGACAAGGCGGGTGCGCTCGGCCGCCCGCGGCTCAAGACCCTTTCCCTGCACGATCACCATTACCTGGGCCCGGACGGCATGCCGGTGCGGCACCGCGTTATCCACGTCATCGAGGCGGTCGTCGACGGGCTGGATCGGGTGCCCTATCGCGCCGACACCAATGCCCTGACCATTGAGGTAGGGCAGGGATTCAGCGGGCTGGCGGGTCCCTTTTACCAGCCGCTGGCCGAGTTGTTTGTGGTCGATATGCTGCTCGCCAAGCCGCTCGCGGCCGGCGAAACGGCCACCCTTGAGTACTCATCCAGCTTCCATTACGCGATGCCTCCCGCTCCGGAGTTCCGTCGCATTGTGCAGTATTTCGCCGAGAACATCGATATACGCGTGGAGTTTCATCCGGACAAGCTGCCCGGCAACGTCGAATGGGCGATCTGGGACGGGATGGACGGGCCGATCGTGGAGCGCGAGCCCATGAGCCTGGACAGTCAGTTCGCCGTGCATCGCTACCTGCGGCTGGCCGAGAAGACGGCGGTCGGCTTCCACTGGGACTGGTAGCTCGCCTCGAGGTTTGGCTCTGCGCCCGGGCATGGCACGATCTACAGAGTGCGGAGGGATGAGGGCGCGGCGACCACGAGCGCCGAGTTGCGGGCGCATAATCTCGCGCGGCTGCTGCGGGCGGTCCACGATGGCGCCGGCCAGCTCACCCGGGCCGAGCTCACCAGGCAGCTCAGCCTGGCCCGGGGAACGGCTACTGTCCTGGTCCGGGAGCTGGCCGGACGCCAGCTCATCGAGGAGCTGAGCAGCCCGGCCGACGCGCCGGCCGACGTGCGGGTCCAGCGCACCAGGGGACGCCCGACCGGAGTACCGTCGGCCCACCCGGCCGGGCCCGTGGCGCTCGCCGTCGACCTGCGGGATGATTCCTTTACCCTGGCCGCCTTCGAGCTGACCGGGCGCAGCAGCGTGCTTGACCGCCGGGAGCGGGACACCGGCTCGGGGACCGTGATGCTGGCCGATGTCGCGGCCAGGCTGCGGGCCCGCCGGCGCCAGTTCGGTGACCGCGTGGTCGGCATCGGCGTGGCGGTGCCGTCGCCGGTGAGCGGCGGCACGATGGTGCAGCCGACCCTGGCCGACTGGCAGGACGTCGACGTGGCCGGGGTCCTCGGCAACTTCGGGACGAGCGGGCAGGACCCGGTCCTGGCCGGCAACGACGCCACGCTGGCCGGGCTGGCGGAGGCCCGCCGCGGCGTGCTGCGAGGTGTCTCGGTCGCTTTGCACCTGCACGTCGCGACCGGCATCGGCGGGGTGCTGCTGGTCGGCGGCCGGCCGGTGACCGGTGCGCACGGCTCGGCGGGCGAATTCGGGCACATGCCGCTGGCCGGCGGCGTCGAACCGTGCCGGTGCGGATCGGCGGGCTGCTGGGAGC
>JALYVS010000430.1 GCA_030853115.1 Actinomycetota bacterium
CGGTCGGCAAGGTGACCGGGGTGCGCTTGGCCGGGAGCACGGTAGTGGCCCGGATCTCGGGCACGGGGTTTTTGAGCACGGGGTTTTCAGGCACGGGGCTTTCCGTCACGGGTTTCTCCTCCGGACCCTGCGGGGTCGTTGTCCGCGCTGCAGCCGGTACTGCCAGCACGTGCTGTGCCAGTGCCGGCGTTCATCGATGCCGACCCCGGTCGGTAGTCCGTCGGCCCGCCAGGCCACGACGTGCGGGACGCCGGGCACGATCTCCTGGTCGCAGCCGGGGCAACGGTAGGCCTTGGCCGTTCCCGCGCCGGCCACCCGGTGCACGATCCAGTCCCCGTCGGGCCAGGACTCGGCGCGTTCCGGGCGCGGCGCGTGGTCCACCGGGCCGGAGCGCTCGCGGCGGATCCGGCGTGGGCTCACGCCAGCTGAGCCTATGTGAGCCAGTAGAGTGGCTGACCGTGCGGCTCGTCATCGCCCGGTGCAGCGTCGACTACGTCGGCCGGCTCACCGCTCATCTGCCTTCGGCCCTCCGCCTGCTCATCGTCAAGGCGGACGGATCGGTTCTCGTGCACTCCGACGGCGGCTCGTACAAGCCGCTGAACTGGATGTCCCCGCCGTGCCGGCTGACCGAGAAGCCGGGCCTGTGGTCGGTGACCAACAAGGCGGGCGAGACGCTCGCGATCACGATCACCGAGGTCATCAGCGACACCTCGGTGGAGCTGGGGATCGATCCCGGACTGGTCAAGGACGGCGTGGAAGCGCACCTGCAGGAGCTGCTCGCCGTCCAGCTGGACCTGCTGGGCGAGGGCTGGCGGCTGGTCCGCCGCGAGTTCCCGACCCCGATCGGCCCGGTCGACCTGATGTGCCGGGACGAGGCGGGCGTCAGCGTCGCGGTGGAGATCAAGCGGCGGGGCGAGATCGACGGGGTGGAGCAGCTGACCAGGTACCTGGAGCTGCTGAACCGGGATCCGATGCTGAGCCCGGTGCAGGGCATCTTCGCGGCCCAGGAGATCAAGCTGCAGGCCCGGACCCTGGCGCAGGACCGGGGGATCCGCTGCGTCACCCTGGACTACGAGCGGATGCGCGGTGTGCTGCCGGAGAACACCCTGTTCTGATCCGCGAGCGGAATGTCGTACTCACTACCTACGATGAACCGCATGGCCGCGAGCATGGAGTTCGAAGAGATCGCGTGGCTGCGCGCGAACAGCCCGGCCTGGCGGCTGCTCCGGGCCGACAGCGCGCCGCTCGTGCTCAGCTTTCTGTACCGGGTCTTTGTCGAGGAGAACGTCCGCTCCATTCCCGCCACGGAGCTGGCGAGCCGTCTCGACGATGAGCTGTACGCGCGGAACGAGCGGGTGCCGCACAGCTTTCCCAAACCCGCGAGGGCGTATCTCGACGACTGGGCGGCGGCCGAGTCGGGGTGGCTGCGCAAGTACTACCCGGGGGGCAGCGACGAGCCGCACTTCGACGCGACCCCGGCGGTCGAGAAAGCGCTGCAGTGGGTGCAGGCCCTGGCCGCACGCGACTTCGTCGGGACCGAGTCCCGGCTGAACACCATCTTCGACCTGCTCCGCCAGATCGTCTTCGGCACCGAGCCGGACCCGGCGTCGAAGATCGAGGAGCTGCGCAGCCAGCAGCGTCAGCTGGACGGTGAGATCGCCCGCATCGAGGCAGGCGAGCTGAGCATGCTTGACCCGAGCGGCGTCCGTGACCGTTACCAGCAGTTCGCCGTGACCGCGCGGGAGCTGCTGGCCGACTTCCGTCAGGTCGAAGAGAACTTCCGCAAGCTCGACCGGCAGCTGCGGGAAAAGGTGGCCGGCTGGCAGGGCGGCAAGGGCGAACTGCTCGACGACGTGCTCGGCAGCCGGGAGTCGATCACCGGCTCCGACCAGGGCCGGTCGTTCCAGGCGTTCTACGATTTCCTGCTCTCGGCGGCCCGCCAGCAGGAGCTATCGGACCTGCTGGAGCGGGTCCACCAGCTGCCCGGCAACGCCGAGAGCGACCTGAAGCTGCGGCACGTCCACTACGACTGGCTGCAAGCCGCCGAGGCGGCCCAGTCGACGGTCCGGCAGCTTTCCGAACAGCTGAGAAGGTTCCTCGACGACCAGGTGTGGTTCGAGAACCGCCGGGTGATCGATCTGCTCCGGGACATCGAGGGCCGCGCGCTCGGCCTGCGCGACATACCCAAGATCGAGCTGGAGATGGAGGTCGACGCCCTGGCCCCGGACATCACGCTGCCGATGGAGCGCCCGCTCTACACTCCGGTCCGCAAGCCCCGCATCGACAGTGACCCCATCCGGGCCGCCGGAGGAGACGACGAGACCGACCCGGCCGCCCTGTTCGAGCAGATCTACGTCGATCCGGGACCGCTTCGCGGGAACGTCCGGGCCGCGCTGCGCCGCCAGCCGCAGATCGGGCTGGCGAACCTGGTCCGCGCCGCGCCGCTCACCCACGGCGCCGCCGAGCTCGTCACGTACCTGTCGCTGCGCGACGACGCCTTCACGATCGTCTACGACGACACCCGTTCCGAACAGGTCAGCTGGACCGGCTCGGACGGCCGCGACCGGACCGCCACGCTGCCCGCGGTCACCTTCACGCGCACCGCCGGGAGCACGGCATGACCGAGCCCGAGCTTTCGTTCGCCGTCACCTCGCTGATGAAGGGCGTCCTCTACCGGGACACCCACGATCGCGCCTGGAAGCAGCTGCTCCAGTTGCAGGCGCACGTCAAGGACTACGTCGAGGTGCTCGGCCTGCAGGTCGTCATCGACGAGGCCGAGGGCTGCGCCTTCTTGCGCCAGCGGCCCGCCGACGAGAGCGAAGCCGACCCGCTGCCCCGGCTGATCCCGCGCCGCTCGCTGTCTTTTCACGTCAGCTTGCTGCTGGCCCTGCTGCGAAAGAAGCTGGCCGAGTTTGACGCCCAGGGCGGTGATACCCGGCTGATGCTGACCCGCGACCAGATCGCCGACATGATCCGGGTCTTCCTGCCGGCCACGAGCAACGAGGCCCGCCTCATCGACAAGATCGACGAGCACATCGCCAAGGTGGAGCGGCTTGGCTTCCTGCGCCCGGCGAAGAACAGCGAGCAGGCCTACGAGGTCCGGCGCATTCTCAAGGCCTACATCGACGGCCAGTGGCTCGCCGACTTCGGCACCAGGCTGGCCGAGTACGCGGGCCAGCTGAGCCGCGACGCGACCGGCGGCGAGACCAGGGCAGGGGAGGACGAATGGCGATGGAGCCGCCGCTGGCCGGCTTCCGGCTGACACGTCTGGAGGTCCGCAACTGGGGCACGTTCGACGATCTGGTGTGGACGCTGCACGCCGACGGCCGCAACACCCTGGTCACCGGCGACATCGGCTCGGGCAAGTCCACGATCGTGGACGCGATCACCACCCTTCTGCTGCCCGCCCACCGCATCTCTTACAACAAGGCCGCCGGGGCGGAGACCAGGGAACGTTCGCTCCGGTCCTATGTTCTTGGCTACTACAAGTCCGAGCGTAACGAGGCGACCGGCAGCACCAAGCCGATCGCGCTGCGCGACGCCACCAAGTTCAGCGTCATCCTCGGCGTCTTCGCCAACGAGGGCTACGCCGCCGAGGTCACCGTGGCGCAGGTCTTCTGGCTGAAGAACGGCGATGTGGGCGGCCAGCCCGACCGGTTCTACGTCACGGCCGACAGCCCGCTGTCGATCGCGGGCGACTTCCTCGAGTTCGGCGGGGACATGACCCGGCTGCGCCGGCGGCTGAAGGCGGCCGACGGCGTCCGGCTGCACGACGGTTTCCCCGAGTACGGCCGGGACTTCCGCCGTCGCCTGGGCATCGAGTCCGAGCAGGCCATGGAGCTGTTCCACCAGACCGTCTCGATGAAGTCAGTCGGCAACCTGACCGAGTTCGTCCGTGAGCACATGCTCGAGCCGTTCCAGGCCGGCCAGGCCACCGGCGACATCGTCGCCCACTTCGACCACCTCACCAGCGCGCACCAGTCCGTCCTGCGCGCCCAGGCTCAGCTTGGCACGCTCACCCCGCTGCTCAAGGACTGCGATGCCTACGACGCCGTTACCGCCCAGGTCGCGACGCTGATCGCGCAGCGGCACGCGCTGAAGTACTACTTCGCCGACCACAAGGCTCGTCTCCTCGACGGGCTCCTCGCCTCCCTCGACGCCGAACGGTTCCGGCTGACAGCGCACCGCGATGGACTCGACGACCGGCTGGCCGACCTCCGCACGCGCGAGACCAGCCTGCAGGTCGAACGCGCCGGGCATGGCGGCAACCGCCTCGCCGAGCTCGAGCGGCAGATCGAAGAGAACGGCCGGACCCGCGACGCCCGTCAGGACCGCTACCAGAACTTCGCCGGACTGCTCGGCCAGGCGGGACTGGACCCGGTGGAGACCGCGGAGCACTTCGCCGCCCGCCGCCAGCAGATCACCGCGGCCCGGAGCATCGCCGACACCGAGCTCGCGGACGCGCAGAACGAGCTCGCCGACGCCCGGGCCGGCCGGCACCGGCTGGACGCCGACGCCGCGGAGGTCAACGCGGAGCTGCGCAGCCTGCGCGAGCGCAAGAGCAACATCCCCAAGCGTCAGCTGGACCTGCGGGCTCTGCTCGGCCGGGAACTGGGGCTGGTCGCCGACACGTTGCCGTTCGCCGGGGAGCTGATCGCGGTGCGCTCGGCCGAGTCCGACTGGGAAGGGGCGGCGGAGCGGCTGCTGCACTCGTTCGCGCTCTCCATCCTGGTCCCCGAGGAGCACTACAGCGCGGTGTCCGGCTGGATCGACGGGCAGCACCTGCGCGAGCGGGTGGTCTACTACCGGGTTCCGGCTCCGGCCCTGGCCGACCGGGGCGGGCCGCCGGAGCTCGGCCGGGGAACGCTGGCGGCCAAGCTCGAGGTCAAGGACACCGGCTTCGCGCCCTGGCTGGAGCGTGAGCTCGCCCGCCGGGCCGACGTAGAGTGCGTCCAGACGATGGCCGAGTTCCGCCGGGCGACCCGGGCGCTGACCAAGGCCGGGCAGATCAAGGGCGGCGTCCGGCACGAGAAGGACGACCGGTTCCGGATCGATGACCGCAGCCGGTACGTGCTCGGCTGGAGCAACGAGCGGAAGATCGACACCCTGCTCAGCCAGGCCGCGGAGCTCGCCCGGCAGCTCGCCGCGGCCGGCCAGCAGGAGGCGGGCCACCAGGCCGCGGCGCAGGCC